>JAJEFL010000121.1:0-12924 GCA_022820435.1 Rhodothermales bacterium
CGAGTCAGTTGGAAAACCCAACCTAGTCGTTGCTGTCCATCTTTCCGGTTCAATGTCCGTATTGACCACGAAGTGTGGCGCAGATTCCAGTAAACTGTCAATAACCGGAGAATCTTCAAATCGAGTAAGCACTGTTTCTCCGTTCTGACAGGCAGTCAAGGAGAATAAAAGAAACAGAATCCCCGCACATCCCCATCTAAGAGATGGAAATATGCGGGGAATGGGAATGAACTTCATCTACGGCAGATCAGTTCATGGTTATGCCGCAAACAGATCCTCCATAGGACCCGGTACCATAAAAAACGTGCTCCTCATCGCCACAATTAATGGTCTGTGTCCATCCTCCGCCACTCTCTGTAACCGTAGTTTTGCACACACCATTATCGCAACTAAGCCCTCTGGTTACGGGCCCACTTTGAGATTGGACGGAAAGAACACTGCCAGCGAGAAGAAATAGGCACGTACATGCCAAGCAAACTAAAAACTTCATTTTTTTGAGAATTTGTTAAAAGTTAACGAAACTAACTGCCCCCTCTCACCAGAAAAGGAACAATCTAGGGCAAGTATACGGCAATCCTTGATAATGGTTCATATCTTGCTCGACTTTTTTTTGATTCAGGTGTCTATCACACGCCAAATGCCATTTTCTGTCCTCGCAAACGCTCTTAGACTGCCCCGGAAATCCATACCCCCATTCAAAGTTCCATCCGGGCAAATACTCTCCTGACCTGCCAGTCCGCCCTGAACACACGGGAAACCCAAACTGGAGCGGTGCACCCTGACCGACCCCCTCCTTGCAGAATATCTTGCCAAACGATTATGGAAGAGACTGGTGCCTGCAAATTTGAGTCTTACCCCGCCACTGTCCAGTCTGGCTGACAACTGGCGGGAACCGAGCGCCGCCTGTCAACTCCTGACCCGTCAAACCTTCGTACGCAGCCGGGCCGAAGGATGTGATCGCCACTCTGGACAGGGGGCCGAAGTCTCCTTTGATGGCGTGAATTTCATTGTTAAAAAGACTGCCCGGCAGGGACTCCCCGGATGCCGGGGATCGGCCCTGCTCACGCTCATGTCCGATGCCATGCTGCGCGTCTCCAAACTGGCTGGAGTTCAGGCGGCATTCCTGGAAGCCCATAACGGCCGCTTCACGATCTCCGCCAGCAAGACCGATCAGGAAGGGAGGAATGTCTTATACTTCCCGGGCTCCACACCGTGTGCCTGCTTCAGGTTTCGCTGATATCAACTCGGTCCCCTGAATGCGGATGCGGCCTTCTTCCGCGAAGTTCCGTCAAATGTTTGGCCTACCTCTATGCCAGTCTGTCCCCCACACTCAGACTGGAAACCAAACTGACTGCATGCTCCTGACTTCGTCATACGGCATCCGCTCATGGGTAATCTGACAACATGGCGACCTATCCGGGGTTCCCCGGAAATCCGGTCAAGCCCTTATATTTCCGGACCATATCCTCCGTCAACTCCCTGCCATACGTGTATCCCCGACCACGGAATCAAATCTCTTTGACCACTTACCCCCACCCGGTTGATCATATCAAGTAAAGATGAAGTCAAAAATATATTCGTTCCGAAGATACATGCGCGAAAGGCATGGGGGTATAGGAAGATGAGCGTACAAGTGGTGGGGGCGATGCGGAACCACGAAGACCGGATCACCGAGCAGGCACAGCAGCAGCCGATGCACACCCCAGTCTGCCGCAGAAGCGCAAACCGTATAGGGGGGTGCTGAATGATCAGATTTGTCAATTTTGGGAGCAATTGCAGAACACACTGCACAAGTTGTAAAAACCGGACGGGAGTCGACGATGAGCAGGGACAGCGCAAAAAAGATGTGCAGACCGTGACCAACTGGGAAAAGATGCCCCGTGGAGCGGATTCCTGAAAATACGAACCCCGGCGGCACAGGACATCCGGGCCGCCGAGATCCGGTGCAGACCGCTCCAGAGTTTGATGAACGCACACGCCGCACAATCACACGGGTATGCAGAAACGAGAGCATGAGCCGGGATGAGGTAGATATGGGAAAGCACTCAGTGCACTTTGCCTGAAAAGATCTACCAAATACTCCATCACACCCTGCACGACCAATCCCAGGTCTCAACGACAACCTCATATGTAACCGGGATTTATGTATATTAACCAAATCTTCACAATTTCATCTTCATCGGAATCCAACTCTTAATTGACTCCAGTCACATGATTAGTCGTAATCGTCTCTTTTATGGCAGCTGTCTTGCCCTGCTGACGACAGCGTTTGCCTTCACCGTCATCTCCGGCATCGCCTTCTCGGTCAAATCAGAATTTGTTCTCACCAACGCACAACTCGGGGTATTCACCGGGGTATTCTTTATCGGGTTTACCATCAGTCAGGCCATTTTTTCTCCGCTCTGCGATATCATCGGAATGCGATGGATCGTGCGGGGTGCATTTGTAACGCATGTGGCAGGAGCTGTTCTGATCATGACGGCACAGGGCTATGTACCTGCTGTCGCGGGTTCGCTGTGCGCCGGACTTGGTGCAGGTCTCGTTGAAGCCGGATGTAACCCGCTGGTCGCCGCGCTCTACCCGGATAATAAAACCTCCAGGCTGAACCACTTTCACATGTGGTTCCCCTACGGGAATCTGATCGCTGCCATCCTTCTGACCCTGGTCTTTGCAAATCTTGGAGGTGGCTGGCGTGCACAGCCGCTGCTGATCCTGGTTCCTGCATTGGGATATGGTCTGATGATGTTTAGTGCCCCTTTCCCGCAGACGGAAGGGGTTCAGGCAGGAGTCTCGGTAGGGGAGTCATTCAAGGCCCTCTTTGCTCCCATCATGCTCATCATGTTACCGATGATGCTGCTTACGGCCTCAATGGAACTGCCTCCCTCAAGCTGGGTTCCCCCGGTACTTCAGGCAGGCGGGATCAATGGACTCCTCGTCTTTGGCTTCGTATTTGGGATCATGGGAACGCTCCGCCTCCTTGCAGGGCCGGTCGTCCGGGTTCTTACACCAACCGGGATCCTGTTTGGGGGTGCAGTCCTCGCCACACTGGGACTCTATCTGTTCAGTATGGCAGAGTCCACCTTGATGGCATTTCTGACAGCGGCGATCTGGGCCACCGGGATTGCTTATTTCTGGCCCACCATGCTGGGCTATGTGTCGGAACGAAACCCGAAGAGCGGAGCCCTGGGGCTTGGCGTGATGGGGGCTGTTGGCATGCTGGCTTCCTTCTTTGTCACCCCCTGGTTAGGAGGGGTCGCCGATGATCGCGGCCACGACACCCTGGACAATGCGGTGGTTGTCGAAATATTTGAAGATGTAAATCTCCAGTTCCCGGGAGCGGCCGAAACTGCCGGCAGTCAGGCCGAAGATATTATGGCGATCAATGCGACCGTGCAGGAGGTGCTGAACCAGCGTGATCCGGAGGGGAATCTGCCCCGTGGAAGCACCATGCAGGCACTTCGGGCCATCGGCGGATCCGGGGTTGAACTGGAGGTCGTAGAGCGGGCGCAGGCAGAATTGAACCCCGCAGACAATGCAGGCGGGCGACGCTCGTTCCGCACACTCGCTCCCTATGGGTTTATCCTGATCGCAGTATTTGGACTTCTCCTGATACGGGATCTCCGGGCCGGTGGCTATCGGGCAGAAAAACTCGGCAGTCAGGACGAATAGGAATTTTCAGCGGACTTATCCACTGGCGGGATCATGGCATCCCGAAGCACCTCCGCCGGATGCAGCACACGCTCAATGTCGTAGTGCTGCAGCTGGTGGCGGCAGCTGGTCCCGGGCGCAACAATCAGCGCATCCCTGCCGGCACTGCGCATCTCGGGAACAAGGCGGCGCTCCGCCATCTTTCTGGAGATTGCGTAGTGTTCTTTCTCGTAGCCAAATGCACCTGCCATGCCACAGCAACTGGAGTCCACCTCACGTACATGGTAATTTTCAGGTAACGCCAGAATCTTCCGTGTCGGCTCCGTTCCCACAAGCGCACGCTGATGGCAGTGCCCATGGAGCAGCACCTCTTTGGCTGCGCCTGTAAAGGTCATCGGTAACTGCCCTTCCTCCGCAAGTCGGGCAATAAATTCTTCAAACAGTACCGCCTGCCGGGCAACCACCCGTGCGTCCTCACTCTCCGGCAGCAGGTACAGATACTCGTCCCGCATCGACAGCAGACAACTCGGTTCCAGACCAATAATGGGCAGCCCCCGCTCTGCGTACGGAAGCAGCCGGGCAACTGTATCCTTTGCAGCCGCACGCGCCTTCCGGACCATCCCCTTCGAAATCAATGGCCGCCCGCAGCAGCGGTGCCCCGACAGAAGCACCTCAAAGCCGGCAGCTTCCAGCACCTCAACGGCGGCAATCGCGACATGCGGATCGTTAAAGGTATTGAAGGTGTCATGAAACAGCACCACCTGCGGCCTCGGCCGCCCGTCAGATGCATGCTTCTTGAACCATGCCGTGAAGGGCTGCCGCGCAAAGGTTGGCATCTTGCGCTGCATGGAGATCCCCAATGCACGATCCAGTACAAAACGTACGGGAGAACTCCCCAGTACCCCGTTGAACACAGGCGCAAGGAACCCGCTGGCCAGGCGGCTGACTTTGGCAATATCCGCAAACATGCGTGTGCGCAGCGGAATGCCATGCCGCTTATGATACTGTGCCAGAAACTCAAATTTAATCTTCGCCATGTCCACCGATGACGGGCACTCGGACTTGCATGCCTTGCACTCAACACACAGATCCATCACCTCATACATCCGCTTACTGGTCAGTTCTTCCCGGGGCAATACGCCGGACAGGGCCGCCCGCAGGGCATTGGCACGGCCCCGGGTGGTATGCTCCTCCTCCTGCGTTGCCATGAAACTCGGACACATCACGCCGGAGATCTGCTTCCGGCAGATGCCCGCCCCGTTGCACATCTCCACCGCACGATCAAACCCGTGTTCCGCGCTGAAATCAAGATTCAACTCCAGAGGAACCACCTCGTAGTCGGACCCGTAACGCAAATTCTCTGTCCCGGCACATGCATCCACCACCACGCCCGGATTCAGGATTCCCTCGGGATCCCACAGTGACTTAACCCTCTGGTACAATTGATACAGGTCTGGTCCAAAGAATCGCTCATTCATCCAGCTCCGTGCCCGCCCGTCTCCGTGTTCACTGGAAAGCGCACCTCCATACCCCTGTAATAACTCAACTGCAAAGTCGAGGATTTCGGGAATCTTGGCAATTTCCGATGCATCTTTTGTGTTCAGCAGTGGACGGATATGAACACAGCCTGCACTGGCATGTGCATAGTAGGCGACCCGGGTATTGCGTGCTTCACAGAACTCACCGATCTTCCCCACATACGACGCCAGATGCTCGGTGGGAACTGCTGCATCCTCGATAAACGGGATGGGCTTATGATCCCCTTTGATACTCATCAACAGCCCCAGGCCTGCTTTCCGAACGGCCCATACATTCTGCTGCCGTCCAGATTCCAGCACCGGCAGGACACGATCCGGATTCCCCTCTACGGCAAGCACCCTGCGCAGGTATTCAATTTTGGATCGGAGTTCACTCTCTCCACTCCCATAGAACTCCGTAATCAGAATACAATCGGGATCCCCCTCAATGAAGGTTGGAAGGAGCCGTGCATATTCGGGGACATCCTTGCACAAGCGTAATCCCAGATTATCCAGCAGTTCAATTGCACTGGGGTTTGCTTCCAGGATGGCGGGAATTTGCCGGAGCGCCTCCGCGGTGGACCTGCAATGGACGATCGCCAGACCCCGAGCCTCCGGAATGGGGACTAGGTTCAGTGTTACATCCTGAATTACGGCCAGAGTACCCTCCGCACCGCATACCAGTTTGGCCAGATTAAACCGCTCATCCTGAGGCATCCTGAAGGACGGTCCACTTCCAACCAACCGGTCAAGATTGTATCCCCCGCAGCGCCGCCAGTGGCGGGGCGTTCCCTCCGTAATCGTTTTGCGGTGTTCCGGCGACCGGGTCAACTCCATGATTCCCCGATAGAGTTCCCCCTCCGCCCCGCTTCTTTCCGCCTTTTTTTGGAGTTCATCTTCCTCTAACGGGCCAAGGACTGCCTGCGAGCCGTCACTGAGTACGACCTTCATCCCCAGAACATGATCGGCGGTCATGCCGTAACAGATTGAGTGGCTTCCGGTGGAGTTATTGCTGACAATCCCCCCCAAAGCCGCACGGTTGCTGCTGGCCGGATCCGGCCCAAACTGCAGACCGGTGTGTGCGATCCTGTGATTCAGTTCGTCCAGTACAAGCCCTGGCTCGGCCCGCACCCATCCTTCGGCCTCGTTCACCTCCAGGATCCGGTTCAAGTGGCGCGTAAAATCTATCACGACTGCCTCGGCGACCGCCTGCCCGGCCAGGCTGCTGCCCCCGGTCCGAGGAAGAATCGGGACCCCAAACTTCGCCGCAAGCGTCACCGCCGCGTGCACATCATCTCTTGAGGCTGGGAAAAAGACACCATGCGGCATCACGCTGTAAATACTGGCATCCGTACTGTAGAGGACACGACTGTATTCGTCCGTCCTGACCTCTCCCTGACTCTCTCTTTTGAGTGCGCGCAAAAAATCTGTCAGCGCCAGATCGGTATTTTGCATGAACCGTTAGGACCGGGAATTCGGGGTATATGGATTTATGTGCACCCAGTTGAATGGTGCACATCCTGATACGCTTGTCTCTGCGGTTATGCCCGGACCGGCAGCTGGCGTAAGCCTGTCTACGGCGGTGGCACATTTCTGGCACTGCCACGCGGCACAGGCACGAATCCGCAGAAAGGGGAGAATGGCTAGTGAATTCATTGGGAGGGTTTCTCGTTTTGCTCATCAAAGAGCATCGGCATTGCGCCGGGAATTTTTCGCTTGAAGTGCGTATAGGCCCGTTTCGTTGCGATCCGTCCCCGGGAGGTTCGCTGCATGTACCCTTCCTGAATCAGGTAGGGTTCGTACACTTCTTCAATCGTTCCTGCTTCTTCGCCCACCGAGACCGCCAAAGTGGAGAGTCCGGCAGGTCCCCCGTCAAATTTATCAATCAGGCTCAGAAGAATACGCGTATCCATATCGTCTAGTCCTTCGGTATCCACATCCAGAGCCGTCAGTGCCCGGTCTGCGGTTTTGAGACTTATACAACCATCTCCCTCCACCTGTGCAAAGTCCCTCGCACGACGCAGGAGACGATTTGCGATGCGCGGGGTCCCCCGACTGCGGCGGGCGATTTCCCATGCCCCCTCTTGTTCAATGGAAACGTCAAGAATGTTCGCAGAACGGGTCAGAATGGCCTGAAGCAGTTCGGCACTGTAGTAGTCATATCGAAAATCAATCCCGAACCGGCTGCGCAGGGGGGCGGTCAACAACCCTTTTCGGGTGGTTGCCCCGACCATCGTAAACCTGGGGAGTGGAATCTTTACGCTTCGTGCATTTGGTCCGCTGTCAATCACAATATCAATATAGTAATCTTCCATCGCCGAATAGAGGTACTCTTCGACCAGCGGGGAGAGCCGGTGCATTTCATCAATGAACAGAACATCGCCTTCCTGGAGTTTGGTCAGGATCCCTGCCAGATCTGCCGGCTTATCCATAACGGGGCCGGATGTGGTGGTGATGGTGGCCCCCATTTCTTCCGCAATAATGTGCCCTAGTGTGGTGTTATGATTGCAGAAGCCGTTTCCGATAAATGAGTGGGAACCGGGGACAACAAAATCAAAGGTTTCTGCCTCGGAGTGCGCCATGCCTGTGACCACCGCCCACTCAAATTCCCCTGCCGCTTTGGGTTTTTGAGCATGAAAACCTTCCAGAGCCGCCAGATCTCTGCCGGTGAGGCCGAGTCCTGCTGAATCCGCAGATTGGCGCTCCGGGCACACTAAAACCCTCTCCCCGACCTGTATGGCAGCGAGGGGACGCCAGGTCAGTGCACCCTGCTTCTCTGCCAGTAGCGGATGTCTTGGCGTGCCTTCAATGGATTGTCCGCAACTCGTAGAGAGGCGGATCGTCGGCCCGCGTCCGCTCGCGTACACATGTGAGGTACGCTCTGCGCCCCCTGCCCCGATCACGGTCACTGCATGGGTTCTGGTTTCACCGGGTTGCAGGTCCTCTGGAATCAGGCATCCCATCGGCACTCTGCCCCCGGGGGTCTCGATAGAGGTGTCTGCGGTCACACACTTGCCCAGCCCCGGCGGGCCGGACAGCAGAACATGATCCAGTGCTTCTCCGCGCTCTAGCGCCGCCCGCATAAAGATACTCAGGTTCCCCTTAATTTTATCCTGCCCGATAAAATCTTTCAGCTTCTGCGGACGCAGTCGCTTCTCAAAGTCCTCATCATGCATTTTAGGTGCAACCGTGCCTGTACGCTCAGTCATCGGTATATCGACGGCAAATTGTGTATTGCATAAATTATCAGAATATCCTCTGTGCACTGCAAACCCCTTAGCCACCTGCTACGTTTCAAGTGCAGATTGCGACTAAACATAAGGATAGATTTTCAAACCATGCTGAATCTGAGTCAGGAATTAAGGCTGCAGCAGAAGCTGTCTCCTCAGCAGATCCAGTATATCAAGTTATTGCAGTTACCGACCCTTGCTTTAGAGCAGCGCATTCAGCAGGAACTTGAGATGAACCCTCTTCTGGAGGACGGGCCCCAGGATGAACCCATATCGGGATCGGAAGAAGAGTCGCTGGAAAACAGCAGCGATGAAGAATTTGATCTGGAAGATCTGCTCCCGGATGTAGATGACCTGTATGGCTACAAGGCACGCGTAGACGATCATCAGGAAGACCGGGAGATGCCGATCACGGCGGCAGAATCCATGACGGATTACCTGCGCAGCCAGAAAGGATTTTTGAGACTCAACCGGCGGGACACTCTGATTGCCGAACAAATCATCGGATCCATTGATGAGGACGGCTACCTGAGGCGGGAACTTGCCTCTATCGTGGATGACATCACCTTCAACTACCGGGAGGAACTCTCGGAAGAGGATGTCCTGAATGTATTGCGTTATATTCAGCGGCTTGACCCGCCTGGCATTGCAGCACGCAATGTGCAGGAATGTCTGCTGATCCAACTGGAACTGATGTCCGAAGATACCCCTGGGCGTACGGTGGCGATCCAGATGATCACCAAACTGTTCCCGGCTTTTTCCCGAAGACAATATGGACGAATCAAAGAGCGCCTGAACATTGACGATGCAAGTCTCAAATCTTCGATAGACCTGATCCAGTCCTGCAATCCGAAACCGGGTGAGGGGGCAATCACGCCCCAGGAAAACTATGTGATCCCTGATTTTCTGGTTCGAAAATCAGACCAGACCTTTGTGATTCAGCTCAATTCGGGGAATTTTCCAACCCTCTCGGTTTCCAAACCTTACCGGCAGATGATGGAGCAGATGGTTGCGGAGAAGAAGTCAAATCCCGCAAAATCGTCGGATGCTCAGACCAGACAATTCCTTCGTTCCAAACTGGAGTCGGCCAAATGGTTTATTGATGCCGTACAGCAGCGCCGCAAGACCATGCTCTCGGTCATGCGGGAGATTGTCTCCCTCCAGGAGGCCTTCTTCACGTACGGGGAGGGGCATTTGCGTCCGCTGATCCTCAAGGACATTGCAACACGGATCAACATGGATATTTCCACGATCAGCCGGGTGGTGAGCGGCAAGTATGTTCAGTGTGATTTTGGGGTATATGAACTCAAGTATTTTTTCTCGGAGGGCGTTGCCACGGATGCTGGCATCAGCGTCTCCAACAAAGAGGTCAAGTCCATCATTGCGGGGATGATTGAGCAGGAGGACAAGACCCGCCCCCTGACGGATCAGGAACTCACGACGAGTTTGAAGGAGCAGGGCTACCACATTGCACGCCGGACGGTTTCCAAGTACCGGATGCAGTTGGGGATGCCGGTTGCCCGCCTCCGCAGGGAGATTGTTTTAGACTGAGCACGAATGGGTACCCTGCTTCCTTTCCTCTGGCAGAACGGTATACCCGTGAGACTTCATTGTCATGCCGTGCTGAGAGATCAGAAAAGCGGTGGATCCTGCGGCTTGAAGTAACGATCCAATTCTGACTTCGGTGTTTCGCTTTTCCACTTTGTCCTGAAGTTAAGTTTCTTAATAAAATCAATCGTGCTCATCCACTTGACATCCAACTGATCACAGATATCAGGGATCTTGCGATTCGCTCCCTCTTTTGAGGGTTGAGAAATCTCATGGGTAACCACAATACGGCATTCTCGATCTTCCAGTGCTGATGCAATAAGAAACGAATCAGCACCAACCTTCTTTATATCCATTTCGGTGAGGTTTTCCCCGTACGCCTCGGACATCACCTTCCGAACGAGTTCTAGTCTTTCCTTTTTTATAAGAACCAGGTCCTTCCTGTTACTTTTGATCCATTTGTCGAATTTCTTGTTTCCCGGCCGAATTTCGGAATATACGGAAAGAGGTATTTTACAAGCCCCCTTTCTGGACTGAAAATACAGCCATTCCCAAAATTCCGGCACACGATCATATCCATAGTAACTGTCGTGAACACTGATGACAGAACTGGAATCAAGAAGATACAGCGACTGAACCATCCATTCATTCCATTTAAGATTTCAACAGTTTAGAAACCTGACCGGGTTTAGCTGCCAAGATGATCGCCGCCTTGGAGACCGTAAGATTTTCCAGTTGTATCATCCGCTTGACGAACTGAAGCAGTCCATTGCCTAACTCACTACGCCGAACACTATAAAAATTGGGGCCTCCGGATTTTTTATCCTTCTGTGTTTCTTTCTTCCGATTCTGAGATCTCTCCCACTCTTTTGCGTAAAACTGATTCAGTTGTTGAAATACCGCATGCGTAATCACCCGTTCCTGATTCAACCTTGTTGCCACCATCGTGTGACTGAGATTTCGTTTTTTCGCTACCCGGGATATGACCTCCTTGAGTTCAGAGAGATCTCCTCTCCGGTTGATCTGTTCTTCCCTGATCAATGCTTCGGGAAGCAGCCACTGTCCCGCCACACGATTACAGAATTTTTCGACTGGATTTATCGATTGGAGATCACTGTCACTGATGCCTGTTTGATCAAGCAGCAGATGGACAATTTCGTGTAGTACGGAAAATGACATTGCAGATTTGTAATCTTCTTTATTGATCACCATAAAGGGAGCAATGTCATCTGCGATCACAAATGCTCTAAACAAATTGGAGGACAATTTATTGTGACCGCCCCCTGAGTTCCCCTTTAGAACAACGAATATACCGGACTCCTCACACGAGGATCGAAGCAGCCTGAACGCAGATAGTGAATCAGGTTGTTCGTAGTACATGTCTCTGGTACACCGATCTCCCAGCACCATGCCCAGCCCATCTAATGCATCCTGAACCAGACGCTCGTGCTGCCCCTGTGTCATGTTCTGAAGTTGCGCCCCCATGATTTCTGGCTCTTTCGGCAGATGCCATTTTCGTCTCAACCAACCTGCAAACGGAAGTGAAGCACACTCTTCCTCCGACTCCAAAATATCTCTGATCATTCCCTGACTGGCTTTTGCGTATCGCAGCAACGCCGCAATCAGAGCCTTATCTTTGGGTTTAATTTGCTCAGACAGTCCACGGAAATCAGCACCGTAGTCTGATTCAACCGGAATATCCTCCAAATAGAACGTCAATAATGGGCGCATGTATTTGTCGGCCATTCTGAGGAGCATTGGATGTGACGGGGCTTTCTCCCCCTTCTCAATTTTCTTTAGGCTCTTCTCCGCCACACTGATCTTAGTTGCCGCTTCCTGTAGTGTCAATCCCGCGGTTTCACGTGCCCAAATCAGGATTTTGGGATTCACATGTATCATCGGCGATGTGGGTTCTGTTGCTTTTTCCTACGGATTAGATCAGAATAAGTGCCTGCCGGAATGATAACGGGGATGGTCCAGCTGACCAAAAACACATCCAGTGAGAGTCGGTCACAGTAGAACTGTGATTGCATGGATCAAATTAGCACAAGGTGGCGATCTTGATTTACAACCCAAATATAGCAACTGCCCGGAAGAACCGTTTGGATACCGGGAAAAAGGAATGGATCGGGCTATTACGCTGTGTTCGGCAACCAACCCGCGCAGCATTGCAGCACCTGATTACAGGAATGCCTGATCACCGAGACAGAAAAGTGTTTTACGCTATCATGAAGGTGAGTATTTTCACCAATTGGACGATCATCCAACATATATGCCGGTTACCTCGTTCTGTGGAACTACAAACACCCCCATGTGCGCACTCTGTACGTCAATTTGAACGATGACGTTTGATTCTGGCATGATGTAAGCCTCGGTGGCTGTTTCGCAAACCTCCTTTGGCTGCACCTTCCCGTTTACCCGTTTCCTCCAGAAGGCAAAAAATTCCCGTTAATTTACGGATACCGGCCCTTTGATCAGACCTTCCTCAAAGAGTTCAGTGTTTCAGTCAGGCTTTCGGGATCTCTTGCATATGCATCCGGGAATCCCATATAGCCACCCCCTCAAAAACCTGTATGGGCCGATCAAATCTGCGGGGAATTGCCCCAGTTACAGTATATTTGTCGTTCTTGGCACCGTGCAAGTATGCTACAGCAGGGAGACATTCTCAGTCGGTACGAAATCCACTCCGTGATCGGTCAGGGAGGGTTTGGGATTGTATACAAAGGAGAACACCGGGAATTGGGGATTGAGGTTGCGATCAAGGAGTACTTCCCCTCCGAATTATGTGTCCGCCAGGGCGGAACGGTTCAGCCGACCAGAGGGGAATTTCAGATGCCATTCGAGGAAGGCCTGGAGCGTTTCCTCAAAGAGGCAAAGCAGTTGGAGAAATTCCGGGACTGCCCAAATATCGTGACCTGCCGGGATTTATTTCGGGCCAACGGCACGGCCTACACGGTCATGGAGTATGTGCAGGGATTGCC
>JAJEFL010000204.1:0-11553 GCA_022820435.1 Rhodothermales bacterium
TGTGGACTCGGTGAACATTTCAATCCTGATTGCCGATGATAGCGAAGACGAGAGCGACGAGACGGTCATCCTGACGCTGACGAGCGGTGCGGGATACAGTGTGGGGAGTATGAAGGTATATACGCTGATGATCACAGATAACGATGCAACGGTCACCCTGTCCGTCACTCCGAATCCGGTCTCCGAAGGAGAGGAAGTAACGGTCATGGCAACTCTGTCAGAGGCGGCCTCCAGTGAGCTGAGCATTCCGCTTGTCCTGACTGCGGGTACGGCGGAAGAAGGCGATTACGGGGCACTTTCCGCCATTGTTATCGCGAAAGATGAACGGAGCGGCACCGGCATGATCGTTACGTCTCTGGACAGCGATCTTGACGACGAAACATTCACGATCACATTCGGGACGCTGCCTGCAGGCATCATGGCGGGAACACAGGCCTCGGTTGAAGTAAAGATCACAGATGCAGGTGAACGGACATCGATTGAATCACTGGGCGAGGAGATTCCGAGCGAATTTTCTTTGGCACAGAATTATCCGAACCCGTTCAATCCGTCTACGGCCATTGAGTTTTCGCTCACCAGGACCGGGCAGGTCACGCTTACGGTGTACGATATGCTGGGGCAGAAAGTACGGACGCTGCTGGAGGGCATACGGCCGGCGGGGCGCCACAGCGTGTTGTTCGACGGTGTGGGACTTGCCAGTGATACGTACATTTATGTTCTGCAAACCGAACAGCACAGAGCCGTGAAAATGATGACACTGCTGAAGTAGTGCCGGCGAACAGAGCAGTTCGGTGCCTTTTGGGAAAAATGCAGACTCTGTAACTTTCTGAGAGACCAGACAATTGCCTAGAGGCATCAGCGGGAGGAAAAACAGAACGAATTTTCCCAAGTCACCGGATCGCCCGTGGATAAGGCCAGGGAAAATCTGAGCAACGCTTTTTAGTCTGGTTTTTCGGGATTAGACTGCTCTAAATGTCCATGTTGTGTACTCAGATCAATTTACTGAGCAATCAGATTGAAATTGTCCATCTAGCGGGGCTCATATGCTGCTTCTTTGTCCACGACCTCTTGAATCCGGCTCTTTTGCACGGTGGTAATCCAGTGCCCGAAGCCTGCATGCCCCCGCTATGTGCTGGCAGAAGGGATTTTTTGTCCTCCTCCAATTTTGCCCACTCCAAGGCGCGAAACACGCGAATCGGGAGCATTTTCCAGACACTGATTCAGGGAAATGACGTAAATTGTTGCGGAGTACACCGTCCGCATGCATCTGTATGAAGTACACGCCGCTGGCCTTCAGTGCACTCTCCCGCCGCACCTGATGATCCCCCGCAGCAGTCATTCCATTGAGGCGAATCAGAAATCCCAGTCTTCCTCCCCATTTGCTGGAGTCCACGCATCACACGCTCTCAGGACTCCACTGCATCGGGATTGTCTATGGACACTAAGGAAGCATCAATGACAACTGAGATAAGGCATATTGTACATATAATCCAGACGATGGCCGACGGAGAACAGCAATTCAAATCAAGAAATACTGCTGCTTCGAGAATTATGGAGCCCCCATGATCGTGAATTGATTTCAAAACTATCAATAAACGATGATTCCAAATCACGCATCAAGCTTGGTGCGGGCAGCGACGCAATGTTGATCGTTATAATCAATGGTTGGAGGCAAATCTCTGCCTTGGTGGAGTGCGGCCAATATTCTGCCATGCGATTCCGTAAAGCGTGGTGGAACGGCCTCGCCAATCATCTTGCGAACGGGCGTATGTCCCCATCTATCAATGGCATCCCCCCACTTAAAATCGGATGGAAACGTTTGTAAAAAAGCACATTCAGCGGGGCTCAGCACTCTGTTTTCCCAGAGATGAAGTGTACGGTCACTGCTGGGGTGCCCACTTGCAGTCGTGATCGTAGCTGCTGGTTGATCCGGAGCCATTCGCCGATAACTTGAAGTACGGAATCCCTGAACCAAACGCCAGGCCCCATCCGGTTCACGGCAAACCGGTCGAAGAAGGGGTTCTTTACAGCGGGGACAGGTGGCGATTTCCGGCGGTACGTCAACATGACCGCATTCGGAACACTGGTTGGTCTCCCAGGCACTTGCGCCACTTCCCGGGGGAATTGAGGCGACCATTGCATAGTAACGATCCTTCATCCGTGGAACTTGATGCATTGGTTCATTTTTAGTCCGGGCGGACATTTCTGATCTGGAATCAAGCGAAGACAGGCCTAGTTCGCGCAGGGTCTGATCAATAGTGACCTCCTCCGGAAGTCCCGGCCCGCCGTGTGTCGGAGCGGGAAAGGGGGTTTTCCCGGAACGCTTAAGGATATCCAGAGCGGCTGTACCCTTGCGCACGAAGGTCAGAAATGCACGGTTTCTATTCTGTGGAACCCCAAATTCGCTGAGATTCACTAAGATCGGATAGACCTCATAGTGATCCTTCAGTCGACGACAGAGTAGTTTTGCAGCGGAAATCGGAGCTGTCTGCCGTCACGAGAACCCGCATCCGGGTCGGCCTCCAGTCCTCGCCTGCTCTGGGCGGAACTCATGCCCTGACAAGGCGGGCACCCGGAAAGCAGTGCAGGAGATTCAAGGCCATGTGTCTCTATGAATACATCCACCGCAACAGGCCATGTTTTACGCAGATCTCCGTGAACAGCTGCAGCATCCGGGTGATTGATGGATGCAACCACTAAACGCCTTTTGATCATTTCAGCAATCACCGCAAACTTGAAGCCGGCCGCAGCATAGCCAATATCGCCGGCCCCGCAATTCGAAAAGAGACTAACCGCCTTCACTGTTCTGTACGCTCTTTAGACAGTTGCGCCGCTTGATCCCTGACCTGATCCTGAGCATTGAGAAACTCCTCATTCGCTTTCACCGCTCTTGCAAGAAAATCATCCCAGGAAATCCGCTCTATCCGCCCTTCTTGATCCCTCCAGTATTGGTAGGCCAGTTTCATATTTCGCTCCGTAATGTGAACCTCATCACAGACCAGATCAACGATCCATCCGTCCTGAAATTCTCCCGCCAAGTTTTTATTCTTCTCGAAAAATTCCGAGAATGCATCCAGATAATTATGGAGTCGATCCCAGTCTTCGTTCCCAAATAAATGACCCACGGCCTTGATCTCAACAATATGGAGCTTTCGCCCCATATGGATCAAGGTAAAATCCGGCCGCTTGTTAACATGACGAATTGCAAGGGTTACGTCTTCACCAGACCGATCCTGATAGTACTTCTCGAATCGCTGAAGGAACAGTTTCAAGCCCTGGTTTACCGTGATGGGGGTCCATGTTGGTTCGATCAGCCAAGGAGCCTCCGCAATGACATTCTGAAGTACGGACTCGGCTGATTGATCGTCAATCATCTGCTGAAGGCGGCGAATCGCTTCAACACGTTCGTAGGAAAGTTGAGCATACGAGGCCATCTCCGCAATCCGGGTCTTGGAAAAAAGATCAAGAAGCTGCTCTACTCCCCCCTCTTCCCCGAACGCCTCTCGCCGGAATTCCCCAAGAGCCTCCATCAGTGCCTTATGGGGAGCCACAGATAGAATGAACTCGACGAGACCTCCCACATATTCCTGATCTTGCAACTCATCTTCTGCCGCAAACCGTCCGATTTGTTTTCCAAGTGCCACCGCCGTTTTGATCACTTCTGCGTCTGCGAAGCGGTTATTCGCTTTTTTTTCCAGTCCGGCAACCCCCATGAACAGGTCCTCAACACGGTCTCTGCGGGGCTTACGTGAGGCCGCACCAACTTCCTTGATACGCTCCGCTCCCCACTTCCGAAGGGCTCTTCCATAATCCGATTCCCAGAGAATGTCCTGCCGGTCGGTTGTAATCAGGTCTTCCCCCTCGTCTTCATCAAGCCACTCGGCATGAATTTCACCGACCAGATAGGAGCGGAGAGTGAACTCCCCGGTAAAGCCCGCAGGCCTCTCAAAGTCTCTGGTTGTAGCGACAATTTTCCCGCGGGTATAGATCCTGACCCCGGCTGACTCCTCATTTTTATAGGCCTCTTTTGCAAGTCCCATCCATCCTGTAACGGGGAGATTCCTCCCGTCTTCCAGTTCTATTGGATATTCAGAAAGTTCAACACGGGTATTCTCCATCAACGGAATCCCAAATTCACTGACTTCAAAGGTCGGATTTTCTACAGGATTCCTCGTGTCCTCTACCTTAACCCTGAACGCAGTCTGTCGGAGTCCGAAGCGAACCGCTAATTGTCGATGGAATGTAGTTAGATCAGGAACACGCTTGGGAAGAAAATTTTTGAGGCGTATAGTGGTTCCCGGCACTTTGCGATAGGTTCGATCCAATCTTCCTTTCTCCATTTCGACCGGCTCGTCGCTGTGTTCCAGGATCTTATCATAGTCCATAATGAAGTGAGAAACGATGTAACCCTCATCGGTTTTATCTCCACCAGCGGAAATGATCTCAATGATTCTGCAAATCCCGAAGGGTGCAAGTTTACCGATACCTTTTCGCCCCATGACCGGGCGGTTCAAATTCCGGGATGTTTTGCCTTGCTCAATGCGCCGGTCTTTTCCCACCCGGAGAAAATGCTCATTTGCTTCCGAGGGAGTCATTCCGTGCCCGTCATCCCGGACCTCAATCATATACTCGTATTCCTGAATTTGCCCCGTCTCGGGATTTCGCCGCGCAAGCAGTGTACTCAGGGGAACCCGTATACAAACATTTTCGGCATCCGCATCATACGCATTCGCCACAAGTTCAGCCACTACCGCACTGACACGATCATAGAGGCGAACTCCCAATTTGTCTACCGTCATACGGGAGATTCTTGTCTGGTAGACTTCTCTTTGTTCTATTGGCACCATGGAAGTTGTGAAAGGAATGAACAGGAACAGGAACAATGTATAAGCACATAAAATATAGGTATTTTATGTAAAAATTTCATTGTGCCTGTAAAGTTCCGTACAGGAAGATCCATGATTCGAGGAATTCAGAAAATTCTGCATGACTCCCCCACGGTAAATCATCGTGCGAAACTCCCCCGCAGATGATTGCTTCGCGTTTTCCCAGTGATTTATCCAGCGTAACCGTGTGCCCATACGTGGTGGAACTGGATGCTGATGCCGACACGAATCCCAATTGGATTCACGGAGATTTAAGTGTTTCTGCAACGAATGCTTCGGAAAGCCGGGGGAAAGGGAGATTTAAGGACATCATCCGTGGCCGTGCGGCCATGCGAATTCGTCTAAAGATCCAGTGCATAGTGGATGAACGTATCGTCTCGTGAATAGCCGAGTTTCTCATAGAGGTGCTGAGCCCGCTTATTGGTTTTTTCCGTTGCCAGTTCAAGAGCAATGCATCCGCTCCGTGCAGCATGTTCCCTCGCCGCTTCCATCAATTGTTCCCCAATCCCCTGACCACGCCAGTCCTGCGCTACATACAAGTCATTCAGAATCAGGATTCGCCCCATGCGCACCGATGAAAATGCCGGATAAAGCTGCACAAATCCAACAGATCCCCCATCCTTTGCCGTGGCGACAAGGATGACGGATTCGCGGCGCTGCATCCGCTCAGTGAGAAAAGCCCGGGCCCCCGCAGGGTCGGAGTCCATCCCGTAAAACTGCCGGTAACCATCAAAAAGGCGTACGATACCGGACAGGTCGTCAGGTGTGGCAATCTGGATCTGAATTCCGGTCTGCATGGCACGAAATCATCGGAAGGAAGTTTGCAGAGGTTTTTACGCTCGTACGACGCAATGCGCTCCAGTGGACTCCTGCTACATGTGACCTCTCTGCCCACCCGGTTCGGGATCGGAGATCTAGGACCGGAAGCATGGAGGTTTGTGGATACGCTGGCAGAAGCCGGTCAGACCTGGTGGCAGTTACTCCCGGTGTGTCCTGTGGGGCTGGGAGATTCTCCCTATGCAAGCCCTGCATCCTTCGCAGGAAACCCGCTCCTGATCAGCCCCGAACTGATGGTGCAGGATGGATGGTCCACCGAAGCGGAAATCAACACCAATTATCCGCATCCAGACGGCAGTGTCGACTATCCGAGCGTTTCCAACTACAAATCTGCTCTGCTCCGGCAGGCGTTCGCACGGTTTGCGAAACAGCCGAAAACAGACGGGTTTACCTCCTTCATTCATCAAGAAAAAGATTGGCTGCTTCCCTATGCCGCCTTTCAGGCGCGAAAAGTACAGTACCGGAACCGGATCTGGACAACTTGGTCCGCAGAGGACCGCAAACCACCCAGACCGGATACCATAGAAGCAGACTCGTCGGAGATTCAATTCTATCTCTTTGAACAATTCATTTTTGATTGCCAGTGGCGAAGGCTCCATGCGTATTGTAAAGAGAAAGGAATCCGGATCATGGGGGATCTGCCGATTTATGTCGCACATGACAGCGTGGATGTGTGGGCGCATCCTGACCTGTTTGAACTTGATGAAACCGGTGCACCACTGGTCGTTGCCGGTGTTCCACCGGATTTTTTTAGCAAAACCGGACAACGCTGGGGGAATCCGATCTATCGCTGGAAAGCAATGGAGGCCAAGGGGTTCGACTGGTGGGTTCGCCGCATGAAGCGGGCCCTCTGCCTGTGCGACAGCGTCCGCCTGGATCATTTTCGAGGGTTTGCCGGCTACTGGGAGATCCCGGCAGCCGAAGAGACCGCGGTCCGCGGACGCTGGGTCCCCGGTCCCCGGCAACCCTTCTTTGACCAGCTTACCGAAAAAATAGGCGCCCTGCCCATCCTTGCCGAAGACCTTGGCGTGATTACACCGGATGTCATCAAACTGATGCAGGCGAACGCGTTTCCCGGGATGGCGGTCCTTCAGTTTGGGTTTGATGCAGGGATGGATAATCTCCATCTGCCACACAACTATGCGCCCAATCAATGCGTATATACCGGTACCCACGATAATAATACCCTGCTCGGCTGGTGGAACACGCTGACCGAGTATGAGCATAATTTTGCGAAGGACTATCTGGGAATCCAGTCTGATGATGATGTATGCAGGAAGGCCGTTGAGCGGTGCCTAAGTTCAGCAGCGAACATGGTGATCCTGCCCGTGCAGGATATCCTGGAACTCGGCAGTGAGGCCCGCATGAATTTCCCCGGTACCCCGCATGGGAACTGGCGCTGGTCACTCCTGCCAAAACAGCACATACGACTGCGGGAGGCTGCGGACGGGTGGCTACGCCACATCACGATCCAGAGCGGACGACTGGGCACGCAGAATTAGGACGGACTGCGGAGCCACATTGGCGACCCCTCCTTTTGCGTTTTCACCCGCCACGACGGCGCTCTCTCCCCAGCCCAGGCCCCAACTCCACTCATATTCACTGGAGAGTATGAACGGAACGATTTCACCCATCGGGTTGAAACAGATCATCAGCATATCCGGTGCAGCCAGCCACATCCCGAATGCCGGGGTGTAGATCCAGTCATTGGATTCCATGACACGCCCGTCGGGATGCCACCAAATTGCATCCGGCAAACCGTTTTTTTGTGTCTCCCCGGTGAGAAACCGGTTCCGTCGCAGAGAGGGATGGGCCTTGCGGAATGCAATCAGCTCACGCACAAATTCGAGGTGCTCCCCGTTGGAGTGAATCAAATTCCAGTCATACCATGAGATCCGGTTATCCTGACAGTATGGATTGTTGTTGCCCTGCTGTGAGCGGCCAAATTCGTCTCCCCCCAGAATCATCGGAACTCCCTGGGATACAAACAGTGTCGTAAGCAGGCTGCGCTTTAATCGATCCCGCTGTGCCAAAACTGCAGGATTCGTGGAATTCCCTTCTTCTCCACAATTCTGACTGTAGTTTGCCGGCGTGCCATCCCGACCATTTTCCAGATTGGCTTGATTCTGTTTGCGCTCATAAGATACCAGATCCTGGAGAGTAAAGCCATCGTGGGAGGTTACGTAATTGATGGAGGACGAAGGGCGGCGATGCCCTGACGCAAACAGATCACTAGAACCGGCAATGCGCGTGGCAAACCCCCCTGATATGCCTCGCTCACCAGACCAGTAACGGCGTACAACATCACGATACTTGTCATTCCACTCTCTCCAGGGCGGAGGATAGGCCCCTAATTGATATCCTGAACAGCCAAGATCCCACGGCTCGGCAATCAGTTTTACTTTGGACAGGACAGGGTCCTGCTGCATCATGTGCAGCCATCCGCTTTGCGGATTGAATTTGTTGTGTTCCCGAAGCAGTGTGCTGGCCAGATCAAAGCGGAAGCCGTCTACGCCCATTACCTCCACCCAGTATCGCAGACTATCCATAATGAGACGACGCACATACACATGCTCCGCACGCAGCGTATTGCCGCATCCGGTGATGTCGAACAGAAGGGAGGGCTGTCCAGGTTTTTCGATATAATACGAAGCACTGTCAATGCCCCGCCAGGACAGTGTGGGCCCTGTATGGTTCCCCTCCCCGGTATGATTGTAGACGACATCCAGAATGACCTCAAATCCATGATCATGCATCGCATCCACCATGGCCCGGAATTCTTCAATTGCCGTCGAGGGTCCCCCCGCCGAGAAGCGCGGATCCGGAGCGAAGTAGGAAAGAGGATTATAGCCCCAGTACTGCGATAAACCATTGCGAACCAGATGCTCATCCTGCACCGCGGCATAGACAGGTAACAATTCTATCGTCGTAATGCCCAGATGCTTCAGATGGGTGAGGGTGGGTTCCGATGCCGCCCCGAGATAGGTTCCGCGAAGCGAAGGCGCAATCTCCAAATTCAGGTTGCTCAAGCCTTTGATGTGGGTTTCATAAATCACGGTGTCCGTCCACGGGATATCCAGCCGCGGATTTGAGGGTTCTAAGATGGCGGGATCGGTGACCATGCCAATCGGTGCACAGGATGCACTGTCCACGGGATTCAGGACATGAGGGGCGTGGTTACGGTCATAACCAAATAGACTTTCGTCCCACTCCGGCATCCTGCTGATGGAGCGGGCGTACGGATCCAGGAGTAATTTTGCCCCGTTGAACCGGTGTCCCTCATTCGGGGCCCAGCGGCCATGGACCCGGTAGGCATACCGCTGCCCTGCCTGAATCCCCGGTACATACACATGCCACACATCGCCGGTGCGTCCGTTTACGTCAATGGTGCGTTCAATGGAACAGGATTCATCAAGCAGAACAAGCTCAATCCGATCAGCATTTGCACTGAAGATGGAAAAATTTACCCCGTTTTGGTCAGGATATGCTCCTAATACTGTAGTTTTATCCATGGGTTATATCCAATGGGATCTACCCGCTTTAAAGCAGATTTGTAAAGCCGGCGGGCAGCATGCCCCTGCCGGCGGCACCAAGAATAAGAAATTGTCACAAAAATATGAAGTCAGCATCTGATCGCTGGTCCCGTGTTTTTATTATTTCCGTATCTCCCCGTGTCCATGAAGGCGAATGGCACATCAAACGAACCGTGGGGGAGCGTGTCAACGTGACGGCCGACATAATTGTTGACGGACATGACCAGCTTTGCGCAGGACTCTATGTGACACGCCTCGGTGGTGCAACCGAAGAAATTCGCATGACACCAGCCCACAACGATGAATATACGGGAAGCTTTGTAACGCAGACCCCCGGCCTTTATACGTACCATGTACGGGCCTGGATTGACCGTTATGGTTCATGGCAGCAGCAGTATGGCCGCCGCTTTCATGCAAACATGCCGGAAGCGGAACTTAAAATAGAACTCCTGGATGGTGCTGCTTTGCTTGAGGAGTATGCGGTAAATGCACATCTGGATGCCCGTGACCAACTCCTCGCCTTTGCAAAGCGGTATACCGGGGGAGACATCCAGGCCCCCCTGGAGGAGGAATCCTTACAGTTGGCACTGGCTAACGATCCGCAGAAAGGCGCAGTCCAGAGCGCAACACTCACGGTTGAAGTTGATCGAAAACTTGCTGCATTCGCGGCATGGTACGAATTTTTTCCACGATCCAGTGCAAATGCAGCGGGCATGCATGGAACGTTTGATGACGCAGCACTACACCTTGGGCGCATTCGGGATCTGGGGTTTGATATCGTATACCTGCCCCCAATCCATCCCATTGGCATCACCTTTCGGAAAGGGAAAGACAACCATCCGAGGGCGAATCCCACGGAGCCGGGAAGCCCCTGGGCAATTGGCAGCCCTGACGGAGGACATACCAGCGTCCATAAAGAACTGGGGGGACTCCCCGCATTTGACCGGTTTGTGAAAAAAGCAGGCAAACTGGGCCTTGAAGTGGCACTGGATATTGCATTCCAGTGCTCGCCGGATCATCCGTGGGTGAAAGAACATCCTGAATGGTTTCGTAAACGGGCAGACAACAGCATCCGCTATGCAGAAAATCCGCCCAAAAAATATCAGGATGTCTATCCGCTGAATTTCGAGTGTGCGGACTGGCGTGCACTCTGGGAAGAACTCAAGAACGTATTTGAGTTCTGGATCAAACGGGGGATCCGTGTATTTCGGGTTGACAACCCGCATACAAAGCCGCTTGCCTTCTGGACCTGGTGCCTGGGACGACTTCGTACGAAGCATCCGGATCTGATTTTCCTTGCCGAAGCGTTTACGCGTCCGAAGATCATGTATACGCTGGCAAAACTGGGGTTCAACAATTCGTACACCTACTTCACCTGGCGGAATACAAAAGAAGAGATCACCGAATATTTACGGGAACTGACCTCCACAAATGTTGCGGAATACTTCCGGCCGAGTTTCTGGCCCAACACCCCGGACATCCTGCATGAATACCTGGTCAGTGGAGGCCGTCCTGCACATATTATCCGGTATGTTCTCGCAGCGACGCTTTCCCCCGTCTACGGTGTCTATGGCCCCCCGTATGAGCATATACTTGCCGAGAAACATCCCGACCGGGAAGAGTATGCCAATAATGAGAAGTATGAGATCCGCACATGGAACTGGAATGACCCCAACTCGCTTCAGAGTCTGTTTCAGGCAATGAACCGGATCCGGAAAAATAATGCCGCCCTCCAGGAGTTGCGGAACCTTCAATTTTTGAACATCCAGAACCCCCTCATGCTGGCTTACTGGAAGAATTCCGGCACAAATTCCATCATCTGTATCGTGAGTCTGGATCCGTTTCAGGTTCAGGAGGGAGAGCTTCACCTCCCGCTGGAGGCGTTGAATTTGCCGCAGGCGGCCCCATTCCAGATGCTTGACCTGCTTGGTGGCGAGCGTTACATCTGGCAGGGAGGGACCCACAGTATCCGGGTGGACCCCCGTATAATGCCTGCAAAAATATTCCAGGTTCTTCGTCGCGTGCGGACCGAAGCAGATTTTGATTATTTCGTATAGATTGGGAATTATATCCATAAGTAACAATGAGGGGAACCTTTCGCATTCAGGTGAATAAAACGGATACAATCGGGAAGGATAGTGCCTCCCTGATTGTCTACACACCATCATCCGCTTGATGCTATGCCCGTTAACGATTGTAAGACAAAGTCCCCCGCTGGTTCAAGGACACGGCAGCATGTGACGATCTGCTTTCGTCTGCGAGGCGACAGGAAGACCTGCCGGTTCCTGAATGAACTG
>JAJEFL010000101.1:0-5540 GCA_022820435.1 Rhodothermales bacterium
CGATCACCAGGCGACCGGCACGTATCTCTTCAATGGCAGACTCAATAGAGTCGAAGGTTTCCGTGTCTGGGGCTTTCATTCAGGCCGTCACTCCTTGACGGATGCAAGCGATTGCTTTTCAACGCGGAGTTTGATCCCCCCGTCCACATCCAGTAAGACACTTGTGCCACCCTCTTCCACCTGATGTACCTTTCCATGGATCCCGCCGGCAGTGATGACACGGTCTCCTTTCCGGATCGCCTCAATCATGGCTTTGCGCTTTTTCTCACGCTTTTGCTGTGGGCGGATGATGAAAAAATAGAAGACAACGAAAATCAAAAGGAGCGGCACGAACATGCCGAGTCCTCCCAAAGGAGATGTTGCCTCTTGAAGCAGGAGTGCAAAAGACCAGTTCATGAGTATGAGTAAGATCAGAAAGTTATAAAATAAAGAAGGGCAAGCTTACCGCATCGCGTCGCTTCAACCTCCTACCGCTGCTGCCTTCCGGCCCTGACGGGGTTCAGAGGGAGCTGACCGTACGGGACTCACCCTTCAGCGCCGTATACCCGCTGCCAGAAAAATGGTTCCTGCCTCATACCTGTTCGAGCCCATCCACATTAATAGCCACATGAAGTTCACGTCCTGTTGAGGGAGCCAGGCGCAGGATCGTTCGGAGGTCTTCCTGAAGCGGGCCATAGGTTTTGGGGGCCTTGATCATGAGAAAGTAACGGTACTGATGCTCTACACGCTTAATGTAGGGCTGCTCCGGGCCTAAAACCACAATGGAGGAAGGCAGCTGATCAAGCAGTAATGCCTTCCATTTATGGGCTAGATCCTCCGCCGCATGCTGTGGTGCCCCCCGAATCTGGATTCCGACCATGCGGCCAAACGGAGGGTAGTTGAGTTTGTGGCGATCTCCGATCAGAACTTGAGCGTAGCCATTAAAATCGTGACGGGTCAGATAGGAGAAGAGTGGATGGGCAGGGCGACGGGTCTGCAGGAACACCTCGCCAGGCAGGTCTGCCCTTCCCGCTCTGCCTGCAACCTGCATCAGTAGTTGAAACGTTCGTTCCTCACTCCGAAAGTCCGGCAGACGAAGTCCTAAATCACAGTTGATTACGCCTACAAGGGTCACCCGGCCAAAGTCAAGCCCCTTGGCAACCATTTGTGTACCAATCAGAATATCCGCCCCGCCGTCTGCGAAAGCGCTGAGGATTTCGTGGTGTGCATCCTTGGTGCGGGTGCTGTCACGGTCCATGCGAAGGATTCTGGCCGTTTTGAATAATTCGCCGAGTTCCTCGGCAACGCGCTGGGTCCCGCTCCCCAGAGGGGAAAATGCCGGTGTTGGGCATTTGGGACAGTCAACCAGTACGGGTTCTGCATACCCGCAATAATGGCATCGGAGTCGATGGTCTCCCTGATGATAGGTCATTGATACGCTGCAGGCAATGCACTGCGGCACAAAACCGCAACTCTGACACTCCAGAATGGGAGCATATCCGCGACGATTTTGTAACAGAATCACCTGTTCATTCCGTTCCAGGCGGGCTTTAATTGCGTCAAGGAGAGGGATGGACAGAGGGCCGCTGAGTCCGTTCTCCTCCCGCTCATAGCACAGATCAATGATCCGGATTGCGGGAAGAGAGGCCGCGGAGTGATCTCTGGTAGGCGCACGTTCCGGCATGGTCAAAAGTGTATATTTGCCCTGCTGTGCATTCACAAGGGTCTCCAGCGATAAGGTGGCCGATCCCAGGACACAAACGCATTTTGCCATATTTGCACGCATGACGGCCACATCTCTGGCGTGATAGCGGGGAGCGGTCTCCCGCTGCTTATAGGAGTCGTCATGCTCCTCATCAACAATGACGAGTCCAAGATCTTTTACCGGAGACAAAATGGCCGATCTTGGTCCAATGACCACACGATACCGGCCTGTGCGAATCTGCTGCCACACATCGTGACGCTCCCCCGGTGCCATGCGGGAATGCAGAACCGCAACCGTATCCCCGAAACGGGCACGGAAACGGTGGACCGTCTGGGGGGTGAGCGCAATCTCGGGTACGAGGATGATGGCAGTCCTGTTGAGCGAGAGAGTGGTTTCCAGTGCGGACAGGTAGACTTCTGTTTTTCCGCTTCCGGTGACCCCGTGAAGTGCGAATGTCCGATAGGCCTGTGCCTTCACTGCTTCCTGAAGCGCTTCGATCGCTTTGGCCTGAAATGAATGAAAAACAGGTGCCTTGCTGGAGGGGGGAACGTTGGAACGCATCCATTCCGGGATACGGAATACCTGCTTCTCCGTGATTGAAAAAATGCCCCGATGCTCAAAGGAGCGGATGGTTTGCAGGCTTGCGTTACAAGCCTTCCGAATTTTTGATAAGGAGATCTCACACTCTCCGGACCGGGCCAAAGAAATGAGTTCATCAATGATCTCCTTCTGCTTCGTTCCCCGAAACTGCGGCTTCAAATCACGTAGCGGGTGGACGGTGCAAAAGGCAGGATTGAGGACAATAAATTTTCCGGTCTTCGGACTGACCGTCGGATCCTGGAGCTCGACGGTTTTTCGCAATGCCCCCTGAGATTCAGCCTGCATGATCTCCTTTTCAGAAATCCGCAGACCAATCCGTTTCAGTTTCGCAGGAGTCGTTCGGCGGTGCTTGATCAGGTGCACCTGTAATTCGGGGGAGATCCCTGCCCAGTCCAGGTCGGATTCGGAAGCCAGATAGTACACGATCTTCTCTTTGATCTGCATTCCTGCGGGGAGTGCCGCACTAAGTGCCTCTCCCCATGCGCAGACATAGTAGCGGGAGATCCAATGGGTCAGCTGCATGAGCTGGGAATCAAATAAGGGCTCACTGCTGACAGCAGCACGTACGGCCCGGAGTCGCACCTCCTCGCGGATCTGTACGTCCAGTTCCGTAACAATGCCTGTGTACGTACGGTTCCGAACGGGAACCAGAACCAGAGATCCCACCCGGACGGATTCCTCAAGTTCGCCGGGCAATTCATAGGCATACACCTTGTCCACGGGAATCGGCAAGGCAACACCAATGACGCGCGACATGTTCGGCGCTACTTTGATGGAGGGGCTTCGTTCGGATCGTAGAGCATGCCGGTGCAGAGGCACATTTGGCGCTTCATCCGGGTCAGCACATCATAGTTGGGACAGCTCTGACAGCCCTGCCAGAACTCATCGTCATCCGTCAATTCACTGAATGTGACCGGTTTATAGCCTAATTCAGAGTTGATCTTCATCACTGCAAGACTGGTCGTAATGCCGAACAACCTGGCTTCGGGGTAGAGTCTTCTTGAAAGTTTAAATGCCCGGCGCTTGATCCGGCGTGCCAGCCCCTGCCTGCGAAACGCAGGAGAGATAATGAGGCCTGAGTTGACGGCATACTTTCCGTGATCCCATGTCTCAATATAACAGAATCCTGCCACTTCAGCATTCGCACCGAGCGCAATCACGGCCTTCCCCTCTTCCATCTTGGCGCGAATATATTCGGGGGCACGTTCGGCGATGCCGGTGCCTCGCTGCGCTGCGGCCATTTTAATCAGGTCACAGATCTCACGTGCGAACCGGAAATGTTCCGGTGTCGCAATAACGATTTCAACCGATGCCGAAGCATCTATAATCGGGAGCGCTATGGAAGTCTCTGCGAGCACGAAATAAAAATAGTATGGTGCGAACTTGCGGTGTACGTGTAAACGGCAGACATGTTCCGTGAACGCAGATGGGGCGCGGCGCGTTGATAAGGGAAAATTTCTTTTGATCAATGGAAGAGTGCCCGTCCTGCGCTCTGGAAGTGGACCGTAAACTGGATGTATGTCCGTATTGTGCGTATGAGTTTCCGCGCCAGACCCGCAGCCGCATAACGATGGCCTGGGTGATGGCACTGCTGCTGATCTGGCCTCTGTTTGAACTGATAAAACTGATTTTCTGATGACCGACCCTTTCCGCGGACAATATTCGGCTGATGTCTTTATGCGGGACTACTGGCAGAAGCGTCCGCTGATCCTGCGGAAGGCGTTTCCTGAATCCAGTTTCAATATCAGCCGGAATGACATCTTCTCCATGGCATCCATGGCGGGATTTGATTCGCGCCTGATTGAGGAGGATGTTCATCATCGGTCATGGGAATTATTCATCGGGCCGATTGACCGGGAGGAATTTGAGAGTCTTGAGGAGTTCTCACATTGGACCGTACTGGTACAGGATACCGAGCGGGAACTTGACCAGATGCGCCGGCTGCTTGAACGATTCCGGTTTATTCCGAACTGGCGACTGGATGATGTGCAGTTGAGTTATGCGGCTCCAGGAGGGAGTGCGGGCCCGCATGTGGACAGTTACGATGTGTTTCTGATTCAAGTCAGTGGTGAGCGGCGCTGGCAAATTGAGAGCAATCCGGTCGCCGCTGACCGGGCAATGCGCGAAGATGTCCCTCTGAAACTCCTGAAAGAACTGCACCCGGATCAGGAATTTGTGGCGAGACCGGGAGATCTGCTGTACCTGCCGCCCAGGGTTCCACACTGGGGGGTTGCCGTCGGGGAATGCATTACGGCAAGTATTGGATTTAAGGTACCCGGGGTGAGTCTGCTTCAGACGGCTTTTTTAGAAATATCGGAACAGGTCCGGTCTGCATCAAGAACGTTTTCGGATCCGGCAGAATTATGCACCGATGATCCCGGCCGTGTCAGCGATGCACCGCTTGACTGGTTTCAGGACGAAGTGCGGCGACTGGCAGAGGACCGGGATCTGCTGGAACGGATACTTTGCACTTCGATGACGCATCCGGTCCGGGAAAACTGGCCTGGCGCGACCATCGGCCCGATACCGTCTGCTGAAGAGATCCCCGATGATCTCCGGCAGGGGAGCACCTATGAACGATTCGCACCATCGTGTATGGTTTACCGGGAATTTAATGATTGCATTCGGCTGTATGCATTCGGAACTGAATACGAGCAAAAACCCGAAATGAAATCATTCGTACAGTTACTCACTGGAACGGAGGTGCTCAACTTTGACACACTCAGGCCCTATCTTGAGCGTCAGGAAGTTTTGGAACTTCTGCATTTTTTACTTGAATGCAGTGCTCTGATCAGAAAAAACGGATCCAGTTAATCCAACTCGCAAGTCACCCGGCAGAGCGGATAACCCCGTTAGATCCGCTCCACTATAATTGAGTTTGAGTATTTCAGAATTCCCGCACTTGGGAGCACTGTTTTTGGATAAAGATCCATCTTTCTCTTTGGCCAGCGCATACGAACCAAACCGGTCTCCCGTTCGTTCACACCACTGATTTCTCCTCCATAGCAGTCTGATCCGGCATCTCCATGAGCTCTATGCGGACGATCCCGTGTTCTGTTCGGTGTCCACAAACCGCTGTGCATGTCTTATCTTGACGGAATCCATGCCGACGAATACAGAAAAGACGGTCAACGCCAAACTCGCCGAATGCCTGCGCAGCAAGCATCCAGGCTGGACGGTTGGTGCAGAGCAGACCGGCGTATTTGTGGAAAAACTGAAGCAGCCGGATATTGTCATCTCGCATGAGAATGGATTG
>JAJEFL010000103.1:0-15692 GCA_022820435.1 Rhodothermales bacterium
AGATGGTGATGCCGGGCGATAACACCCAGTTCAAGGTGAAACTGATCCAGCCGGTGGCCATGGAGCAGGGGCTGCGGTTCGCAATCCGTGAGGGAGGCCGGACGGTCGGTGCAGGGGTGGTTTCGAAGATTCTCGACTAAAGGTACGCCGGATCATGACGGGGCAAAAAATCCGTATTAAGCTCAAATCCTACGATCACTCGCTGATCGATAAGAGCACGGAGAAGATTATTAAGACGGTAAAAGCAACCGGTGCGCTGGTCAGCGGACCGATTCCGCTTCCGACCAGGAAGGCCGTCTACACCGTATTGCGGAGCCCGCATGTGAATAAGAAGAGTCGGGAGCAGTTTGAGAGCCGGAGTCATAACCGTCTGATTGATATCCTGTCCACCAGTACCAAGACGGTGGATGCTCTGCTGAAGCTGGAGCTTCCCAGCGGGGTGGATGTCGAGATCAAAGTGTAACTGGAAGCAGCCTTTTTGCGCAGTAATGAGTGGAATGATTGGTAAAAAAGTTGGCATGACGAGCATCTTTGATGCAGCCGGGAATAATATCCCCTGCACCGTCATTGAGGCCGGTCCCAACCGCGTTGTACAGGTCAAGCGGCAGGACGGGCAGGATGGCTATGATGCAGTTCAACTCGGCTTTGGCGCCCGCAGAGAACGGCGGACCACCAAGGCGTTAAAGGGCCATTTTCAGGCGGCTGGAGTTCCTCCGCAGCGCGTGCTTAAGGAATTTGAATGGGATGGGGAGATGCCGGAGATCGGCGACGAAGTGCGTGTAGAGAATGTGTTTGTGGAGGGGGAGATGATTGATGTGGCGGGATTGAGCAAAGGGAAAGGATTTCAGGGGGTGGTTCGGCGTCACGGCTTTCACGGGGTGAACGACCGGACGCACGGGCAGCATAACCGCGAACGTGCACCTGGATCCATCGGTGCATCCAGTGATCCCTCACGGGTGATCAAGGGAATGCGTATGGCCGGGCAGATGGGGAATGCGCGGGTGACGGTCAAAAACCTTGATGTGACGCGCATTATCCCGGAACATAACCTGTTACTGGTTCGCGGGGCGGTTCCCGGCCCGGTCAACGGTGTGGTAGAACTGTTCAAACAAGGCTGAGCGGAGACATGGAGTTGGATATTTATCAGCATAATGGCATCCCTGCCGGTCGCACCGTCGCTCTGGATACGGCGGTGTTCGATGTGGCTCCGAATGATCATGTACTGTGGCTGGATGTGCGACGGACCCAGGCGGCCGCACGTCAGGGTACGCACAAAACCAAGGAGCGGGGCGAGGTCAGGGGATCCGGCCGCAAGCTCTATCGTCAGAAAGGAACCGGGATGGCACGTGTCGGGAATGCGGCTTCGCCGCTTCGCAGAGGCGGGGGGCGAATCTTTGGCCCGCGGCCTCATCAGTATCGTGTGCGGCTGAGCAAAAAAGTGCGGCGCAATGCCCGGTGCTCGGCCCTCAGTTACAAAGCGCGCGAAGATGCCATCCGGGTCGTGGATCCGCTGAATTATGAATCTCCCGACACGCGTGCGCTGGTCTCGCTTTTGGGAAATCTGGAACTGGAAGGGCAGCCGGTGCTGATTGTAACGGCATCCAACCGGCCTGAAGTCTTCCGGTCGAGCAGGAACATAGATCGTGTGGTGGTTCGGGAGGCGCGGAACGTGAGCACCGAGGATATTCTCCGGGCCCGCATCCTTGTGTGTGAGGAAGATGCGCTTGCGGTGTGGAGTAATCTCTGGGCTTCAACCCAAAGCAACTGACCCAATGCCACGAAAAGTACTCATCCGGCCGCTGGTTACCGAAAAACTCTCTGCACAGATGGAAGAGGGACACTACGCGTTTATTGTGGATGCAAGGGCCAACAAGATTGAAATCCGGCAGGCGGTGCGGGAGCGGTTTCCGGCGGTGGAGATCAAAGAGGTGCGTACGATGAATGTACGTGGAAAGCATCGCCGCCAGACGACACGTCAGGGAGTCCGGCTCGGACGGACCGCCAGTTATAAAAAGGCGATTGTGACGCTGCTGCCGGGCAGCGAACAGATTGACTTCTTTGAAAGCATATAGGACGATGGCGATACGAAAACTCAATCCGGTAACCCCCGGGCAGCGCCGGCGCTCGGTCTCCGCATTTGATCAGATTACCGACAGTGCGCCCGAGAAAAAACTGCTGCGCCCGGTAAAACGCCGCGGCGGCCGTAACTCGACCGGCCGGATTATGGTCCGCCATCAGGGTGGACGGCACAAGCGGCGTTACCGGGTCATTGATTTTCGACGCAATAAGGACGGCATTCCCGCGCGTGTTGCAAGCATCCAGTATGATCCGAACCGGTCGGCAAGGATTGCACTTCTTGTCTATGCGGACGGCGAGAAGCGTTATGTGATTGCACCGGATAAACTGGTTGTGGATCAGCGGGTCCAGAATGGCCCGGATGCACCGCCGGAGATTGGCAATTGTCTGCCGATGGGGCATATCCCTCTGGGGACCTTCGTGCATGCAATTGAGATGAAGCCCGGCAAAGGTGCCCAGCTCGCACGCTCTGCCGGCACCTTTGCACAGTTGACGGCCCGTGAGGGCAAGTATGTCACTCTGAAACTGCCCAGCGGTGAGGTTCGCAGAATTCTTTCCGAATGCAGGGCAACCATCGGTACCACCAGCAACCCGGATCATATGAACATTGATCTGGGGAAAGCCGGCCGCCGGCGGTGGATGGGGGTCCGCCCCAAGGTCAGGGGCGTTGCCATGAACCCGGTGGATCATCCGATGGGGGGCGGCGAAGGCAAAGCAAGCGGCGGGCATCCGCGCTCCCCCTCAGGGGTTCCGGCCAAAGGATACAAAACGCGCAAGCGTAAGTCCGCCTCCGATAAGTACATTGTGCGTCGACGGGACGCCAAACGCAGATAAATATGGCGCGATCACTCAAGAAAGGACCGTTTGTTCACCATAAACTCCAACGCAAGGTGGACCAGTTGAATCAGTCAGACAAGAAGCGGGTCGTGAAAACCTGGAGTCGTGCATCCATGATTACCCCGGATTTTGTGGGGCATACGTTTGCGGTGCACAACGGAAGGCAGTTTATTCCCGTCTATGTGACCGAGAATATGGTTGGGCATCGTCTGGGAGAGTTTTCACCGACACGAAACTTCCGTGGTCATGCGGGATCCAAAAAAGACAGAAGGGGGAGTTAACTGATGAGCATTGAGGCACGCGCAATCCGTAAATATATTTCCAGTTCGCCGCGGAAGATGCGGCGCATTGTCAATGTGGTCCGAGGCCAGTCGGTTGCCGAGGCGATGAATATACTGCACTATCTGCCGCAGGCAGCGACCCGGCCGGTATCCCTGGCCATTCGGTCGGCGGTTCATAATCTCATAGATAAAAATCCGGATACGAAGCTGAACGAAGATGATGTTTTTGTGAAGGAAATCAAGGTGGATGCGGGGCCGATGCTCAAACGGATCCGGCCTGCCGCCCGCGGCCGGGCGCATCCGATCCGCAAGCGTATGAGTCACCTCACTGTAATTGTTCAAGCTGAAATCTAGTCGTCCTTCATCCATGGGTCAGAAAACACATCCAGTCGGCTTTCGTCTCGGCACCATTCGGGGCTGGGATTCGAACTGGTATGCCAGAAAGAAAGATATTGCGGCCAAACTCTTTGAAGATGAAGAGTTGCGCCGCTACCTCACCGCCCGGCTGAAACGGGCCGGCCTCAGCCGTGTTGTGATTGAGCGGACCCCGAAACGGATCATTCTTACGCTCCATACGAGCCGGCCGGGAGTTGTGATTGGCCGGGGAGGGCAGGAAGTCGAAAAATTGCGCGAAGAACTCAAGCGGATCACGACCAAAGAGATCCAGATCAATATCAATGAGATCAAACGGCCGGAACTTGATGCCAGCCTGGTGGCGCAGAATGTGGCGCAGCAGCTTGAGGGGCGGATTTCGTTCCGCCGTGCCATGAAGCAGGCACTCCAGGGGGCGATGCGCATGGGGGCACAGGGGATCCGCATCAAAGTGAGCGGCCGCCTCGGCGGTGCTGAAATGGGCCGGGTGGAGCAGTATCTGGAGGGACGCGTGCCGCTGCACACGATCCGCGCAGATATTGATTATGCCGAAGCAACGGCGTATTCTATTTATGGGACCACCGGTGTAAAGGTCTGGGTATACCGCGGTGAGATCCTCGGACGGCCGGATCTCAGCCCGAATGTGCAGGCGCAGCGCCAGCAGCTGCGCCAGATGCAGACGGGCGGACGCGGCAGTGAAAGCAGCAAGGCCCGGGATCGCCGCCGCGGTAAACGTGGAGGAGGCAGAGGCCGCGCCGGCGGTGCTCAGAGCGGGAGTGGTCGCAGAGGGGGGAATCGACGATAGTTATCCAGGGTAAAGAGAGACACGAACCATGTTGATGCCAAAGCGGACAAAGTACCGCAAGCAGCAGAAAGGCAGGATCAAAGGGAATACAGCGCGTGGTGCACGCGTGAGTTTTGGGGATTTTGCCATCAAAGCAATGGAGCCTGGACGAATTTCCAGTCGCCAGATTGAAGCGGCCAGGATTGCCATGACCCGGCGCATGAAGCGGGTGGGGAAGGTTTACATCCGGATTTTCCCGGATAAGCCGATCACCAGCAAGCCCGCCGAGGTGCGTATGGGGAAGGGGAAAGGTGCCATTGATCACTGGGCTGCCCCGGTCCATCCCGGCCGGATCCTGTTTGAGATTGGCGGCGGCGTTCCGATGGAGCTCGCCAAGGAATCCATGCGGCTGGCTCAGCAGAAACTGCCGATCAAGACCAAGTTTGTGGTACGGCCGGACTATGTGGAGAATTAAATGTCAATGAAAGCACCCGACGTACGGGCCCTTAGCATCCAGGAGGTGCAGGAGCGGATTCGTGAAGAAGAAGAACAGCTGGCCGAGTTGAAGTTCAGACATGCCATTGCACAGTTGGAGAACCCGATGCTGCTAAGAGAAAAGCGCCGCTTTCTGGCACGCTTAAAAACGATCCTGAAGGAGCAGACTGATCCGAATAACCATGAGTGACGTAAAAAGGTCTTCCCGCAAAGAGCGTACGGGAGTGGTTCTTAGTGATAAGATGAATAAGACGATTGTCGTTGGCATTCAGCGCCAGGTCCGGCATCCGATCTACGGCAAATTCATCAAGAAAACCGGACATCTCTTTGCACATGACGAACAGGAACAGGCCCATGAGGGCGATACCGTGCGGATCACCGAAATCCGGCCGCTGAGTAAGAAGAAGCGGTGGCGGCTGCTGGAAGTTGTGGAACGCGCAAAATAAGCCAGTTTGATGATACAACAAGAGTCTAGATTAGCTGTAGCAGACAACAGCGGTGCCAAAGAGGTGCTGTGTATCCGTGTTCTGGGAGGAAGCGGGCGGCGCTATGCGCGTATCGGAGACCGGATTGTTGTTTCCGTAAAGTCGGCAATTCCGGGCGGGGATGTGAAGAAAGGGGATGTATCCCGGGCGGTTGTGGTGCGCACGCGGAAGGAATTGCGCCGCCGGGACGGGTCGTACATCCGGTTTGACGAAAATGCAGCGGTTCTGCTGAATGCACAGGATGAGCCCCGGGGGACTCGAATTTTTGGACCGGTAGCACGGGAATTGCGTGAAAAGCAGTACATGCGCATTGTTTCCCTGGCGCCAGAGGTGATTTAGAGAATTATGGGTCAGTCACGACGAAAAACAAAGAAAACCCATGTTAAGAAAGGAGACATGGTCATGTTAACGAAGGCGATCACGGCTTCCAAGGGGAGTCGTTCCCGGGAGCGGGGATACGTCGGGAAGGTGCTGCGTGTCTTTCCGGAAAAGGGGCGTGTGATTGTGGAGGGGGTCAATCTGCGGATCCGCCACACCCGTCCCAATCAGGTCTATCCGCAGGGAGGGCGCGTGCAGCGTGAGATGTCTATTCATATCTCCAATGTACAGCCTATTGACAGCAATGGCGAGGCAACACGGATCGGACGCAAGTGGATTGAGGACACGGAAACCGGTCGGGGAGAATGGATCCGCTACGCAAAATCAACACAGGAGGAGTTGTAGGGTATGGCACGGTATGCGCCGCGTCTGAAGACGCGATATAAATCAGAAGTTGTCGGTGTACTGACCAAACAGTTCGGTTATGCCAATCGGATGCAGGTCCCGCGTCTGGTCAAAATTACGGTCAATAAGGGAGTCGGGGAGGCAACGCAGAACCGGAAACTGCTGGATGGTGCGGTGGATGAACTCCGGCGGATCACCGGACAGCAGCCGGTTGTGCGGCATGCACGCAGGAGTGTCTCGAATTTCAAACTTCGGGAGGGCATGCCCATCGGGGCGAGTGTCACACTGCGCGGAGACCGGATGTGGGAGTTTCTGGATCGGCTGATTACGCTGGCATTGCCTCGGGTGCGTGATTTTCGCGGAGTCCCTGACGGCAGTTTTGATGGGCGGGGCAATTATTCGCTGGGGATCAAGGAGCAGATTATTTTTCCCGAGATCAATGTAGATCAGATTGAACGCATATCGGGTCTTGGACTCACGTTTGTAACGAGTGCATCCTCGGATGAAGAAGCGTTTGCGCTTCTCAAGGAGTTAGGGATGCCGTTTGTACGTCGACAGAGTGCTGCCGCCTGATCACGAAAAGTAAACAGAGTATATGGCAAAAAAGAGTGTTATAGCCCGGCAGAAGAAGCGGGAGCGCATGGTCGCCAGGTATGCGGAGCGCAGGGCGGAACTGCGGGCCAAAGGCGACTATGAGGGACTGCAGATGCTTCCGCGTGATGCAAGCCCGTCCCGGCTCCGCAACCGGTGTCAACTGACCGGGCGTTCGCGCGGATACATCCGCGTTTACGGTCTGTCAAGAATTGCATTCCGTGACATGGCCCGGGCAGGGAAAATTCCAGGAATTCGCAAATCAAGCTGGTAATCAGATGGGGGTTATTACAGATCCGGTTGGAGACTACCTTGCCAGACTGCGGAATGCGCAGATGGCAGGACATCGATATACGGACATTCCGGCATCCCGGATCAAGCGGGCAATCACGCAGATCCTGAAGGATAAAGGGTATATCACACGATTTTTGAATGTGGATGATGACGGGCAGGGGCGTTTGCGCATCTTTCTCAAATATGATCGCCACGGCAACGGGGCAATCCGATCCATGAAGCGGGTATCCAAACCGGGATTGCGTGTGTACGTGAGAGCAGATCAGTTGCCTCGCGTAGAAAACGGGCTCGGTGTTGCCATCCTGTCCACCTCCCGGGGGGTCATGACCGACAAAGAAGCCGGGCGAATCCATGTGGGTGGTGAAGTATTAGCATACGTGTTTTAAGATGTCAAGGATTGGAAAACAAAGTATACCGGTCGGTACGGACGTTCAGGTCAGTGTCTCCAAGGCAAATGAGGTGACCGTGAAGGGGCCCAAAGGGACGCTGCAACTGCAGGTGTCTCCCGAATTGACGGTATCCCGGGATGCAGATCTGCTCAAGGTGGAGCGCCCTTCGGATCAGAAGCGACATCGTGCAATGCATGGCCTGTATCGCTCGCTGCTTTCGAATATGGTTGAAGGGGTGACCGAAGGATTCCAGAAGGAATTGGAAATCATCGGGGTGGGAACACGTGCGGAGGTGAAGGGAGGGGTTCTGGAACTGGCCGTGGGGTTCTCGCATCCCATTTACTTTGTTCCCCCTGAAGGAGTCCGTATTGCGGCGGAAGGCGGCGGCCGTGGGCGAAACCCCAAGGTCATGGTGTCGGGGATTGATAAGCAGGCAGTCGGGCAGGTTGCGGCCAAAATCCGTTCGCTGCGCCCCCCGGAGCCCTATAAGGGGAAGGGCATTCGCTATGTGGGTGAGTATGTGCGGAGAAAGGCCGGGAAAACAGCGTCTAAATAGTTGATCAGATATGGCGACCAGAAAGTTTAAATCGGCAAAAGCCGTGCGCAGAATCCGTACCAAGCGCAGTATTCGGCGCAAGGTGCACGGGACGGCAGTTCGTCCCCGACTCACGGTGTTTCGGAGCAACCGGAATATTTATGCGCAGTTGATTGACGATGATCAGAGCCGGACACTCGCTGCGGCCTCCACACTGGACGAGGGGCATGCGGCGGACTCTCCGGTCAAAGCGGGACGGGTTGTCGGGGAGCGGCTTGCGACACGCGCGGCGGAGCGCGGAATCCAGAAGGCGGTATTTGACCGGAACGGCTACCGGTATCACGGACGGGTTCGTTCCCTTGCAGAAGGGGCACGCAAGGGTGGATTAGAGTTTTAATTTGATACGTACAGGAGCGAATGCAAAGAACGCAAAATCAGCAGCATAACCGGAACGAATCGGCGGATCAGACCGAATGGATTGATCGTCTGGTCAAAGTAAAACGTGTGGCCAAGGTGGTCAAGGGGGGGCGCCGTTTTTCATTTAATGCGGTCGTCGTTGTCGGGGATGGTCAGGGTCATGTGGGGGCTGGACTTGGGAAGGCAAATGAAGTTGCGGATGCAATCAAGAAGGGGACTGAAGATGCAAAAAAACGTCTGATCTCGGTTCCGGTGACCAAGGCAGGCACGATCCCGCATCAGGTGATTGGCAAGAAAGATGCAGGACGTGTGCTGTTAAAACCTGCATCCCCGGGAACGGGGGTCATCGCCGGTGGCGGAGTCCGTGCGGTGCTGGAGTGTGTGGGGATCACCAATGTGCTGTCCAAGTCGCTTGGAACCAGCAATCCGCATAATCAGGTTGCCGCAACCATGAATGCATTAAAGAGTCTGGAGGATCCTCTGGAGGTCGCGCGTCGCCGGGGGATTCCGCTTCGCCGCGTATTTGAAGGATAAGATCATGTCACTCAAGATTACACAGTCACGAAGTCTGATTGGCGCATCAGGACGGCAGCGCCGGACCATGAAAGCACTGGGGCTGCGCCGGATACATCATACGGTAGAGCACAGCGATACACCGGTCATTCGGGGGATGCTGCGGGTCGTATCTCACCTGATACAGGTTGAAGAAGTTGCGGCGCAGGCTCAGGAAACGGAATAAACCCATGAATCTAGGAACACTGAAACCTGCGAAGGGCGCAACCCGGCGTAATAAGCGGCTTGGACGGGGGGTCGGATCCGGCAGGGGAGGACACAGTTCTTCACGCGGAAACAAGGGACAGAAGAGCCGCACCGGGAATCACCGGATGCCGTCCTGGTTTGAAGGCGGGCAGATGCCGCTTCAGCGCCGGGTTCCCAAGTTCGGGTTCAAAAACCCGAATCGGGTATCCTATAATGTATTGAACCTGGGCCAGTTAGGTGCGCTGATCGAATCCGGGAGGCTGAGTGCGGAATCCCCGATTACGCCGGCATCTCTGGTCGAAGCCGGCCTGGTTCGCAAAAATGACCGCATCAAGATCCTCGGAGGCGGTGAACTGACCGTTGCCTTGAACATTGAGGTGCATGCGTTCAGCAGGTCAGCCGCAGAAAAAATTCAGGCAGCGGGTGGATCCATCCAGTCCCTGTCATCTCATTAACGCAGCAGAGAGAACGCTCAATGGCGGGATTTGCCGATAGTTTACGCAGCATTTGGAAGATTGATGAGTTGCGCAAGCGAATCATCTACACCCTCGGAATCCTTATCGTGTATCGGGTGGGGGCCTATGTATCGCTGCCCGGTATTGATGCTGCTGCACTGACGGATGCCTTTGCACAGGGAGATCCAAATAATCTGTTCGGCTTCTTCAACCTCTTTGTCGGGGGAGCTTTTTTGCAGGCGGGGGTATTTGCTCTGGGAATTATGCCGTACATTACGGCCTCCATTATTATTCAGCTTCTGGGAGCGGCAGTCCCCTATTTTCAGAAGCTTCAGCGCGAAGGCGAAGAAGGGCGCCGGAAGATTACCCAGTTGACGCGTTACGGGACGGCGGGCATTACGATGCTGCAGTCCATTGGCTACAGTCTGTTTTTGTGGGGAACGGTTCCTTCTGCAATTGTGATTCCCCAGACCTTTTTTATGGTGACCACCGTGATTGTTCTGACGGCAGGGACGATGTTTGTCATGTGGCTGGGGGAGCGGATTACCGAAAGCGGGATCGGAAACGGGATCTCTCTGATTATTACGGTGGGCATTATTGCATTTCTGCCGCAGGCCTTTATCAACGAAATACGGCAGTCGGCGAACGCGTTTCTTGTTCTCTTTGAAATTGGGGTTCTGGTGCTTGTGACTGCATTTGTAGTTCTGATGACCCAGGGGACGCGGCGGATTCCGGTCCAGTATGCGAAGCGTGTGGTTGGGCGTAAAGTATATGGAGGAAGCACCCAGTACCTGCCGGTGCGGGTCAATGCGGCGGGTGTGATGCCGATTATTTTTGCTCAGTCCATTATGTTTGTGCCTGGCACGATTGCCCAGTTTGCACCGAATAATGAACTGATGCAGCGTTTCGGGGCACTCTTTCTCGACTTTACCAGTTGGGGCTATTCGATTATTTTCTTTTTCGTGTGTGTGTTCTTCACGTATTTCTACACGGCGATTGCCGTCAATCCGAAGGAGATGGCGGATACCATGAAACGTCAGGGAGGGTTTATCCCCGGCATCCGGCCGGGAAAGCAGACCAGTGAATTTATTGATGCCATTCTGACACGTGTCACGCTTCCCGGCTCGCTCTTTATTGGGTTTGCGGCAATCCTTCCGGCGTTCGCCGTACAGCTTGGTTTGACGGAAACGCAGCAGTTTGCCCAGTTTTTTGGAGGGACAAGTCTGTTGATTATGGTAGGGGTGACGCTGGACACATTAAAGCAGGTGGAGAGTCACCTGCTGATGCGTCACTATGACGGCTTTATGAAGAGCGGCCGTATGCGAGGGAGGACCCGTTAGATGAGTATGATCAAAACCCCCCATGAGATTGCCCTGCTTCGTGAGTGTGCGGATCTGGTTGCACAGACGCTGGCGGAGGTGGCCCGGCATATCTCGCCGGGGCAGCAGACCCGGGTACTGGATCAGGTTGCGGAAGAATTTATTCGAAGCCATGATGCAGAGCCTGCCTTTAAGGGCTATCGTGTTTCATCATCGCTGCCTGCGTTTCCCTCCACGCTGTGCATCTCGGTGAATGATGTGGTGGTGCATGGATTCCCCGGCGGCTATGTGCTCTGTGAGGGAGATCTGGTGTCTGTGGATTGCGGCGTGCACCTGAACGGATTTTTTGGTGACAGCGCGTACACATTTGCGGTCGGCGAGTTAACTTCAGAAAAAGCCCGGCTCTGTGCGGCAACGCACGAGGCGCTGATGCGGGCGATTGCGGCGGCAACGCCCCATGCAACGATGGGGGATATTGGCTTTGCCGTGCAGGATCACTGTCAGAAACAGGGTCTGGGGGTGGTACGGGAACTGGTGGGCCACGGGATCGGAAGCAAACTGCATGAGTCCCCACAAGTCCCTAATTTTGGGAAACCACGGCGTGGACGTCGCCTCCGGGCGGGAATGACGCTGTGTATAGAACCCATGATCAATCTTGGAACGTCAAAGGTATGCATAGATTCAGACGGCTGGACGGTTCGGTCCGCCGACGGCAGTCCTTCGGCACACTACGAACATATGGTGTGTGTGACCGCAGGGGGGCCCGAAGTGCTGACCACCTATGAGTATATTGAAGAGATCGTTCCTGCTCCCTATGAGCGAATACAAACGTTAACGTATGGCTAAACAGAAACCAATTGAACTTGACGGCGAAGTCACCGACGCTTTACCGAATGCCCAATTCAGGGTTCGTCTCGAAAATGGGCACTCCATCCTTGGATTGCTGGCCGGGAAGATGCGCATGTATCACATCAAAATTCTTCCAGGTGATCGCGTGAAGGTTGAAATTTCCCCCTTTGATCTTTCAAAAGGGCGAATTGTCTATCGTTACAAGTAGGAACCTATGAAGGACCAGGTGCGTACCACCGGTCTTTGCTTATCAAATTAGCACCTGTATACACTCAAATGAAAGTACGAGCAAGTATCAAAAAGCGGAGTGCGGATGACAAGATTGTCAGACGCAAGGGCCGTCTTTATATCATCAACAAGAAGAACCCGAAGCACAAGCAGCGGCAGGGATAGGAGTATATGCCTCGAATAGCTGGAGTTGATGTACCGCCGAATAAGCGCGGTGAGATTGCACTTTCGTCCATTTTCGGAGTCGGACGCTCTCGTGCACAGGAAATCCTGGAGCGGGTGGGACTGGATCCCAATGTTCGTCCGGAGGATTGGACGGAAGAGCAGACCAAGAAAGTCCGTCGCCTGATTGAGGATCATTATGTCGTTGAGGGGCGGCTTCGGTCCGAGGTTCAGATGAATGTGAAGCGGCTCATGGACATTGGCTGTTACCGCGGTCTGCGGCACCGTCGTGGTCTCCCTGTGCGTGGTCAGCGGACGCAGACCAATGCACGGACACGGAAGGGGCGCAAGAAGACGGTGGCCGGGAAAAAGAAAGCACCACGCAAATAATTACAGGATAGTTAAATGGCAAAGAAGCAGGGACGCAAAGGTCACGGACGTTCAGGGAAGAAGCGTGTTATTGTGGAGTCCAACGGCATGGCATTCATCCGGGCGACCTTCAATAATGTGATTGTCACCATTACGGATCAGTACGGGAATTGTATTTCCTGGTCTTCTTCGGGAAAGGAGGGATTCAAGGGGAGTCGGAAGAGTACGCCTTATGCGGCGCAGGTTGCCTCTACAACGGCGGCGACCGAGGCGGTCAATCTGGGATTAAAGCGGGTGGACGTATTTGTCAAGGGGCCTGGTTCGGGACGTGAGTCGGCGATCCGCGCTCTGAATACTTCGGGACTGGACATCACCACCATTCGTGATGTGACCCCGGTTCCGCACAATGGCTGTCGCCCGCCGAAGCGCCGGCGTGTCTGATTTTATTATCACTGATTTGAGAGAAAAACATCATGGCTCGTTACAGAGGACCGAAACAGAAGATTGCACGGCGGTTTAATGAACCGCTTTTTGGTCCTAGTAAGTCACTGGAGCGCAAACCGAATCCGCCGGGCCAGCACGGCCAGCAGCGGCGGCGTCGCGAAAGTGAGTATGCGGTTCAGTTAAAGGAAAAGCAGAAAGCAAAATATATCTATGGGATTCTGGAACGGCAGTTCCGCAATCTGTTTGAGAAAGCTGCCCGCAAGAAGGGGGTGACCGGGGAAAATCTGCTCCGGTTTCTGGAGGCGCGTCTGGACAATACGGTGTTCCGGTTCGGATTTGGTTCTACTAGGCGGCAGGCACGGCAGATGGTTACGCACGGGCATATTCTGGTCAATGGTCAGGTGGTGAATATCCCCTCGTATCAGTTGCGTCCGGGGGATATTGTTTCGGTACGGCCCCGGAGTCGTCAGAACCCCGTATTTATTGAAAATGTAAAGAAGAATCGCCGCGTATTTTCGTGGCTGGAAACAGATCGGAGGGCTTTGAGCGGGAAGTTTCTGGATTTCCCGGAGCGCTCTGACATCCCGGAAAATATTCGGGAACAGTTGATTGTGGAGCTTTACTCAAAGTAGTTAACTGTGATTTTTGAACTCAATTGTTGAACATGAGCACACACGGAATTCAAATGCCGTCCGGGGTTCTGACGGAAGAGGTGACCCCTACTTTTACACGGTTTGTAATTCAGCCTCTTGAACGCGGGTTTGGGCAGACGATTGGCAACTCGCTCCGGCGGGTGCTACTTTCCTCGCTTCAGGGGACGGTCATCACTGCGGTAAAGATTGACGGGGTACAGCACGAATTCTCAATGATCCCGGGAGTTTCGGAGGATGTATCCGACATTATCCTGAATCTGAAGGGGGTTCGTTTCAGGGCGATGGATTTTGCCAGCGGGCTGATCAATCTGAAAATCAAGGGGCCGGGTACATGGACCGCCGGCGATATTGACGAGGCGACGAATGACTATCAGGTATTGAACCCGGATCATCACATTGCCACGCTCTCGGAGGGGGTGGAATTTGGGGTGGAACTCCGGGTGGAGACCGGCCGCCGATATGTTCCGGCCAGCGAGAATAAGCGGGAAACGGATCCAATTGGTGTCATTGCAATGGATGCGGTCTATACGCCGGTCAAGAGTGTCCGGGTCACGGTGAAACCGACCCGTGTTGGCCAGCGCGTTGATTATGAGCGTCTGGAATTGGAGGTGGCGACCGATGGATCCATTGTTCCGCAGAATGCTTTGAAGGAGGCCTCCAGCATCCTGAAGGATCACATTAGTCCATTTATAGACATGGAGTATGTGGAGGCGCCGACCATTGAGTCGACGAGAATAGATTTCGATATTCTGCAGATCCAGGAGCAGCTTAATATGGGCGTTGACACGCTTCCTTTGTCGGTTCGCGCCAAGAATTGTCTGAAGGCGGCGAATATTAAGACGATCCGGGATCTGGTGATCCGTGATGAGGCGACCATGCTGAAGTTCCGGAACTTTGGAAACAAGTCCTTGCAGGAACTTTCGGCCCTGCTTGCAGAGCGCGGCTTGAGTTTTGGCATGGATTTATCACGGATTGACCCGGCTTCTTAGTCAGTGACAGCCATGAGACACGCCAAGAAGGGATATAAGCTCAGTCGCACTGCTTCGCATCGCAAGGCAACTTTGGCTGCACTTTCCGGGGCATTGATCCGGCATAAGCGGATCACGACCACCCTTACGAAAGCGAAGGCGCTGCGTATCTATGTTGAACCCTTGATCACACGGGCGCGTGCAGACACGACGCATAATCGTCGGGAGGTGTTCCGTCATCTGATGGATAAGGCGGCGGTGACCGAACTTTTTGATGCGGTTTCGGAGAAGGTGGGGGACCGTCCTGGCGGATATACCCGGATCGTTCGGCTGGGGCAGCGTCAGGGGGATGCGGCGGAGATGGCGGTGATTGAGCTTGTGGACTATAACGAATCGGTTCCTGAGACGCGCCGTTCCCGCCGCCGGCGTACCCGCAGGGGAGGGCGTCGCAGGGGTTCGGCTTCGGGGCAGGTTGCGGCCCGGTATGACCTGCCTGCGTCCTCTGCTGGGCCGGAAGATGGCCCGCAGGTGGAAGATGGTTTGGCGGAAGTTGCAGCGCCGGAAGGCGCGTTGGTAGAGGATGTGGTGCAGAACATGGAAGATGCACCGGTGGCGGCAGATGCCGAATCAGATACTGTATCGGTTGCAGAGCCAGAAGATGTCTCTGCAGAGACGGAAGAATCGGACGTGGAAGATGCACCGGTGGCGGCGGATGTCGAATCAGATACTGTATCGGTTGCAGAGCCAGAAGATGTCTCTGCAGAGACGGAAGAATCGGACGTGGAAGATACACCGGTGGCGGCGGATGCCGAATCAGGTACTGTATCGGTTGCAGAGTCAGAAGATGTCTCCGCAGAGGCGGCTGGACTGGAAGTAGAAGATGTACCGTTGGACGATGCGAAGGAGTCTGCCGAACCGAAATCAAACGAATCGGCAACCGGTGAAAAACAGGGGAGTTAAACCAGAACTGTGCCCAGAAGTGGGATTGATTGAAAAACGGCTGAGGATAAGATTCTTACCTAGAAAATAGGATTCTTCGATTATTTTAGTGAAACGGCTCGTTTTGGGACTCCATCTGGATAGAGGTCAAGGCCTCCGAGATGGAAGTAGATTGCGGTGGCGAGGCGTTTTTTATTTCGGAAGCCGCGGCTACAGACTTTGACGGTTTTGATTCGGCTGTTAATGCTTTCAGCGGGGCCATTACTGC
>JAJEFL010000102.1:0-9010 GCA_022820435.1 Rhodothermales bacterium
TTGGACAACTGCACGATCTGCTGGAAGAGGTTGGCTATCAGGGGCATGATCTTGTCTAGCGACATTAACTTTTTTCTAGGCGGACACTTAAAAGTTTCAATCTAGGAGGGGCACGGGCAACGAGGCGGAGCAGCGAGCTGCGAAGCCGAGTTGCCCGTGCCCAAAGTCGTTTTTTCCTGGACTCCATCTTCCTTGGTGACCTGGTCACCAAGGTGCACGAGACAGGAATGACTCATCCGTGAGAGTCGGGAGAATTTCATCAAAGTGAAACGGGTTTCGTGTCTTCCTGGAGAGCCGCATTGCGTCCTTCAACTCAGCGATGCGGCAGGCACTCCTGGATGTCTGCCGGTTTGACTGGTCGAACATCTCCCCTGCGATCTTCGGGGCGCTGTTTCAGTCGGTGATGGATCCGGTGCAGCGCCACACACAGGGGGCACACTCTACGACCGAGAAGAATATTCTGAAAGTGATAGAACCGCTCTTTCTGGATGACCTGCGCCATGAGTTTGAACGGCTGCGATTGCGCAGGGATACCCGCAGGACGGCCGCACTCAAGCGGTTTCAGAGGAAACTGGCCCGGATGAAGTTTTTTGATCCGGCCTGCAGATGCGGCAACTTCCTGGTGATTGTTTACCGATGGCTGTTGCAAAATAGATTAACTTAACATAATTAATTTTGCTCAGAAACTGCTATTTTTGCATCTGACTCTGTTCGGGATCCTTCCATCCTAAGCGAACCGTTCATAGTGGTAGGGGCACGGGGTTTCCTAGATGCCCCGCACAGATCCGACCGTGTGTATTAACGCAGCCCGCTCCCTTCCTTGGGTAGCACCATCGTGCATAATGGCAAATTTTGCCGTAGCCGTGGGCCCCATCCCCATCTCAGGGTATGAAATTTGGCATGACTTCCCAACTTCCCCTTTGATCAGGGCCTTCGCTCCAGCAACGCCACAGGATTGCTCCCTTGTTCGCCCTTCTCATTACGATACTCCAATCTGACCTCTCGCTAGACAACACTTGCCTCTGCGGAGAGGCTGACAAGCGAACTTGACCTAAAACCGAACACGGATGAACTCAAACCAATATGGGATCCTCGGACGGATGCCAAAAATAAACAACCCACCCATAAAGGGGAAACCTCCATTCAAGAATGGCCTGAACACCATGCACTGACCACCTTTCCCTACTGCTGCATTGCAGACAGGTCATTCACAATCCTGTATCCCCGCAGCCAAAAACACGGAGGCCCCTAGATGAGAAGATTGTTTCATCGGGACTGACCAGTGGGAGGCTGCGTCGGATGCGCTATCCATTTTGAATGTTGATCAGAACATTTCCCGTCATTCGCGGCGGAATCGGCACCTCCATGAGATGCAGTATTGTAGGAGCAACATCGCCCAGTTTTCCCGGACGGACCGGCCCGTCAAAGCCATCCCTGATAATCAGATGCGGCACAGGTACCGTAGAATGAGTTGTATTCGAGGATCCATCCTGATTCCGCATACAGTCGGCATTCCCATGGTCCGCAATGATACTGATACTGTATCCTGCCGCAAGTGCGGCTTCCACCACAACACGCACGGCTTCGTCCACTGCTTCCACCGCCTTGACTGCCGCCTCAAATACCCCCGTATGACCCACCATATCCGGGTTCGCAAAGTTGATGCATACAAAATGAAAATTCTCTTTCTTCAACTCCCTAGCCGTACGAACCGCAAGTTCCGGGGCACTCATTTCCGGCTGAAGGTCATAAGTGGGTACTTTCGGAGAGGCAACCAGTACGCGCTCCTCTCCCTCAAATAACTCCTCACGCCCTCCGCTGAAGAAAAAAGTGACGTGTGGATACTTCTCCGTTTCCGCGACCCTCAACTGCCTTAAGCCTGCTCTGGCGACAACTTCTCCCAGTGTCTGGTCAAGATCCACCTTGTCAAATGCCACCGGTAACCCAAATTTCCTGTCGTACGGCGTGAACGTAGCGAAATACAGGTTCTGGAAGGGAACGACTTCAAACTCGGCATCAGTCGGCGTTTGCGTAAATGCATTTACCAGCTGGCGCCCCCGGTCCGCCCTGAAATTGAAAAAGATCACTGCATCCCCGTCGGTAATGCACGCCGGCTCAACAAGATGCGGCTCAATAAATTCATCCGTGATGCCCGCCGCATAACTTGCATGGAAGGCCGCGGCTGCCGTCTTGCAGGCCTGCCCCTCTCCGTGTACAAGCATTTGATATGCTTTCCGTGTACGTTCCCATCGGTGATCCCGGTCCATCGCATGATAGCGACCGGCCACCGTGACAATCCGTGCCAGATGCCCGGCCTTCGCTTCAAACTGCCGCACATAATCCAGCCCGCCATGCGGGTCCGCATCTCTGCCGTCGGTAAATGCGTGGACACAGACCTGGTCCCGGGAAAGTCCCTCCCGCTCCGCCAGTTCACAAAGCGTAATGAGATGGTTCAGATGGCTGTGCACCCCGCCGTCCGAAAACAGCCCCATCAAATGCAGCCTGCGATTTCGAGCATGCCGCGCAGCGGTGACGAGTACCTCGTTTTCGAAGATTGAACCATCTTCAATGGCCAGATCAATGCGGGTAATATCCTGATTCACGATACGGCCGGCCCCCAGATTCATATGCCCAACCTCACTGTTGCCCATCTGCCCGGGAGGCAGCCCAACCGCCCTGCCTGATGCCTCCAGTATTCCATGGGGATACTTCGCAAACAGGTCATCCAAAAATGGTTTGTGCGCCTGATCAATTGCACTCACAGATGGATCCGCGGCAATGCCATATCCGTCTAGAATGATGAGAATATGCTTCCTTAACAGCATGATCGTTGCTTCAAATAGATTTAGTCAATACGGTAATCACGAACAATTTTGGCGGTAAGCCCGCTCCTTGACAGATATACATTCATGGAATGACATTTTGGACAGGCGATCTGCATGGTTCCGGTGCGGTCAGATCGGGAACTCGGCCGGTCAAAGTAATGCCGCCGGGTTGCACAGTAATACGCTCCCTTCGAATGATCCAACCCCTGGATCGGCTTGGGCAGACGCTGCACCGCTTCGTAATACTTACACGCATGGGCTACGGCGCAATTTGAGCAGCTGGGGCTTCGCGCAGTACAGGTATATCTGCCATGGAGAATCAACAGATGGTGAACCCGCCCCCAGTCCCCCCTGGGGATGACCCGCTTTAGCCCCCGTTCCACCTTGAGCGGGGTCTCGGCCCCCTGCACTAGGCCAATCCGGTTCGCTACACGGAACACATGCGTGTCCACGGGCAACGCATCCGGGTCCCCAAATGCAACCGAAGAAACGACCTGTGCAGTCTTTCTGCCCACCCCCGGCAACTTCATGAGAGAAACCTGATCTTCCGGGAGTATCCCTTCATATCTGGACATCACCATGGATGCCATGCCGACTAAATGCTTCGCCTTATTATTTGGATAGGAGATGGATGCAATGATCTTAACGACCTCCTCGGGGGTCGCTGCAGCAAGTGCTTCAAACGTCGGCCATGCCCTGAACAGCTCCGGCGTGACTAGGTTAACACGGGCATCCGTGCACTGCGCAGAGAGAATCACCGCAACAATGAGCTCATATTCACTTGCAAATCTGAGTTCCGTCTCTGGGCGCGAAATTACATTTGAGAGCGCGTCAATCACCATGTGTGCGCGCTTTTTTCTGCCTAAGTACATAGACCTTTAAAGGGTATGCGGTTAACTCACTCAAGGCTGCGACTGTTCATCCTCACCGCCCTGATTACCACGGGGTGCACTTTCAATGCAAACGCCCAGATCTCGGATTCCGCACAGGTATCTATCCTGACGATCTACCCTGGAGAAGCCATCTATTCTCTATGGGGGCACAGTGCCCTTCGGATTGAGGATCCCGTGACGCAAACTGACATCGCCTACAATTATGGGACTTTTGATTTTCGGAACCCGCTCTCCTTCATACTGCGCTTTGCCTACGGGAAACTGGATTATCAGTTGTCGTTGAGTTACTCCCCTGCCCTGCTTGAACATTCCTGGCTTTCACTCGGACGGGGTGTTGTGGAGCAGCGACTCAATATGACCGCAGAAGAAACCCGTGCTCTGTACGAATATCTGTCCATTAATGCACTGCCAGAGAATCGTGTCTACCGCTATGATTTTCTGTATGACAACTGCTCTACGCGAATCCTTGACGCGCTGGAATCTGCACTCCAGACCGAAATTGCAGATTCAACTCCAGCGGATCAGTCGTTTCGGGACATGATCCGCCCCTACCTGCGAACCCATGCAGGACTGGATTTGGCGGTTAACCTCGCAATGGGGATTCCCGTGGATCAGGATGCGACCGAACGGCAACGGAGTTTTCTTCCCGTTGAATTACAGAACTTACTGGAAAATGCAGAAAAATCCACGGGGGGGCCACTGGTCGCACAAACCGATACCCTCTTTGGAAATCCGGCCTCGCCGCAGCCGCGGCAGACCATGTCACTGCCCACCATCATTGGGTGGATGATATTCCTGACTGCGTTCATCCTCTCTGTACGTGACCTTCCTCGCCCTCGGAACCGAATTTTTGACACGATTCTGCTAGGGATTGTCACTGTACTCGGACTCCAGATCACCTTCTTCTGGGGCATTTCTCTTCACGAAATCACCCGCCCTAATCTCCATATTCTGTGGGCCTGGCCACTACACATTATCCCGCTTTTCTTTGCTCAAAAATCATGGACAGCCATCTACTGGTACACTGCAATGGGGACGGCGATTCTTTTTGCAGTCGGCACCCCCTGGTGGGCACAATCCCTGCCCCCTGCAACTCTCCTGGTGGCACTGGCAGTGGCACTGCGATGCTTCATCCTTGCCCGAGTACCGCGTACGGGATTTGAACCCGTGTTACCGGCGTGAAAGGCCGGCGTCCTAGACCCCTAGACGAACGCGGCAAAATTTATTGGGGTGACCGAGGGGACTTGAACCCCCGACCTCCAGGGCCACAACCTGGCGCTCTAACCGCCTGAGCTACGGTCACCATCTAAGCAAAGCCTATACATACACTTGTACGGCCCAAAGTAATGAATGATCGATTCAATGAATGACTGCGACTTTGCCATATGCCACCCCCTCCCCGTTTTTTCCTGAGGCAACAATCAGATACATCCCCGAAGGAACGAGCCGGCCATCCTGATCCCGACCGTCCCAGATCCCCCGCCCCCCCCGTGCCTGCATTCGCCGCACCAACTCTCCATGCACTGCCATGACAGAAATTTCGGTTTCCGAAACCAGGCCTTCAATATAAATTTGAGGATCTGCACCGGCGGCAACCTCTGCCGGATTGGGATAAATAAACAAATCCCTCGTCCGCTCCGACGGCTGGATCGCATCACTAAGTACGCTGATGAGTCCCTTATCCGTTCCCAGAAAAACACGCCCACTGGCTCCTTCAACGGCCACCGTGGTTACGACATCTGAAAAAAGAGGAGAGTTGTCAGATTTATAGTGTGCAATCTGCCTGTATCCATCACTCTCCGAAATCAGGTAAATCCCATCCGGGGTTGCCATCCATAGCCGGTTGGACGGATCTACTGCAATATCATTGACTCCCAGTCCGCGCAGTACATAGGTCCCGGATGTGCGATCTTTCCACACAGGCCATACCGCCTGCAGAGCGGGATCATTTGCTGCAAATGTACCACTTTGAAAATATGCCGGACCTCCACTGGTGCCGACCCAAACCCGTCCGTTCAAGTCTTCTGCGAGTGTATGGATCTGGGTTCCCGGCAGCCCCGCGCCATTGGACCCGGGAGTTGCATAATATGTGCATACATCATCGGCTGCATCTTCAGGTGTCTCATTCGTGTCCAGAATGAGCAGCCCCTGGGTAATTCTCAAGTTCCCCCGATCCAGTAAAATGATCCACTTGATTCCGTTAGAATCAATAAGGATCTCCCCCAGCGCACTCGTCTGGGTTGCCCCCTTACAGCTGGGTGGCAAAAGGCGGACCCATGTTCCATCGGGGGTGCGCACATGTAACGGATAAGGGGATGTTGTGTTGGTCACCCACAGTGTCCCATCCTCTTCGCTTGCCACGCCCCCGACAATGATGTAATTTTGCGTCCCGGCTGCTGGAAGGAGCGTTGAATTGTTTTGGTCGTACGTCGTAATCACATCTCCAGGAGATACCTGTGCCAGACCAGCACCGCGAGAGCCGGCCCACGCAATCCCTGCACCATCCACATGTACCCGCCAATAACTCCCCCTTCCAGCCAACTCTTCAAAAAAACGCCCCGTAAAATTTGTCCATTCCTCGCTTGAATCCATGCGATAGAACCCGGCCCCGGAAATCCCCGGTTGTGCGGCAGCCCAGAGACTTCCATCCGGACTGATCGCTAAATCTCCAAATGGAGAATCAAAGGGACCCTCAGGATAAAGACCTTTACTGACAAGATTGAGCGAGAGCGGCTCCGTCCCCTGTCTGTAATGATTCAACCCACTGCCCGCATCTCCAAGCCATACATCCCCTGCATTGTTCGTGGATACTGCACGCAAATCCTGATACTCTCCGACTAGAATCGTCTCTCTGCCATGGATATCATAGGCACGCAACCGGAATGGCGTTACCGCCAGAACATGATCATCAAGAATCCCAAAATCCAGAATCTCACGTGTACCGTTCCCAACCCGCTGATAGTTTCCGGCCGACATTCGCCTTCCCATCCCGAAAGGAGTCCCTACGTACAGATGCCCATGATGATAGACAATATCGGTGACCTGTGAAACCGGAAGGATCGTATTTTCGGATGTCCAGCTGCTTGGATCCTGAAGGCTTCTGCCTGAAAGCGGTGCATAAGCGATGCCTGCATCTGTGCCGACCCATATTCCTGTCCCGCCACCAGGGATCTGATTCACAATCACATCATTGACCGGGGTGGCAGCTGACAGTGCACCAAATCGGCTGTATGTGTCGCGGACTTCATTGCGAACGGGATCAAAAACCACCAGCCCGAATCCGGTTGCAATCAGCAGGCTGTCTCCCTGCACTTCCATCGCATTAATGACCTTGAAGGGGAAGCGCTCACTTCGGTAGATATCGAAATAAGCAGTAATCTCGCCAGATGTGATCTCTAGCCGGTCAAAGACTCCGTCTGCGTATCCAATCCATACAAATTGGCGCACAGAATCCCATACAACTGCCTGCACATTTACATCATAAAGGCCCTCGGCAGCCGTATATCGTTCAATCTCACCACTGTCTGGATTATAGCCAAAAACCCCCCCGGTGGAAGCAACCCAGACCATCCCCTCCCCCGCCGACATCCCCGTCACCTCACGTGCACTGGTGTGCGCGGTCCATGACCGTGCGGATTGTGCGCAAACTGATCGAACCGAGAAGGACACAACAAGTCCGATACCTATACATGTCAGCACTTTCATTCTGGCCTGAACTTAGGAGAATTTTCGGAATAGGGTTGCCATCTCCAGAGCGGCCAGCGCGGCTTCCTCTCCCTTATGATCCGGACCGGCCCCGGAGCGCAGTTTGGCCTGTCCGATATGTTCCGGGGTGATCACCCCGAGCGCAATTGGGGTCTGGGTATTCAGCGCTACGCTCTGCAATCCACTGACACAGGCGTCACTGATGACTTCAAAATGGTAGGTCTCCCCTCGGATGACGGCTCCGAGAGCAATGACCGCATCATAGACTTTACGCTGCGCCATGTGCTGCACGGTAAGTGGCAGTTCATAGGCACCGGGGCACCACCATACATCAATATGCTTCACCTTGTGTTCCGAGAGTGTTTCGATACAGCCGTCCAGCAAATTTCGTGTGATGGCTTCATTGAATCTGCTGACCGCAATTCCAAACCTAGCCGCTTCCGGCTGGTCAAGGCTGCCCTTATATTCTGTTATAATCGGGGATGTCTGGTGGCTTGATATATCCTTGTTTTTCTGGGACATCGAAGAGAGTTTGCTGCGACATGCTCCCGTATACTCATTCGGATCCCTTCTGCTCCTTCCACTTTACGGCTGCCAGTACTCCCTGAAGATCCCTGTGTACGGCTGGCCTGATCCAGGAGACGGAGGCGAAATATAAAAACTTCAGACCTGCCGTCCTCTTTTTCTGCGCTGGCCGGATTTTCTATCCACAAAAATGCCGGTAGAAGCAGATTTCCTGACCAGCATGGCGATCCAGTCAGCATGTCAGACGCTTTGCACCAAGATGCCCCACAGGCAAAACCACCCCACTTACCTTTGCATGAATACATCCGATCGTTGAAGACGGACATCCCGACAGGAACATATACGCGTGGACATAGAATGGCTGATGTACGGGAACAGATCTCCGGCGCATGGCCATCACGATCTTGATTCATTGTGAACAGGTGCATCTGGAACCCTGGAGACACAATCCAGCCAATTCCTCGACAAAACCAATGCACCCCCATCCATGAATTCCTCCAATTCCAGAATCCTTCATATTCCTTCGTCACTTCCTGAACACATCTTCCGAAATTATACCACTAAACAGACAGAATCTCCAGACGTAAAATTGCCAGTCTAGATGGATTTTCGGACGGATACGACCGCTCCTCTAAGACGGGGATGGCTTTGGTCTCCTTACTGCCATCCTGGTTTCAGGAAAGGATGCGCTGTTTTTTTCTGTATTCTGACGATACACGATTCATGCCTGACCCATCTTCACAATTTCATAGTGACATAAAAAAACGGATCCCTCCTAGTCCCATTTTTGGGCTTTTTTTTTGAGGGGCCATAAGTGCGTGTCTTTACAGAGTCGATCGGGTTGATTTAAGGTGGTTTATGTACCGGCCTGTCCCAACTTTTTTCCCGTTTTTCAGCGCAATTTCCCCCCGTCTTTCTGAAGCAAGCATAGCAGGGGCTGCTCCGTCTGGAGTCGGTTCGATCCGCCATCATGTAGAGAGGAATTTGCGTCACGAGTCGGGTGGTTTTTGGGGGACTTTTTTCTGCCGAATGCGCTCCTGTTTTGTTTGGGTGGCTCGGGGA
>JAJEFL010000142.1:0-4677 GCA_022820435.1 Rhodothermales bacterium
TTCAAACAGTCCTTCGGGCCACTCATTGAGTGCCCCGGCCTGCGGCACCACCACCAAATCTGCCCTCTGCAGCGCTAATGCCCTCAAATACTCACTGTAATGCCGGTCATAACAAACTGCCACGCCAATACGACCTGCCGCGGTGTCATAGACAGGTGCCTGGGTACCCGCATCCGTATAATAATCCTGTTCATAAAACCCCTCGTACTGGGTGATATGCATCATTTTGGTGACCCCCAGAAGTGTGCCGTCTGCATCAATGACCGGTGATGCATCACAGGCCGTCTCTCCTTTTCTGGCATATAGATTCAGGACGACAACGACATTCAGGCTCCTGGCCGCTTCGCAGAACAGTTCTGTAGTCGGGCCGGGGACCTCTTCTGCGAGCGATAATGGAGGCAGGTTATTTCCGTCACATTCCGCGTAGTGCTGCCTAGGGTGCTGGGGATAAAACGGTGTGAATGCAAGTTCCGGGTATACGACCAGTTCCGCCCCTGCCTGCGCCGCTTCTTCCAAAGATGCCAGTCCGCTGGCCAGATTCGCACTTAGGTTCCCGGTGGCAGAACATTGCACGAGTGCAAGTTTCATGGTGAAATGGATTTGGGGCTCGTCTACGCTGGCAAGGGCGAGAGTTCTTCATCAAGTTGCGCAATCACAAATCGGGGATGCCCCGCAAGATCCTGCTTTACCTGAACCTTCAAACCGCTATGCTCCCTGAATAGATCCCCGACCGACTCTGCATAATCGGCATGGGCCTCTACCGCCAGTACACCTCCCGGATCCAGTAATCCATCCGCAATGTGCCTGCGGATGGCGCGGTAGAATTTGAGTGGGTCCATGCCGCAGAACAGGGCTGATTTCGGCTCATAATTGCGTACTCCCCGAGGAAGATCTGGACGCTCACGATCTGGAATATACGGGGGATTCGAAATCACCAGGTTATACCTTCCGCCCACGAATTTCAGAAAGTCTTCTTTGAGCAGATCTGCAAGGGTAAATTCAATTCTAAACTTATGTTTATTCGCATTTGACTTCGCGACGATGAGCGCAGATTTACTGATGTCACACGCCGTCACACTTGCAGTTGGAATTACCTGCTTAACCGCCAGCGCAATGCACCCGCTCCCGGTACCGATATCCAGAACCCGCAATGGCATTCTGCGCCCTGCCGCCTCAAGTGCAACCTCAACCAACTGCTCTGTTTCGGGCCTGGGGATCAGAACATCTGGAACCAGATGAAGCCGCAGTCCTCTGAATTCCGTGTATCCCAGTACATACTGCACGGGCTCATGCAGCGCACATCGTGCGGCCATTGAGAAAATTTTTACCGCCTGATGCTGCTCCAGCTGCCCCTCTTCGTGCGTGACTAAATACACCGGGCTACACTGCAGTACATCACAGAAAATCCATATTGCTGTGCGGCGGGAATCATGCAGGCCGGCCTGCGCCAACAGTTCTTCCACTTTCTGAAATACTTCCTTAATCCTCATTGGACACTCTTCTTGCGACCTGTCCGGGCATACATCTGAGACCGCCCCCATACATTAAAAGTGACACCTGAAAGAGAGCACATCTTCCAGACATCAGATTAGATGTCGTTGCAATCCTCCCATGAGTCTACTTCTTGATCCGGGCCCGGACGACCATGGCTCCCCCTTCCTCATCTTCCGTGACCCCAAAAACCAAGCCATCCTGAACGACAGCCCCGGAATGATTATCCAGACTAAAGGGGAGGTGCGTCTCTCCAAGAAATTGCCCCTCGGCATCAAAGATGTCAAACACGGAATTTGAATTTTCTGTCCCTGCATGCATGACCCAAAGGTTCCCCTCGTCGTCCGTGAAAAACGTTTCAATTCCAGGTTTATTTCTGGGAATCCTCGCTTCATCTATCGTTCCTCCGATCTCGGTGAACCACTCCAGGCGGTCACGGACCGACTCCCGGTCTGCACGGGTTACCGGAACCGGTTCATGCTCCTTGGTCACCCTTCGGATGGGGATTCCCCCAGCGGTGGTTTCAACCAGTTCATACGTACCGGTATAGAGTGTCCATAGGTTACCGGTATTAGAAAATACCCAATGGAAGGTTCCCTGGAACGGTACAAGTGTGCTATAACTGCCCCCATCGGAGTCATTATATTCGAAATGATCAATTTCATAGGGACTCCGGGGGATTGCAATCGTATCAATCGGAGTAAAGGATTGATCAAACCGGGCCAACATGGTCTTGGTTTTCTCCTCTTCATAATCATAGCACAGCGACATCGCATTGTAGCGACCCACTGGATCAAAGCCACCTGGATAGGGTCTGAAGTCCCATCCCGTCGTATTGACTCGTTCCGTGCGAAGATAATTCCCTTCTGCATCAAGGATCGTGAGTTTCCCCAGCTGCATCTCCATCACCCAAATCTCTCCCCGATCACTGATATCCACTGCAGTCGCATTTTCAAATTCTCCCGGTCCTGACCCGCTGGATCCGACGGTGCGCAGGAATATCCCTTCTGGGTCAAAAACAGAAATTTGCTGTGTGTAGGAATCAAGGACGTACAGGTGTCCCTGCTGATCCACATCTATGGAGATGATCGACACGAAAAACGTGGAGTCCTCGCCGCCGCTAAATCGCATCTCCTCCACAATCTCCCATTCCGTTTCAGGTCTCCAGAGCGGATCACCGGTATTATGGAGAACGGCTTCCTCCAGGCTTTCGGTATCAACTACGCCGACACACGAATCGGTAATCTGCGGAGATTCAGAGAAACCACATCCGATTCCAGACAGCAATACAGCGCAGACGGCTGCCGTTATGGGATGGGGGGATGCAGCGGCAACTTTGTTCACTGCACGGGCACTGAAATGGTCATTTCGAACAGGAATGGGGGTTGCTGTCATCTGATACTTGCATGTTGATTCCATGTGAACACAAGGCGTGGGTTCCTCTCTGGTCAGAACGATCCGTATTCCATTTGTTCTGAGAACGGTTTTTCGATCTTCTGAATCTGTGCCCGCACAATGATCTCCCCACCGTCTTCACTCTGCATCATCCCGTAAAGCAGATTACCCTTTACGACAGGGCCGGGATTTATCCTTAACGGGAAAGAGAATGACACCTCTCCCAAAAAAACACCTTCCGCATCAAAGACATCAAACAGTGTTCTCTGCTGCTCAGGCATGGTGGTCGTCCGCATCACCCAGAGATTGCCTTGGTCGTCACTGAAAAACCGGCTGGCGACGGGTTTATACGGCGGAACCCTGTTCATGTCAATGGTTCCACCCTGGTCTGTGAACCAGGCAAGATCCTCTTGTATTCTCGTTCTGTCGGCACTGGTCACCTGAACCGGCTCCAACTCCCTGCTCATACGCCGAAGCGGGGTACCTCCAGCGGTAAATTCGACAAGTTCATATGTTTCTGCGGATGTAGTCCGGAGAGTCCAGAAGTTCCCGTCGACCGAAAATATCCATCCAAAAGCTCCCTGATATGGAACGGATGCGCGTATACTTCCCCCGTTTGGCAGATGATGCACGAAAAAATCACTCTCCACTGGATCCTTTGGAATTGCAATCGTATCCACGGGAGTCAGGGATTGATCAAACCGGGCGAACATGCTTTGATGCTCCGCCCCGTTATAACAGTGAATAAATGCATTATATCGCCCAACTTTATCAAACCCGCCCCGGTAGGGAATCTGCGTATATCCTACACTATTGATCCGCTTCATTTTCTGATAGTTACCCTTTGCATCCATAACTGTAAGTTGGCCTTTACGCATCTCCATGACCCATATCTCACCACTTTCACTGACATCCACCGCTGAAGCCTCTTCAAATTCTCCCGGCCCCGTTCCCCTTGATCCAATGGTGCGGATCAGCATTCCATCTGGATCAAGAACGTAGGTTTCCTGAGTTTGCCCATCCAGCACAAACAGATTGCCGTGGCGATCTACATCAAAGGAGCGGATGGATCCGAAAAAGATGGAATTTTCCGCTGTGCCGCTTCCATATCTTGCCTCTTCGATGATCTGCCAGCCATCCTCTGACCTCCAGACCGGATCCCCGGCATCATGACGGACGATTTCTTTCGAGATAAGCGTATCCACCGCACCGATACAGGTACCCGTAATTTCGAATTCTGGAGAAAGACATCCAAATGCAAATAATGAGGTGGCCACGGCCGCTATCATCGTAAATCTGGAATGATTACAGACTATGGATGAGTGGATAGTTATCATTTTATCTTGTGATCACTGTACATCAGCAAGAATTGTAGAATATATGGGGGCCCGAATTGTATTCAATATTGGGATGCGTGAACGCATCTTTGCGTCCAGGCATTTTTAGTTATTTCTGGTTCCAAACTCAATTCAAGCCTAATACTGGAGCGTTCCCTGCACATTCACACCGATGTCTCCCAGTGCGGCTTCATGTCCGTGCGCCAAACCAAAAACCGAGAAGGACAGCCGCTCCCACGGACGCAGTTCGCCACCCAGCCGGTACATCCTTCCCTGCGGCAGTTGGGTCATCCCCGCCAATGGCCGCGCCGATCCCTCTTTCCACGGAATCCCGTACCCCAGTTCCAGTTCCGTCCGATACCCATTCTCTCCCATTGGCACGGCATCCAGGATCGTCTGCTGCCGGTACATGGACATCCCCTGTCCGCGTCCCCACGATGGACGCAGACGCATC
>JAJEFL010000090.1:0-15573 GCA_022820435.1 Rhodothermales bacterium
TTACAATCTTTAACGGGCATATCATCAAGCGGATGATGTTGTGTAGACAATCGGGGAGGCACTATTCTTCCCGATTGTATCCGTGTTATACACCAGAATGGAAAAGGTTCCCCCATTGTTATCTATGGATATAATTCCCAATTCTATCTGGCAGACGGTACAGGAACTGTTCCTGTTTCTGTCTTGCATCCAATGAGCGGATTTTTTTGCTACCCTCACAGGTTGGAACTGATTGACTTTCAAATATTGTATTGTCTGCATCACTGCTGCTAAACAGCAACTGATGATCGCAGGCACACATTTATGGTTCAAAAGTTCTGGGAATTTCCAGACTCTACCCCACCTAACTTCCATTTCGGATGCTCGCTATAGAAAAACCGCTGCCGTGAAAAATGAAACAACTTCGGAGTTTTCCGTAACACATTGGTTTATTGTTTAACACTTTATCCAATACCGGTTTCGGGCAAAAATCCCTGCTTTCTCCGCAGACCTGACCACATGGGCATGATTTTCATGTCCGTTTCTGATTGATCAAAAATCTCTGCAATGGCTCCATCTCCCTTCTATCCACGCCAGTCCGCCCTTTCCGAAAGCATGGACTGGACCCGCTGGAATGGATATTATGCACCCCAGTCGTACCAACTGCAACACGAACATGAATATCACATCATCCGCACGGCCGCAGGATTGATTGATATCTCCCCGCTTTTCAAGATTTCTGTCACAGGCCCGGATAGCCTTGCACTCCTGAATCGTATCGTCGTACGGGACCTGTCCAGACTCAAGGAGAACCGTGTAGCCTATGTCGTGTGGTGTGACCCTGATGGTTTTGTGCTTGGTGACGGAGTTGTCATGAAACAGGACCGTGAAACTTTCTTCTTCATGTGCAACGACCCGACCTGTGCCTGGCTGCACAAACATGCCGCAAACCTTAATGTGACGATCACAGATCAGACGCAGACCATTGCAGGCGTAGCATTACAAGGCCCCTGTGCCGCCAAAATACTCTCCCATGCGGGTATAAAAAACATCTCTGACCTTAAATACTTTGGTGCCATGTCTATAAGTATCCATGGTGCACAGACCTGGATATCACGAAGCGGATTTACCGGGGATCTGGGCTATGAACTGTGGTTTTCCAGTGATCAGGCATTGAATGTATGGGACACCCTCATGGAGTCAGGAACTGGATTCGGTTTGCGGGCTGCCGGCCTCAAAGCCCTGGATGTATGCCGCATTGAGGCTGGACTCCTGGAACAGGGGGTTGATTTTCAGAATGCATCACACATGCTCACACGTGCACAAAAATCCACGCCCTTTGATCTAGGGCTTGACTGGATGGTGCATCTGGACCGGGACCCTTTTGTGGGACAATCGGAACTTCAAAAAAAGCAGAACTCCAGATATACAGTGGTTGGGCTGGAGATTGACTGGAACCAGACACGGGACCTGTACGAATCCAGAGGCCTGCCCCCCGCCCTGCCCGTAGAGGCATGGTCATCATCGGTTCCGCTGTACCGGGATCATGCACGACAGCATCAGATCGGCTACGCAACCAGCGGAACCTGGTCTCCAATCCTGAAAAAGTATATTGCATTGGCAACCATAGAAAAGTCCTACCGATCCGATTCTGTGAAGATTGAACTTGCTGTAGAGCATGAACGTCACTGCGTGGACGCGTACATTGTGCAACCGCCATTTTATGACCCTCCACACAAGCGGGCACCGGCAGCATGAATTCCTCCTGGGATGCCGTGATCATCGGCGGAGGCCATAACGGACTGGTCTGCGCAGCGTATCTGGCACGCGCAGGGCATAAAGTACTGGTGCTTGAGCGCCGTGAGATCCTGGGAGGTGCCGCGGTATCTGAAGAGGTATTTCCCGGGTTCACATTCTCGGTGGCTTCCTATGTGATCAGTCTGTTCCGACCGCGGATTATCCGTGAACTGGAACTCGCAAAATACGGCTATCAGGTGATCCCCATGGATTGTGCATTCCAGCCTCTGCATGATCAGCACGGACTTGCACGCTGGAGTGATACAAACCGGACCTATTCGGAAATCAGCCGTTACAGCCGACATGATGCAGAAAATTATCACGATTTCAAACGCACCCTGACACGATTAGGCCGCATCGCCGCTCAGATCATCAGCCGTCCGGCTCCAACCGGATTCAGGCTGCAGGATCTGCGTACGCTTACGGAGATGCTGCCCTTGATTCGAGACCTTGAACCGCATGAGCTGCAACAACTTGTGCGGCTGCTTACCCTGAGTGCGGTAGATTTTCTGGATGAATGGTTTGAATCCGACATTCTGAAGGCACCCCTGTCTGCAAGCGGAATCATCGGTACGTTCCAGGGCGTGCGGTCACCGGGGACGGCCTATGTTCTTCTCCATCATTATATGGGAGAGCTCGACGGCGCATTCAGGTCATGGGGTTTTGCCCGGGGAGGGACCGGAAGTGTCAGTCTGGCCTGTGCAAAAGCAGCCCAGGCACACGGGGCCGTCATTCGTACAGACGCTGAAGTGACCCAGGTGCGTGTCCTGAACAACCGTGCAACAGGAATTGTTCTGGCCGGCGGCGAAGAAATCCGTGCCCGCAGGATTATATCAAACCTTGATCCAAGACGAACCCTGCACGGATTGGTAGGTGCTGTCCATCTCCCGGAGGACACCGTAAATGCACTTGCCCGCTTTACATACCGGGGAAGCAGCGGTAAAGTGAATCTGGCGTTGAATGGCCTCCCGAATTTTACCTGCCGCCCGGGGATCGGAGATCATTTGAGGGGCGACATTGCGATTGCGCCGAGCGTTGATTATCTGGAGCGGGCATTTGATGAGGCCAAGTATGGCGCGTTCTCATCCCGTCCCTTCATTAACGCGGTCATTCCGTCGCTCACGGATCCCTCCATCGCCCCACCCGGCAAGCATGTGATGTCTTGTTTTGTCCAGTATGCTCCCTATGACTTGGTTGAGGGGCATGAGGCTTGGGCATCACACCGTGAAGCATTCGGGCAGACCGTTCTGGATACGCTTGAGGAATTTGCACCAAAGCTGCGTGACCATATAGAGTATATGCAGATCCTGACTCCCCTTGATCTGGAACGTGACTTTGGTTTGACTGAAGGTAATATTTTTCACGGGGAACTCAGCCTGAACCAGCTTCTGTTCCAGCGCCCTGCCTGGGGGATGGCAGGATACCGAACTCCAATACGAAACCTGTGGATGTGCGAATCAGGTACACACCCCGGTGGCGGCGTGATGGGTGCCAGTGGTGAGCTGGCAGCAAAGGCTCTTTTGCGGGAGCGGATCTGATGCAAAAGCCGGATGTCATTATCATCGGAGCCGGAACCAATGGTCTGGCGGCAGCCGCCGCCCTGTCCAAAGCCGGCATGGATACGCTCGTACTTGAAAAGCGGGCGGTTTCCGGTGGATTGTCCGCCTACCACAGGTTCGGAACCAAGTACCGGATTCCGGGATTCCGTCCCTACCCGGACGGATCCACAGACATGCTGAACAAGGCACTGAAAATAACATTTCCTCAGCCGACTTCTGCAAACACCACAGGGCTTTGGAATGGAGATTCCTTTAACATTGAGATAGTCCCTGAACTTGCAGATGCCGGAAAGTCCCTGAAAACGCTCCTGAGCATCCCTCTAAAACGCGCTTCACTGCGCAATAAGAGCGCCTGGATTCCCACCTTGCTCCGAACGCAGACCAAGGATCTGGCCCGATGGATTCCCCTCAGCTGCGTGGACCTCCTGAGTGAATTTGACCTTTGCGAGAAGCAGTATAGTGCACTGACCGCTCCCCTGTATACCCGTACCTTTGCAGGCCCAAAATCCCCCTTTGGAGCACTCCAAATGCTGCTCCACGCAAACAGAAACAACTCAAACGTACATGCCGTACTGATCCAGAAACTGGAAGCCGCCGCACGCTCAAATGGAGCGGTGCTCCGGACCGGAGCCCCCGTCAAACAAATTTGCCGTGATTCCTCAGGAGTTCATGTGCTGCTGCAGGATAAAGCTCCCATTTATGCCAGATTCATTCTGGCAACATGCTCTCCGGCAATGCTCCGCAATCACCTTCTGGACCCTGTCCTGATTAGCCGCTGGCCTCCAGTACGCTCCCGCGGCACATGTGCGGTACTAGCACTTGCAATGGATCAGCTGCCCGGCTGGCTCACCTCTAGCCGGATACGAATCGTTCCTGATTTAATGACACAGGAACGGGCCTTTGACTGTGTTAAGTATGGAAAAATTCCCCCACAGCAGACCCTCGAAATCACCGCATGCAACACCCATAACACACTAACGATCTATGCCTTGCAGACACCTTCCCTGACATATGATCAGTGGGGGGAATCTGCACGGGCCGCATTGATAGAGCAAATCCTTGGCCAACTCCCTGACCTGAATGGAAAAATTCTGGCACGGCAGTTCTGGACCCCCGCGGACATAGCAGAAGAATTTGGAGTACCCGGCGGACATATTCTTCATTTTGAACGTGATCTGGATCAACTGCTGTTCCCTGCTCCGGACTGCCTGCCTCCCGGTGTGTACTGGTCCGGCCACTTTGCCAATCAGGAATCTGGCCAAATCGGTGCAGCCGGATTAGGCGCGGCGCGTATGCTCCTTCAGAAAAGAAACCACAGGCCTAGATTCTCGTAAATGATTCAAGTCTGTTTTCTGTCTCATGCAGCGAATTTCTATACTTCTATATCTTTGTGTGACGGTCATACTGTCAGGATGCCGCCAAAACGTGCAATCCCAGGCGCAGCTGGCTTCAGCAGAGTCCGCCGCCGTCGTTAATGACTCCATTGCGCTCAGTCGACAGACCGCAATCACGCGTGCAGTAGAAACTGCAACCCCCGCCATTGTCAGTATCAATGTCATTGAACTGCAGCGCGTACGTTACCGGGATCCATTTGAGGACTTTTTCAGAGATCCATTCTTCGGACAGTTCTTCTCTGAACGACAATCACGCATTATTGAACGGCGCGTTCAAAACCTCGGAAGTGGCTTCGTTATCTCGCCCGATGGCTACATCGTGACCAACCATCATGTGGCAGGAAATGCAACAAAAGTGACCGTATCCCTCACCAATGGCCAAACGCTGGATGCTCAACTGATCGGAGCCGATAAGGCCACCGATCTGGCACTCTTAAAAATTTCTCCAGATCGCCCTCTGGAATATTTGCGTTTTTCGGAGTCCCCCGAACCGATTGTGGGAGAATGGGTGATCGCCCTGGGGAATCCCTTTGGACTCTTTGAAGCAGCTGCACCCAGTGTGACCGTTGGCGTAGTCAGCGCAGCTGAAAGAGATCTCGGGAGTCAGGATGGACGGATCTATCATGACATGATCCAGACTGATGCGGCAATTAATCGGGGGAATTCCGGTGGCCCGCTTGTCAATGCCCTCGGTGAAGTCATCGGAGTCAATACCATCATCTACAGCGAAAGTGCAGGATCCGTTGGCCTTGGATTCGCAGTCCCTGCTGCCAAAGCCCAGCGGATTATTCATGAATTGCGCGAAACAGGAAAGGTTGACCGCTCTTACTACACAGGCATCAGTATTGTGGCTATGACTCCGCAAATTGCGGAAGCTTTGGGACTTGAAGACACACAGGGCATCCTGGTTGCAGATGTGGATTCCGGATCGCCTGCCGAAGATGCCGGGCTGCTTCCCTACGATCTGATTGTGGCACTCCAGGATGAGTCAATAGCAAATCAGGTGGACTATATCGCCCGAATTAATGATTTCAGGCCGGGCGATATCGTTACCTATCATGTGTTGCGGAATAATCGCAGGGTGCAGTTAAGTTTACAACTTGGACGGCTGGAAGGTTGACAGATCTACCCTACATCCGCTCCAATTGCCTGATTCTCTGCTTCTGCGTTCTGCTTGCAGGCTGCCTCCCCTCTTCGTGTAACCGGATTGAATCCCATGCGATATCACCTCCCGACTCTCTGTCTCGGGCGATTGCCGCCCAAACCCTGCCCGATACCCTTACGCCTCCAGATGTCATTCGTGGAACGGACTTAAAACACCCCCGAAGCATCCTGTTTGGCAAAGATGATCAGATTTGGGCAGGCGATACAGAAAATGGAACTGTCTTTGTGTTTAACCTGGAGGGCACTCTGGAGAAATCCTTTTCGCTGCCCCATACAACTTTCCCCTATCTTGCCGGCTGGAGATCCGACTCCCTCGTGATCTTCGCCCCGGAGACACATCAATTCCACTTTGTAGTGAACGCAGCGAGCGTCGCCTCTATCGTTGTACAAAATGTCCCTCCAAAGTCATTGCAATATGCTCTGGCAACCGAAAACGCATTGTACCTTAAGGCGGTTACACGGGATACGACTCACTTCCTTTGGGCACTGGGCCAAGCCGGGAATCCCATACAGGAATCGGTTTTACATGGATCTTCCTGGGAGTATGCGGGATTTCTGCGTAACTTTAAGGGGCAGCTTGTGAGCCTGAGTGGATTCTATCCATGGGCCCTAACCTGGACCGAAGGTTTACGGAACGCCCCCGATACATTGCGCTGGCGAGGCTTTGATTCCCCGATGCTGCGACGCACCTATGCATTCGATCAGGGACAGGGGCGAGGTGCGCCTCTGATCACCAGTTCTGCCGCCGAGGCGGGAGAATTCTGGTTCGTACTGAATCAGCGTGCCGGCTGGCTCCGCGTGGATGTCTATGACCATGCGGGAATGCTCCGGCACATACTTGTGGAGGCGAACCCCGGTTACCTCAAAAACTTTTACCCGATTGACCTCGCCGCAAAACTGAATCCAGATGGGACTTATCAACTGGCGGTTGCACTAGTTGCACCAGAACCCTCAATCCATGTGTATCAGTGGATCCCTTCCATACAAACATGAGTACCGTGAACATCAAACGAGAAGATCTTAAGACACTGGGAGATCTGAAAGCATCTTCCTATAAAATAGAACCCGTAAAGGATGAACTGCGCCGTAACCTGCTGAAGCATCTGCACAATGGGAGTGAGGTATTCCCAGGGATTCTTGGTTATAACCGAAGTGTAATCCCCCAACTTCATAATGCAATTCTAAGTCGTCATGATATTCTGCTGCTTGGGTTACGGGGACAGGCAAAAAGCCGGATACTCCGCCTGATTCCCCGCCTGCTTGACGAATATATCCCTGTCGTGACCGGCAGTGAACTCAACGATAACCCCTTTGCCCCCCTATCCAAATTTGCACGTGAACGGATCGCTAACGAGGGAGACGAAACACCGATTACATGGCTTCATCGGAGCGAGCGCTATGCGGAAAAACTGGCAACCCCGGATACATCCATCGCTGACCTGATTGGAGATATTGATCCGATAAAAGCCGCGCACAGGCGACTCACCTATGCAGATGAAGAAGTGATTCATTTTGGGATTATTCCCCGCACCAATCGCGGGATCTTTGCCATCAATGAACTTCCCGACCTACAGGCACGAATTCAGGTGGGGCTGCTCAATATTATGGAAGAGCAGGATATTCAGATCCGCGGATTCAATGTACGCTTCCCACTGGATCTGTTGATGCTGTTCAGTGCCAACCCGGAAGACTATACCAATCGCGGAAACATCATCACTCCACTCAAAGACCGCATTGATTGTCAAGTGCTGACCCATTACCCTAAAGAGGTCAGTACTGCACTGGCGATCACAGAACAGGAAGCATGGCAGGATCGCGGCGGGGTTCGTGTGACGATTCCCGAATTTATCCGGCAGGTGATTGAGGTTGCAGCCTTTGAAGCTCGTGCAAGTGAATATGTAGATCAAAAGTCAGGGGTGTCTGCACGAATGACACGCTCTGCACTTGAGATTGTAATTGCAAATGCCGAACGCCGGGCAGCCCTTCATGGACAATCACAGGTCTGTGTCCGGGTCAGCGACCTCTATTACATTGAATCGGCCATTACCGGCAAACTGGAACTGGTATACGAGGGAGAGCAGGAAGGGCCGCAGAAAGTTGCCCGGCTTCTCATCGGGCGGGCAATCCGTGACGTGTTTGCAAAATACTTCCCTGATCCCAGCCTCAAAGGAAAGGAACGGGAAACCTACAGCAAAATTCTGGCATGGTTTGCTCAGGGAAACACCCTGACGCTGGACCCCGAATTGTCCGATACAGCATTCATGAAATGTCTGCGGGCGGTTCGAGGTCTGGATGAGGTGATTACTGCTCAATTTGGACCTGCAAGGAAACGAAACATCTCTGCAAAAGAGCGCTGGGTGATGAAAGAGTTTGTACTTGAGGGGCTCCATCAGGCATCCATGCTTGGGAAAGAGCAGCAGACCTATTCCGACATGATGGGAAGTATGTTAGGTGCTCTGGATCCCGGTGAGGAAGAGGAGGATTTTGAGTGAACTTCGCAGATCAAAATCATCCCGTTCATTTCAAGGACCGAATGGAGTATCCATCCTTGACTCGGCGATGGAGTTCTGCACAAATATGGTTTCGCCCTGTAGGAAATAGTCTGTACCCGTAATCCCTGAACTGGAAGTATTTTTTGGACTCTATGAACACTCTTTTACAGAACCGATGAGATTTGATCAACCCATATCACTTTTGATTGACTCGGGCAATGGGTGGTTTGACGCAACCTCTTCGCCCACCGCCGGAATTTTCGGTGTCCCCGCATTCACGCTCTCTTTCTCAGGCGATGAAGTCAGATTACGGTCTGGCTCCGAGGAAATGACATCCGGCGAAGATCCTCTTTTGCATGTTGAGCTCTTCACCTCACAGGGCTACACCGCAATCGGCTATATAAGTTATGATTACCTTGCTTACACCACTCCAGGCATAACCACCTCGGGGATTGAGAAAGAAGACGCACTCCCCCTTCTGTTCTTCAATTTTTACAAAAACGATGGCTTTTGTACGATCCCCTATGAGGATGAGCATGCATTGACTTCCATTGAAGATTGCCTTTCTGAATCCCCTGCACACTTCAATCATCAAATGCAGGAGTACACACAGAAAATTGCAGAGATCAAAAAGCACATTGCTGCCGGAGAAGTTTACCAGGTGAATCTTTCCCGGAAGTTTCAGTTTGATTCTCCAGACAATCCGCTGACATGGTTTACGAATTTTTACCGTGCTCAACCCGTCCCTTTCGCCGCTTTCATTGGGTTCCAGAATTTTGAAATTATAAGCGGCTCTATGGAACTTTTTCTCAAGAAAAGGGGCAATAGAATCATCACGAAACCCATCAAAGGCACGATTCGCAGGGATCCGGATCCGAACCGTGACCGGGAACTGGCCGCAGCACTCAAAGAGAGCCCTAAAGAACGCGCCGAGAACCTGATGATCGTAGATCTTATGAGAAATGACCTTGGAAGAATCTGCGAATATGGCTCCGTGGACGTAAAAGAACTTTTCACCGTGAAACCATACAATACGCTTTTTCAGATGGAATCCGAGATTCAGGGAAATCTGCGTCCTGGAATCAGGCTCTCCGAGATTCTCACGAACACCTTCCCGCCAGGATCTGTTACAGGGGCCCCTAAAAGAGAGGCGCTCGGGCTGATTGACCGGCTTGAGCCGCATTTGCGGGGTCCTTACTGCGGTGCACTCTGTCTCTTTGAGCCGAGCGGTGATTTTACCATGAGCGTTGCAATCCGCACCGGGGTAAACCGCGCTGACGGCATGAATTTTTGTTTTGGAAGCGGAATCGTATGGGATTCAAAGGCCGATGAGGAATACCGTGAAATAGAGCTTAAAGCCAAAGCGCTCAAATCCGTCCTAAGCTAACCGGTAGTGTCCGTGATCATGGCAGACCTACTCTTTCTGGAGGGAAAAAAACTTGAGAATCCACCGGCCCTCCGTGCGCTTTTTTATGGAGAAGGCGTGTTTGAGACCTTCCGATGGAAGCAGTCCCCTCCCGTCTTTCTTTCCATGCATATCGACAGGATGCGAATGGGAGCTGCATTTCTCAGTCTGCCCTTCCCCGATGAATCTCACATTCGGCATCTGATCCAGAATGCCGCAGCACAGGCATCAGAGAATGATTTGCATGTAAAAGTGTGCCTTCTTGGTGAGGGAGATTTGGCATTTTACGCACGCCCGCGTGCAGCCTCAATCCTTGTATCCCTGCGAACTCATATAGAAGCCCCTGATACTGTTTCTCTTTGGGTGTCGCCAGAAAAACGATCCGCCCAGAGTCGCCTCTTTTCGCATAAAACCGTAAACTACCTGGGAAATGTACTGGCAAAGAGGCAGGCACAGGAAAACGATTTTGATGAAGTGCTTTTCATGGACACGGACGACCGAGTCACCGAGACCTCGTGTCATAATGTCTTCTGGATGACGGGAAACAAGTTGTTCACGCCATCTTCTGAATGCCCGATTTTACCGGGGGTAACCAGGGAAATCATCCTGCAATGTTCCAGAAAACTTGGCTACAAGCCTGCCTGCGGGGATTTTTCCCTGCGTGAACTTGTCGCAAGTGATTACCTTTTTCTCACGAATTCTGCTTCAGGAATGGTCTATGTGAATAATCTGAATGGTGAACCGAGGCACCCGGCCCCTCGGAGTTATGAGGTAATCCGAGAATCACTCCTTCAGGAATTTCAATGGTGAGGCGAATCCTGATTATTTGAATCAAACGTTGAACAACGAAGCCTTGTCCTGATCTGTCGTTAGACACTCTATATCCGGATGCTTCTCCAGATACGCCTTACATTCCTCCGCTATCCCCGCAAACGCATCTACATCTACATGCGTCCGATGGATTCGAGCCTTTTTTGCCTCAATTGGTCGTTTCCCCAAACGAAGATATTTGCGAGCGTTCGGAGAACTCATCTCCGTTTTTGCCGCCGATGCTGTCATTGTTATGTTCTTGTCGTTCCTATAGTGTAATAGCAGCTTGTACTGCTGGTCTGTAATCATTTGCCCTCGCAAATTTGTGAATGAAAATTCACTTATTTGCCGAACTCCTCATTTTGTCCCCCCAATGGAGAACTCTAAGTGTCATCGATAAAAAAGTTACTGACGTTAGACATTTAGGCAACTATCCCCGTACATGTCCCTCAATTGCTCACCGGTCAGATTTTTAATATGCATCGGGGGACAGCATGTGCGATTCTTTGCATACTGAACATGTGACCATGATTTTCACGAGAAGTTGCGGCAGTCTGTTTTTTGCATTGCAATGAGGGCATTCCACAATGCGTCTTTCCAGTAAAGCCGGTAAAAAACCCGCTCGCGGGGTTTTTCCTAAAGGAATTTGCCAAAGACTGCCTGCCTCGTCAAGCGTTTTGATCATGTGCATTAAAGGAACCTCAAAGAATTCCTTCCCCGGATTGACCCTGAAATCTGCCAAAGCCTGATGAACAAAAGCCTCTGCCTCCCTCCGATTTGACACATGGATGAGATATACCAGTTCAAACGGTCGATACACAGATGTAGATGAACTGAGTGCATCCACGCGCTTGATCGGCGAATCTCCGGTTTGCCCGATCTTATACACCGGATCAGTGAAACAAACATTGCGAACTGCATAGACCCATCCGAGATGCCTGTACTGCTTAAAACGCCTGTCAAATGATTTGAGTTGAATAATACTCCGCCCAGCTGGACTGAGAAATTGCTGAATATCCTCCAAATAAAGTTCGGCCATCCGATCAGATCGGGGAAGGTTAAATTGATTCCCTGTGGCCTCTAACGGCTACCCGGCCATCCCCGAAGAGATCACTTCGTCTGACGGTCATGAATTCGTTTTATACAGGAAAATATGTTGTTGCCGTGAAATGGTCCGTTCCAATATGTGCACCAAAGTTTCCCATGTCTCCATCCCATATAAATGGTCGTACACCCCCGCCTCCATCTATCCTTCCGCGCACTTGGGGGCAAGGGTGAATCCAATGCTTCACCGGCTTTTTGCTCCAACCTCTCCATAGTTGCATATTGCACCAACCGTCTGGGGTTTACTTCGAAACGATACGGCCATCCGGGGTAATCCTTTCATTGTCGGCCGGAGGGCGCGTTGGAAAATTGGAAATCGGAACATCCAGGTCCCGATCCCTGGGGACATAATGGCTGTGGTTCCCATGCGGAATCTCCGCATATTCGTTGTCGCCAAAAGGATTCAAAACACTTTGCATGACAAAAAATAGCAAAACCGTACCTGCGATTAGCAAAAACAGACGAAATCGGAATCGCGCAGGGGAAACCTTTCGCAGAGGGAATTTCTCCTTTTGGTGTGAATCAAGTGATGCTGCCATCCCCTTTTTATCTCGGTGCAGTATGGATCTCAAAGTAGAATACTCAACAAAGCGGGAACGCATCAGATCTTCCTAAGTTTCCCTGCGTTCCCGTTGTCCAGATAAAAATTGGAAATTCTATCCGTCAGCCCGTTTCTGCTCCTGCGATCTAATCCCCAAAGATTGGGCATCCACTGGTATCTGACCATTGAATCCGTTTACCGGTATTCTCCCTGATGCGTATCCTTGTGATTATTCCTGCATTCAATGAAGCCGAAGCGATTGCCCAGGTCATTCAGGATATTCCGAACGGATTCGTGGATGAAGTGGTCGTTGTGAATAACGCCTCTACGGATGCAACCGAAAAGAATGCATCGGAGGCCGGAGCAACGGTACTGCACGAATCCAGACGTGGCTACGGCTACGCCTGCCTGCGCGGACTTGCGTATGCCTCAAGCCGAAATCCTGACGTAATCGTGTTCCTTGACGGGGACTATTCGGATCACCCCGATGAGATGTCCGCACTGGTCGCCCCCATTCAGGCAGGAACTCATGATCTCGTGATCGGAAGCCGAATCAAGGGGAACCGTGAACACGGTGCTCTTCTTCCACAGGCACGCTGGGGGAACCGTCTGGCATGTCTATTGATGCGATTAATCTGGGGAGTTCGCTACAGCGATCTCGGACCATTCCGCGCCATTCGATATGCGTCCCTGACAAAACTGCATATGCGGGACGCAACCTTCGGATGGACCATTGAGATGCAGATCAAAGCCCATATAGCAGGACTGCGCATCACCGAAATTCCCGTCTCCTACCGCAGACGAGTCGGCGTATCCAAAATCACTGGAACCCTGACCGGAACCATAAAAGCATCCATAAAAATTCTGGGAGTGATCTTCCGTTTTGCAGTCTTCTCACGTCATCTGCGTAAACGGCTGGCGGCCCTTTAGCAATCCCCCCGACTGCAACCGTACGCCTCCTTATACGTAAGTGCATTTTTCAATTTAGATCCACATGAACTACGACATCTGGTTTAACGGTGATTTTGTCCCCTATGAAGAGGCAAAAGTCCATGTGCTTACACATGCGATTCACTATGGCTCAAGTGTATTTGAGGGGATCCGTGCTTACCAGACCAGAAAGGGCACGGCGGTGTTTCGCCTGCGTGAACATATCCGCCGCCTGCTGGATTCCGGGAAGATCTACCGTATGGATTCTCCCCATAACCAGAAAGAACTTGAACAGGCCGTCATCCAAACCGTCTCCCGGAGCAAACTACAGTCCAGTTATATCCGGCCGGTCATGTTTCGCGGACTGGGCCCCATGGGGGTGAGTCCACTGGAAAATCCCGTGGAGACGGCCATTGCCGTCTTTGAGTGGGGCCCCTACCTTGGCGCAGATGCACTGGAGCAGGGGATTGATGTACAGGTGGCATCCTGGAACCGATTTGCCCCGAATACCGTGCCGGCACTCGCAAAAGCGGGTGGAAACTACATCAATGCCAGCCTGGTCAAAATGGATGCAATCCTCAATGGATACGCAGAGGGGATTATGCTCACCACCAATGGCTACCTTGCGGAGGGCAGCGGGGAGAACTTGTTTCTGGTTCGAGATGGCGAAATTTATACCGCACCGACCGCGTTCTCCATCCTTCCAGGAATCACCCGATCCACGGTGATCCAATTGGCATCCGTTGCGGGAATTCCCGTACACGAAGGAAGTATGCCGCGCGAGGCGCTCTATCTTGCCGATGAACTGTTCTTCACCGGTACCGCGGCCGAGATTACTCCGATCCGCTCAGTGGACAAGTATGTGGTCGGCAACGGGAAGCGCGGCGAGATCACTCAAAAAATACAAAATGCATTTTTTGAGATTGTGGAAGCGGGAGAGGATCCATTCGGCTGGCTTACTCCGGTTCCCAATTAAATTCAACCGATTCCCGGCACAACTTCATCTGAATATACATCCGGGGCCCTCCCATGCGTCAGTGGGCTTGATGATCTCCTGATCACTGGTTTGCATGACCGCACTAGTTATTGTGAGTAAGAGGATTTCCCTAGCAGCCCGTGGATAAAATCTAACCACAGAGTTAGACAGCACAACTGAGTGTCATAGATGGCCAAACCATCTATATTTCGCCTTTTTTGAGACTCTAAAGATCCAAGACATCTCCTCTATGGCTACTTTGAGCGGTCTAATCCTCAAAAACCAATCCGAAAAGCGTTGCTCAGATTTCCTAGACTTTATTCACGGGCTGCAGAAGGGGAACATGTAGTGTTCACTTTTTTCGGAAATTCCGCTCTGCGTATATTCATATGGGGGTAACCGTCGAAGTCAGGAAATTTTAAGTTCACAAATTTGGCGGACGCGCCAGCAATGATTCCCAGTCAATAGATGAGAAAATATTCCCAAAAGTTGTATATTGCAACCGTTAGCGCGGTCACGATGAATTTCCCGCACACCTAAACAAACCTTCTTAATAAGACGCTATAGCCATGATTTTTTTTTGTCTGGGGAAATGCCCACTCCATTTCTCATTTTTGACGCTCTTCTTCGCGGTCATTGCGATGTTGGTAAGCGGTTGCTCTGACACTTCGATTTCCGAAATTGATCCCCTTGAGGATCAAACGGCTGCCTTTGATACGAAATGAGTATCTGAGATCGTTAAATCTGATGAATTCAAAATCCTGCAAGACCTTGCACAAAAGAGTAACAACATGTTATTAGATGCTCTTAACAGAAGAATGGTCAGAACATACGCCTGCTGGGGGGGTTCTGCTTTTGGAGGCAGGCCGGGCATTGCTTTGAGTCTGTGGTTATGCACATGTCAATTCTGCCCAGCGGATCTTCCTGGCCGGGCATGTGGTGGGCCACGATGAAGATGCATCTAATCATTTTTGGGCTTATCCTGACTGGTTTCATGCCAGTTATAGAAAAGTTAAAAGCAAGCTTATCTCCGGTTCGTGCTTTATTTTTTCAGTCATGTATGGGTGCGGCGCTGGCGCTTTTTATCATTACCAATTCTGATCCGTCAATATATTGGTTTGGGTTTGCTGTAATTATTGCGTACGGATTATTCAAACCAATTAGACGCTATAGGCAAGAAAGTACTATTGGGCGGCATGAACGCCCTACAGAAGTGGTTTAGATCCCTCGTATTCGCTGACATATTTTAGGGAATTATATCCATGAGTCACAACTCTCATGGTCTTTTTGGTGCTTCATCACCCGTTGCCCGGTTGCAGGCTTGCGCTCCGCAATGACAGGTCTTACATAGGCTCCACAACCCGTTCGGCACAATTCGTGCCAGGACGCCATCCCCGACGCCCGGATATTTACGGACGCATT
>JAJEFL010000047.1:0-25102 GCA_022820435.1 Rhodothermales bacterium
CGGTAAATGCCGGTTATATCCCACCTGATGAACGGTTAGAAGGAGAACCAACCTCTGACGACTGTGGATCTCTTCGCGCTGCACGCCGAATCGCAAGGATCTCTTCATAGTCCTCATAGAACACCCCCTCCGGCCAACTACTCATTGTGCCTTCATCCGTGATCTTAATCTGCTGTAACTTAGAACCATATCCTGATTTGTTATAGATCCAGTACACAATTACATGGTCAGACGGCAACTTCCCCTCTGCGATTAAGCGTCGTATGCGAAGCAGGATCATTTCAGAGTGGGTCTCAATAATAACCGGCCTGCTGAACTCTGGAAGATTCTTTGCGAAGAGTTCGGCAACATCTGCTTGGAAAGCAGGGTGAAGACCTGCCTCCGGGAGTTCAATGATATCAACTCCCGGCCCCATCCTCCTTGCTTTAAGAGCGGTAACAGCTACCGGAAGAACTTGTGACAACCCGGCACCCGACCGATCAAGAGATACATTCGTGCTATTATCCAGTGTTCCTACAGTAATATCATACAGATCGGCTTTCGTGTTCTTATTGAGGCGAACCCCGAAAACATTTCGGTACCACTGCCTGACTGCATCTCGGAGATCATCATCTGTAACAAATTCCAGAGATGCCGTTGCGCCTGTAGTGCTGTGAAAACTTGGCGAAGAATTATTCAGTGAAAAATTGGAGGACGGGAAACTGCGAGGACACGCTAAGTAACGAACCCCTGATGCCCATCCCCGGATCATGTCCATTTTCTCATTGGCCCAATCTGGGAATCTATTAGACCTTAACGGAAGGAGGCCTCCCCAACTGATCTGTTGCGAATCTTGAAGAACACCGGAGACAATGATCTGATAAAGAGCCTTTTCGTGAAGCGACTCCCGGGTTGCTTCAATCTGATTACTTCGGCTACGAAGGCTCCAATGCTTGATCACCCCCATGGATTCAGACGGTTTGGATGCGTTGACTACATTCTGAATCTCAACCGATAATTCGTCCTCATCGCTACCATTTCCAAATACAGCGGACATGGATAACTGACCATGTACAGCACGTCGGGAAACTAAATCCTGAAAGATTATTCCATGGGTAATCCCCTCGGAGTTCAACAACAGAGGCTCTCGCCGGTCGTTACTTGGAAAAGCCAAACTGCTTGAAAATAACTGAATGGCTTGCGCCAATGCAGTCTTACCCGAATTATTCGCCCCAACCAGAATAGTTAACGGAGCAATTTCAATCAATGTGTTTGCGTCAAAACACTTATATCGCTCAAGGTCTAGCCTTCTAAGTTCCATTAATCTCTACGACTCAACTCTGCAAGATTAAACCGCTGCACCTGAGATTGTTTCACATTCCCTACTCTGCCTATTCTATAAAATATTGTCTGCTTAAGTCTGTCGACCATCTTTGTCAAGCAGTAACTACGAGTGCCACCGTCCTTGACATATGCCACTGCGAAAGACCGCTCATGGGCTCGGACACCTCTGATAAGAGGCGGTCAGTGACGGACTCAACCGTTATCCCTCACTCTCTGCATAGAAATTTGTCAAGACGCGGTGACGAAGGACCGGGTGCGCCAAAGTGTGAATGCTCTCAATAGCAACGTTGTAGCGGCCGCTCAGTACAGTACGCAATTTGCCTCCAAGAGGGAGGTACCTCGTGGCCCGTAACCCTGCACCCCAACCCATCCAGTTCGGAACAAACTCCAAGACATTTCCCGACTTTGGCCGCGTACTGCGAACCAGATCCACCACAAACTGCGCGACATTTCTCAGAACGAATATATTGCAATCTTATCTTGGAACGCCAGAATATCCGCCCCGATAATACCTTCTCCACCGACTCTTGGTCATGTGTGTATTCAGATGAATTTACGAGGATTCATTTATCCTCCGCAATATGCGATCAATATTGTCCTGTTGGTGGCGTACATCCCGACGGATTTTCACACACTCGTCCTTAGAGTGTTTTTCTTGTAACTCTTTTCTAGTAGAATGGGCATAAGTATTTCTCTCGTCAAGCAATCGTTTAAAATTTTTTAATATCTCTTGATCATCACTAAAATCTCCGTCCAGGTATCCAAGCATTTTACGTACAATCCTCCATCGCGTGTAAGTGTCGTATAATTTTGATAAAAAACGTCTTTTCATGTGACCAGAAAAATCTTCAAGATCGGTAGGAAATTTATCCAATTTGTCCTTAGCATTCTCTACCCGTTCCACAACAATGTTTTTTAGGTACCTGATCAGAGCCTGCCTATTCTCTTCGGAAAGCTCCTCCCAGACATAGTCATAAATATCTTTGAATTTGGCATCTATCTCGCTCACCTCCTCCATCAGCAATCCACGCGTACGTTTTATGGTATGCTCCTTATTTAGTAAACTCCGGGCCACTTCACGGAACTTGCCGACTAAGAAGTCTCGGTGCGTAATATAAACCCCGTCAAGTTTGTCATCATATGCCGCCTTTAATACACGTTCAAGACCAAGTGCTGAGTAAAATATAACTGGCAGATAGACATGATCCGTGTTACGGATTTTGCTGATTAGTTTGGCTCCGTTCATCCCTTCCATATGATAGTCAACCAGCAGAATATCAATCTCTGGATCATTATTAATGTGCCAATCAACCAACTCAGGGATTGATTGCTCCTCCGAATTTGTTATGACTGAAATGTCAGACTGAATCCCGAATTCTTCAAGAAAATTCTCTATATCCCACTTGTCCTCTTTAATGGAATCTAATTCGTCATCAATCCAAAGAATTTTATAGGTTATTTTCATATCATTCAAATTGAATTGTTATTTTCGTTCCACGATTTTCTGCACTGACAATCCATATTGTCCCTCCAAGATCTTCCACAATTTTTCGTGAATGACTCAGCCCGATACCTGAACCTGATGTCGTTGTTATTCCCTTCTCAAAGAGATCTTCCGGCTCGAAACGATCTGTTAAGCCGTTTCCGTCGTCAACAAATTCAATGATCGTTTTGTTCATCTGCTTCAAAATAGTTATCTGGATTATCCTTGCATCAGCTTTGCCGGCATTCACCAGTAAGTTGTCTATTAGGAGTGTAATTTCAATTGGCCGAAACGATTTGAGCAGTTTGACGGAATTTGAGTTACTGAATCTTATTTGGAGATTCCATGCATAAAGAATATCTTTGAAATTTTCAAGATATTCCTCTATAAATTGTACAAGATCTTCCTTAACCCTGTTCGTCATAAGGTCAAAATCGGCCTTTACAGCAAGCTTAGCAACATTACGTATACGGTCTATTTCGAAAATGCCTGCCTCAATGATCTCAAACAGATCTTCTTTAGAATATAGAACGGGATCCTTGCGTAGCCGACGGGCGGTGCCATCAAAACGTTTCCTCAACGAACCAGCAATTAGGCTTATCTGGTGACAGAGTTGCAGCATTCGCTCTTGGTCAACCGTGCTTTCAACTTCCGCAAACAAACGACGCTTCCGTTCAGTATTAAGCTTCTTTTTGGTCGCAGCCTCTCTTTTTTCCAATTCTACGTTGGTTTGGTCTTTCGCAGCCAATTCTCTTGCCTGACGACTGACGAATTTCGAAAGATCACGCCTCTCGGCCGGTTTTATTCCGTCGATGGGTGTTCCCTTAAATTTTTCTTCTAATGTTCTGACTATTTTTTCATACTGCTCTGTTTCCTGACATGCAAGTTTGTCAAGGTATTGAAAATTAATATGTATATGTTCAACATGGCTCAAAGGTGAACGCAAGCTAACAATGGAATGAATGATTTCGGAGACAGATTTCTTGGATTCACGATATTCAAAATCCCCTGCAAGCAACTCTTTTTCACTGACCTTATTTCTTTTGATTCGGTCCCAGTCGAGTCCATCAACCACAAATTTCTCAAGTTTGCGAGTAAGTTTATGAACAAAGCCATATACGGGTTTACCATCAAATGTGGAGGGAATCTCTGCTGATGACGAGGTAAGTTCATCATAAGCCATATTCTCAACCACCCCCTCCCTACTTGATACCGGTGAAAATTGTTCAGCAGAATCGGTAACCTTTACGAAGCCAACTAGGTCACGAGTGCCAAAAAAGCGTTTCTGACCTTGCTGCCGACGACGATCAAGACCTAGCCAGTCATCACCTTCCGACCCGTAAGGAAATACTCGGAAACTGTTCAAGAAGAAGAATATTGATCCATACTGGACAGAGCGGTATCCGGTTTGACGTTTAAAGAACGCCTTGGCAGGTTGATTTAGGAAGTAGATGTTCGCCACAACATTCTTGAGTTCAGAATATGGGTTTTTCTCAACCGCCTTAAAAATGAAGTCACCATCGTGTCTGAGTGAGATGTGAATTTTTTCGCCTGCACTGTCTATCTGAGCCCTTATTGATGATGTCCGAAAATCCAAATCCTCAAAGATCTTATTCTTGATCGGAGAATTGATCTCGTGGCTTTTTTCAAAGTTCGAATGAGAAAGTTTTACTTTGAAGCGTTTTTCTGGATCTATCACAAAGCGCTCCAGTTCCCTTCTTAACAATTTTAATCTTTCCTCCCCCCACTCAGATCTGAGATCACTTATAGCAAGGACGGTGCCATGATCAAAGAGTTCTAATCCAGTTTCGCTTTCAAACTGCGAGGGACTAATATATGAAGCCACAGTCTCAATATTGCCGATTTCCATATCACGGTTATCTACTTCAAAATCCGGCCAATTGATTTCTAAGGTGATGTATTGATCATTTTTAGACCGGGTGTATATCTTTAGTCGTCTCCCAAGCCGGTCACATGAAAATCGCCCAATACCTTTGTTGCCCGCATAGACTCCGCCGTCACCGGGAGAATGGTTCCTTTTCTCTGAGTATGCAATGTTAAGCCATTTATACTGGATGTCATCCATGGACATCCCTCTGCCGAAATCCGATATATACAAAATCCCCGATTCGCGGAAATCTATTGAGACCGACTCGGAACCCGCATCTTTCGAATTCTTGATCAACTCAATGATTGCAATGTTGTCGCTGTTTATCAATCCGCGACCAACAATATCCTTTAATCGGGCATTAGCGATAAATTTAAGCTTCCTAGGTTCTGTCATCTGGCAGCAAGTGTAATAGAACCTCGCCTATAGCTTCTGCCATCAGAGGCGGAACGGCATTTCCTACCTGGGTATAACGTGGACATTCGTGTTTTCGGCGCTGCCCCCCGGTTGTATATTTACCTTGAAAATCAAACCAGTCAGGAAAAGACTGGAGCCGGGCATTTTCGCGCACTGTAAGGATCCTTGGTTCTTTATAGTGGATCATATCGTCAGGAAGCGTCGTAACTGTCCGTGCCAGTTTTGAGGGATGCAACGGGGTAAAGGACTGTTTCTTCATTCCAAATTTCTCTCGATCTTCCTTCGACAGATGGACACCTCTAGGACACTCTTCCAAAATCCTCTGAAAACGGATGCGGGTTTCTTCCCTGTGATTTGGAAGACGTAGGCTGTTCGGCTCAAAATTTCGTTTCACATTTCGGCGCATCAGTTTTTGATAATCGGTGAGATGCCGCCTTCCATCGTAGTTGATCTGTTTGAAGCCAGAACTGTCAACGCTTGGCTTAAGTTTTCGAGCGCGGATCTCTAAGTCACTGATCGCTTCACGGACTCCCGTTTCATGCTCATTCAGGCCTCTGATTTCCCGAAAGTGAGGCAGAGCATCCTTTAGAGCATCGAATGGGTTTCTTTCTGATTTGGGCTGGTCATCTCTGATGGCAATCATTATAAAGCGGGAGCGCGGCTGTGGTATCCCAAAATCGGAAGCACTCAACATTGATGAGTAAACCCGATAGCCAAAGTCCGAACAAGATTCCAGTGTTTTCTTGACAATTTCCGAATAGGGAATCTCTTTGCCGGGGAACTTGAGTTGGAATCCTCTGACATTTTCCAATAGTAAGTACCTTGGCTGCAAGATTTTCACTATATCAATGTACTCTTGTGTAAGTTCATTTCTGGGATCGTCAGGATTCCGCAGGCCAGCCGACGAAAAACCCTGACACGGGGGACCACCTGCAATCAGGTCTATCCTCCCCTTGAATTGCCTTAATTGGCTGGCATAACTTGACAGCAGGTCTTCGGTAGACATTGCTTCGCAAGGCAGCCATGAAGGCCATGCGAACCTCAATTTGGACTTTTTTTGACAGAAATTATGGCGAAATGTCTCAAATGCATCTCCTGACTTCTCAATAGCAAAAACGCCATCCCAGCCGGCCTGCATAAGTCCGAGTGAGAGACCACCACATCCAGCGAACAAGTCAATAAAGGTTTTTCTTTCCCTAACCGCCATGGTTTATTTGTGTCTTGATAGTCACACCAGATGTATGTTAGCCCACCCTCCAGGAAGAAAAGTCCATGAACTCATGTTGAGAATTCTGCGGAAAAACTGACAGCCGTTCATGTTGACCTGATTAGCAATGTACCCAAATGATTCGATAAGCATTTCACAACTGGTAAAGAAAAGGATTGGAGTTTTTAACCGCAAGTCACTTCAAAAGGCAGAAATATTTCCAGATAATCGCTTCTTAACCTTATACCCAAAGAACGAAAAGGATACCATATGCGTGTCTACAAAACCAAATCCCATGCCCCCTGCGGACTTGATCTGGTTCCCGATTATGCCTCTATCTACCGAAACATATCTGAATCCAAACATTGTGTTTCATGCTCCTTAGCGAATTCAGGAATATACGAAACTGCTCGGAGTTCCCTGATGATATGTCTATCCATCACTCTTAAACTACATCACGCCATAGACAGGACACCAGACAACGCTGGCCGAATTCACGGCACCGATATCATTGTGGACGTAATTTTGATCTTGCGATGAACGTTTTCTGTTCGTCAATAAGTATGGCTTCCATGCCAGCTCTCCTCTTCGCTGTCACCGAATAAATTTCATTGGGATTCGGGCAACAACTTCAAGTATCCCCCCCTGAATAAGCCTCCCTCCTGTTGAAGTTCCATCAAAAGACTGAAGCACCGAAAGACCGCCATGTACACGCAAGGAACCGTTTCGGAGCCCCGAACGGGAGGGAATGTGTCTGGGATAGAACTGCCTTGTAAAATCTTCCCCGATGTCCATATAGGCGAAGTCACTACGATGTTATTGTACAAATGCGAGTATGGAGGCAATAACTACGAGTACCGACCGTAACCCTTCCCTTAAGCCCTCACTACGAAAGACCGCTCTTTGGCTCGGATACCTCCGATAAAAGGCGGTCAATGACGGACTCAACCGTTATGCCCTCACTCTCTGCATAGAAATTTGTCAATACACGGTGACGAAGAACCGGATGGGCTAAAGCATGAATGTCCTCAATGGCTACATTGTAGCGGCCGCGAAGCGCAGCACGCACTTTGCCCCCAAGAAGGAGGTACTGCGTGGCCCGTAATCCGGCCCCCCAGCTCACCCAGTTCGAAATAAACTCCAGGGCATCTTCCGACTTGGGTCGCGTACCGCGAACCAGATCCACCGCAAACTGCGCGACATTCCTGGGAACGAATACATTGCGAACCTCATCCTGAAACGCCAGAATATCCGCCCCCGATAATACCTTCTCCACCGATTCCCGATCGCGGCTGGTCGTATCCAGCGCAACCGTCAACTCATCCTCCGCAGACAAATATTCAATCACGATATTGAACATAAACCTGTCCAGCTGCGCCTCCGGTAACGGGTAGGTCCCCTCCAGTTCAATCGGGTTTTGGGTTGCAAGCACGAAGAAGGGTTTATCCAGCAGATACCGCTCCCCCGCAGCAGTAACCTGATACTCCTGCATCGCTTCCAGAAGAGCCGCCTGCGTCTTGGGCGGGGTACGATTAATCTCATCCGCAAGGATAATGTTGGCAAAAATAGGCCCCTTCACAAATTCAATGGTCCTGCGGCCGGTGGTGCGATCCTCATCCAGCATATCCATCCCTGTGATGTCGGCCGGCATGAGATCCGGGGTAAACTGAATCCGCTTATAGGATAAATCCAGCATCTCGCCAAGAGACTTGATGAGCAGGGTCTTTGCGAGGCCGGGAACGCCTGTTAAAAGACAGTGACCGCCCGCAAAAAGTGCAATCAAAACCTGCTCAACTACATCATCCTGCCCAACAATGCGGCGGCGGATCTGCGACATAATCCTGGATTTTCCCTCACGAAGGCGCTCAAGTGCCCGGGCTTCTGTCTCTGGAGTCGTCAAAATCAATAGAATTTGGAAAATGCACACCTGATACTGCACAACTCGGAAAATGTGGCTAATCCTGACCTGCACATGATCTGACCGGGCCTGTCCTCAGTGAGTAAGTGCATACATCACAAAATTTATGCCCATCTGAAAACTCACCGTGGAAGCATTCTCAAAGTCCCGGTCCGGGTATTCCCAGCCGTCACCGATATCCTGATTACGATTTGCAAGTGCAACCAGGCGGCCGCGGCCGTCAAAATAAGCCATGTACATGTCCGCGTCCGTCGACCCGACATATCCGCTCACCAGAGACGGGGCGGCAACCGGGTCAATATCAAAGTAAATACTCCAGATCGGATGCGTCGGAGGAAGTTCCACCGGCTCCTGATCCGGAAAGATCCGCTGCATCTGCTCATAAAGGTTGTACCACTCAAAATCCCCCCGGAAATCGTCAAACAACAGGAAGCCGCCCCGGTTGAGATACTCGCTCAACTGCTCTACCTCTTCGTCACTCATCTGCCAGTACCCGGGTTCGCATAGATACAGGATCGGATGCTCAAAGATCGCTGGATCCATCAGATCCAGCACCAGATTAGGTTCTTCTACATGAATCGCGGTCGTCCGCTTCAGAGCAATATAAAAATTCTGCTCCGCTACCGGATAATCGTGCGCCCACATCGGGCCTCCACCGCGCCCCCAGCCCCATCCCCGTTGCTCCATCCCCTCGGCCTCAAACCGTACCCGCACAAACCGGAACCCGTAATCGGCCTGCGCAGCCGCTTCCCATGCGACTCCAGTCAAAAGGAAAACGGCCACAGTCCGCCAATGCCATTTACTCATTGGGATGATCTACAATTTTCAGAAGGAGTTTTTGGGCCTCACGGTAGCCGGGTGCAATTTCCAGCGATTGCAGGACCGCCCGCTTCGCTTCGGCTATCTGCCGGTTATGGTATAGACTGCTCGCAAGCGCAAAGTGTGCTTCGGCGCGGTTCACCGGCTGAAGCGCCAGAATGGCCCGCCGCTTTTCTATCTCATGTGCGTGCTGCCCGGCATCTGCATACAGTTCTGCCAGCTTCCCTAAAACCTCCATGTCGTAGGGGGCTGTGTAGCGCGAACGGGTCAGATAGTGCACCGCTTTTGTCGTGTCTGCCCGCTGCAATAGAATCTCTGCCAACTCAACCGCGTACGCATCCCCATAGGGCTGAATTCCAAGGTAGTCCTCCAAAACCTGTGCAAGTTCCACCATCTGGCTGCGCTGACGATAAATTCCTGCCAACCCCTCGTAGGGATTCCCAATCCCCGTGTAGTCGGGGTAAAGTGCAATTGCCCTTCGGTAGCCGGACTCCGCCGCTTCGATATCTCCCGCTTCCAGCGCCTCCTCGGCACCCGCAAGGATCCCGTAAAACGAATCCTGCCCCGCCTGTGCCAAATAGCTGGCTAGATTCCCGCCGTGCTGTTCCTCGGTCAACATATCCGGCCATCCCCAAAGCACCGGATCAAGCCGTTTGCGCTCCCCTTTCAGGTGCTCACCGAATTCCCTGTCCAACTCTGCGCGTGACTTCCCGAACACATTCTGCATTGCCACCGCTTCCGTTTGCCCCCGGCTCAAAGCACCCAAAAGTTGTGTCAGCGTATCAAATCCGTACTCCGCTGAAAGAAATTCAACCACCCGATACGCGTGGTAGTAACTCAACAGAACCTGCCCTGGAAACGTCGGACGCGTAAACCCGCGATCCATCTCTTCAAGTTTATGGAGCCGGCCCTGATCATATGCGGTAAAGAACTGAATTTCCATGTCCCGCCGCCAGGCCGGATTTGCACGCACCTCCTCATAGACCGAGAGTCCCTCGGTCAACCATCTTGATATACGGTAGTCACTCAGACCCACTGTCATAGTGTGCGCCAGTTCATGCCAGAGCGTACGTGCCCAGTTGTACGGCCTGTCCGATTGCGCTGCCGGCGTATTCATTGCCACAACATCCCCGAAACAGACTCCGAGCAACCCTACATGCGGAATCCCTGCCACGCGGACTGCAAAATCATCCGCGTCATTGTAGGCCTCCAAACGAATCTTCCCTGCAGGCTCATACCCGTACTGCGGCTGCAGAACATCATAGGCCCGTTCGGCTTCCCGCAACATGATCGGCCCTAAAACACTCGCCTCATCGGAATGGATACGGAGCGTAAAATGTTCACTGGTGAGCGTCGAAAATTGGTCCAGTTCGTCCAGAAGACTCAAACCATTGGCTGCATATAGATTAAAGGCATCACGCTCATAACTGCGCTCCAGATAGGCCCGCGCTGCCTGCACATCTCCCAGACGCATGAGCGCGGTCGCATAGGTCGCATTGGCCGCTGCATCGTCCAGATTAGCTTCCACAGCTTTTTGCGCGTAGACCGCTGCATCCGGGTACCGGAACCGGATGGCCAGATCTTCGCTCATCACACGGTAAAAAGAAGCCGTCCGGCTGGTTCGCTGACGTACGGCCCCCTCGGCCTCACTCACCGCTTCAAGGTTTCCCTGTAAAAACCGGGCCGCAGCATAATGCGCCCACGCCTCCAAATATCCCGGATCCCGGTCCAGCGCCGCGTGTGCCGCGGCCGCGGCCGCGGCATACCTGCCATCCAACAGATGTAATCTGGCGGTCAATGCCAGCGCCGGCGCAAACTGCTCCGAGATCTGGAGCGCCTGCCTTGCCAGTTCTTCTTTTCTGGCATAGGATCCCGTCACCGAAGCCAGTCGTACGTAAATCTCCGGTCGGCCGGGGTTCACAGAAAGAGCTTTGCTGTATCGCTCATTTGCAAATGCCTCATCATGGGTTTGCGTGTATAGATCTCCATGCCACAGCAAAATCTGGGTATGATCTGGATCCAGCCTTAACGCGGTGGAGAACGCCTCATTGGCCTCATGATAATCTCCAGCCTGTCTGGCCGCCTGCGCCCCGATAGCGAGGCCTTCCGCGGTGGTGAAACCGCCTTGCCGCAACCGGCGGTTGATAATGGTGTACAGGCGCTCCGCCTGACGGGAATTTCCGCGAAGGCGATGCAGGTGAGCCAGTTCCAGCCCGGCACGCCAGTAGTCATTCCTGACTTCAATAGCCCGGATGTACGATACTTCGGCTTCCTCCCAGTTCCCCATTGCCATATGCAGGCGGCCGATTGAATAGTTGACATATTCCGGCTCAGAGACACTCTTTAACAGTTCCTCCGCTTCCCGCAGACCCGCCTCATAGCTGCCTGTCTGTAAATAGGTTTCGAAGTACCCTTCAATGTTCTCCCCATAAAGACTGTCCCTGAAGGCTTCACGCGCCTGAAGGTACTGCCCTGTATTTAACAGATCTGACCCACTCTGTGCATGCGAGACAATTGGGGAGTATCCCAGAAAAACGGCAACCAGAATGGAGATTCGCATCGAATCAGTTGGAAGGACGGTTTGATTCTTCAATGCGGTCTAAACGCGACTGGATGTCTTCACGGGAAAGCCAGTTCCCCCGAACCATCACGCCGGACAGATCCTTCAAATACTCTAGATCCTCCAGCGGGTTGCCCTCCACCAGGAGAAGATCTGCCCGGCTTCCTTCGCTGACGGTGCCGAATGTGTCCTTACCCGCGAAGTATTCGCCGACTGCGCGTGTACCTGAATCAAGAATTGCATAGTTGGACATACCAGCTTCCACCATACGCTCCAGTTCCCGGTGCAGAGAAAATCCCGGTACACTGAAGAGTTGCGGGGCATCCGTTCCCAAAAGAATACGAACCCCCGACTCGTGAAGTGCACGAAGTACACGCATCCGGGTGCGAATCAATTCCAGCGCAGCAACCCGGTCATATCCAGGATTACGCTGTCGCTCCTCAACCGCCCGGAACCAGTAATCCACAACCCTCCGCGGCATATACCTGAGTTCATCATACGCCCGCAGATCCTCCAGATCAATAGTCCCATGCAGAACCTCCCACAGGGCCATCGTCGGCACAATCCAGGCCCCTTTTTCTTTGGTGAATGCAATGGCTTCCGCCAGCATTTCCGCTTCGGGGCGATCCTCTGAACGAAGATATTCAACATATCCGTCCACATGATCAAACGTCTCCTGATTCATATTCAGGGCATGCATGAGCCCAACCTCTGCAGGTACATGTCCGGCAAAACGGATCCCTTCCTCTGCGGCCGCCCGGGCCATGGCATCAAACTCCGCTTTCGTCAGGCCTGGATGCACCTTCAACAAATCCCATCCCTCGGCCGCCTGTGACCGTGCCATTGCCGCTGCCTGCTCTGGTGAACTGACTGAGTTGCCATTAAAACTGGGCCCCGCCAAATACAGGTTCGGAGCCATCAACTCACTGCGGTTTGCCCTCTCCCGAAGTGCCAGCTGCCCCTCTGCCCCAAGCATCCCCCGAACAGTCGTGATCCCATTCGATACATACAGGAACAGAACATCCTCGGTGTATTGTGCAGGCTCATCGGGTCGAGGAATATGACCATGCATCTCTCCGAGGCCGGGAATCAGATACTTGCCTGTCCCGTCAATCCTGCGTGCACCATTCGGGATTTCTATATCGGCTCCAACCGAGCGGATACGATCCCCCTCAACTACAACCGTCTGCCCCGGTAAAACCCGATCTTCGTCCATCGGAATGACCGTCACATTCGTAAATGCCGTGATCTCCTGCGCCTGAACGGTGCTACAGATCAAAAGACTGGCAAAGAGATAGATGCTAATTTGCGTTTTCATCGTTAAAACGGGGATAGAGTCTGTATTTTGATGTCTAAGTTCTTCTGATGTCAATCCTTGCATCAGGCTGAGTTTCCATTGGAAAAATCCTGATCACTCCCAGTCTAACCGGATTATCCGGCTGCGAAAACTATCCGGACTTGGCCCGGTCCGGAGTACCGAATCATGCCTCCATTTCCTCCATAAAGGGAGCGATCACAGAATCCGGCTCCCTGACTCGCCCCAGATCATTCATTGGTTTCAATAATCCAGGCTTCCAGTGCCTGCCGTACTTCTGTCAGTTGTACTTTTTAAGCTGGATCTGTTGCAAGGTTGCTCATTTCGTGGGGATCTGCCTCTGTATCGTAGAATTCTTCTTCAGGAAGAGGGTTCATCAGAGCCGCAGCTGCACCCGTAAGTTCTCCCCCCTCATGCATGCTGCGCATCAGGGGTTTCACCAGAAAGCATTTTTCTTTGAGGTTCTTGCAAAACGAATAATCCAGATGAAAAAGCGTTCCTGGGTGCATTCAGGTGAACAAAAACCTTCAAGATTGAGAATTTTGGAAGAGGTTCCCGCACATGCTCTTTATAGAAACCTCGACATCACACACAGAAAAAACGTCCAGCTCTTTGCTATATTCAATAGTCTTCCTCTGCCTATGATCTTTCTCTCACCGCAGAACAAATAATTCGCTGAATAATTCACTATGCTATGCACCATGAGTGATCCTGAAGACTGAGTATCCAGCATAAAAGACCGGGTGTCGCCGGCGATTCACAGGGAATCCTGCACAACTGCAACAAGTTGAGCGGTGACAAACTGATCGCATGCCCGCCCGGCACAGCGAAAATGCCCCCTATTACAAATAAAGGAGGCCGTATAGAGGGACTAGCCGCCGAAGAAGTTACCGTAGGCGATCATGACCCCAATGATCGTGAACCCTATGCCGAGCAGCCAGCGCGTCGTCCGATTGGACTCCCGAAGCGCGTCCATCTGTGTCTGGTGGGATTCCTTGAATGACTCTATCTGTGCCTGAAATGACTCCAGCTGTGCCTGATTGGATTCCTTGAATGACTCCAGTTGTGCCCGGCTAATTTCGGTGATTGCGTCCAGTTTGGGACCGAACTGGTCCTTAAGATTGATTCCAGCCATGTTGAAAATCTCGTTGCTTAGTTCGTTAGTCTCGACAGAGGAAAACTCCTCCCTTTTGGCTATCTTGCGCAGCAGGGCATAGAGACGGGTCGTATTTATTGATGGTTCAGCCATGGAAACTCAAACAGTGCTTGAAGTTTTTTTGTTCCCAAAGAGAAATTTCTGACGCATCAATCTCTTATCCGGCCATTTTTGAGTGTGTTCGCTTTGGATCAAAATCCCGCTGCAATTCAGAACTTGCGTCAGGAAATGTCCATCGAAGTCAGAACCAGAAAGACGGAACATCCTGCGCACACTGTGTGCCACCTGCCAGAAACATCCCCTCTCCGCCTGTGTGAGGACGAATTGCTGCGGGAAACGGGATTCAGGACTCCCGTGACACCGGGCAGATCAACTGCGATTTCCGGCCGTGACTGTCATCTTGAAAAGCCCGCCATTACAGGCGCTCACGGGCCCATCTAACCATATCTGATCTATTAGGCAGCACAAAGATCCTTCTCACAAATTGCCGGATTTGCACAGGTCAGTCTAACGTCGCAGATTGCCCACAGACGGATAGGGATCTCGGGAGAAATTATCACTCCAATGAACCTCTTGCAAAACTGATAATCCAGGCAAAAAGTATTCCTGGGTTCACTCAGGTGAACTAAAAACCTTCAAGATTGACAACTGTGGAAGGTCCTCCCGCACACGCTCTTTATAGAAACCGCGACATCGCATGCAGAAAAACCGGCCAGCCCTTTGCTATATTCAATAGTCTTCCCCTGCCTATGATCTCTCTTTCACTGGCAGAACAAGTGGTTCTCTGAATTATTTGCATATGCTATGCACTATGAGTGATCCTGAAGGTGAGCATCCAGCATAAAAGACCGGGTGTCGCCGGCAATTCACAGGGAATTCTACGCAACCGCAACAAATCGGGCGCTGACAGACCGCCCGGCACTGCAGAAATGAACCCGCCCTATTTCAAACGAGGCATGACTAGCCGCCAAATAAGATGCCGCAGACGAACATGATCCCGATGATTGTGAACGCTATGCCGAACAGCCGGCGCGTCGTCTGATTGGACTTCTGGAGCGACTCCAGTTGTTCCCGATTGTACTTCTGGAGCGACTCCAGATGTGCCCGATTGTACTCCCGGACCGACTCCAGGTGTGCCCGATTGGATTCCTTGAATGACTCAAGTTTGGAACCGAACTGGTCTTTGAGATTTTTTTCAGCCATATTGAAAATCTCGTGGCTCAATTCGTTGGTCTCAATAGAGAAAAACTCCTCCTTTTGGGCAATCCTGCGTAATAGAGCATAGAGACGGATCGTATTTGCTGATGGCCTAGGTGCGGGGATTCAAACAGGGCTTGATATTTTTTGTTCCCAAAGAAAAATTTCTGACGCATCAATCTCTTCATCCGGCCATTTTGAATGTGTTCGCTTTGGATCAAAATCCCGCTGCAATGCAGAACTTGCGTCAGGAATCTCCGTCGAAGTCAGAACCGGAAAGACGCACATCCTGCGTACACTGTGTGCCACCTGCCAGAGACATCTCCTCTCCGCCTGTGTGAGGACGAATTGCCGGGGTAAACGGGATTCAGCACCCCCGTGACACGGGCGGATCAACGGCGATTTCCGGCCATGACGGTCATCTTGAAAAGCCCGCCATTAAAGGCGCTCACGGGCCCGTCTAACCATACCTGATCCACCAGACAGCACAAAGATCCTTCTCAAAAATTGCCGGATTTGCACAGGTCAGTCTAACGTCGCAGGTTGCCCGCAGACGGATAGGGATCCTGGGAGAAATTATTACTCCAGTGACCCGTCAAATGGAGAATGCATTGCAGTTCATCGTATCACTGGAGAATTTGCACGAAAGGATTTTATATGAAACTGGCACTGGCACAGATCAACACGATTGTCGGAGATCTGGAAGGAAATTCCGACAAGGTGTTACACTACGCCGAGCAGGCATATGCCCGTAAGGCGGATCTGGTTGTTTTCCCAGAACTTACTCTGCCGGGATACCCCCCGCTGGACCTCCTGGAATTCCCGGACTTTGCGGCCCGTGAACAGGAGGAGCGTAAACGTCTGGCACGGCGGCTCCCAAAAGGACTGGGCATGCTCATCGGAGGCTTAGCCCATCACTCCAGACATGGAAAACCGCTCCATAATGCCGCCTACCTGTATGAGAACGGCCTGTGTCTGGGGGTCTGTCATAAACAACTCCTGCCCGCCTACGATGTCTTCGATGAGCGGCGATATTTTATGCCTGGATCGTCCCCCGAAGTCCTCCACTGGCGCGGACTGAAACTGGGAGTCCATATCTGTGAAGACCTGTGGAATGTCCGGGATCTGCATCAAAAGCCTTATCCGGATGACCCGGTTGCCACACTGGCCGCACAGTCTCCCGATATCTTTATCAATCTGTGCGCCTCCCCTTTTGCAATTGACAAGCACCTTGAGCGATATGAGCTCATGGAGACCGTACATCAAAAGTATGGACGGCCCTATGCCTTCGTAAATCTGGTTGGCGCAAATACCGACCTGATCTTTGACGGGCGAAGCTGTATCATGATCGGCGGAAAAATCCGCGAAGCTCCGGCATTTGAGGAAGCACTCCTGCATTGGGATATGGAGAAACTGCCACGATCAAATTTTATCTCCACCCCTCCCATGAAGCAGGTGCGGGAAGCCCTGACCCTGGGCATCCGGGACTACATGGATAAATCCCGGATTCACAATGAGGTCATTATTGGACTGAGCGGCGGCATTGACTCCGCCGTAACTGCGGCACTTGCAGTGCGCGCACTTGGACCGGAACGGGTTGTGGGGATTTCCATGCCGTCGGGATTCTCCTCCGAAGGCTCAAAAGTGGATGCAAAAAAACTGGCCTCCACCCTCGGAATCCGAATGCGCACGATCCCGATTCAACGGCTGATGAACTCCTTCAATCATGCTTTGCGCAAACCCTTTCAGAATTATTTTCACGATGTCACCGAAGATAATATTCAGGCGCGTATACGGGGAACCCTGCTCATGGCGTTTGCCAATAAATATATGGGAATGGTTCTTGCCACCGGGAATAAAAGCGAACTTGCAATGGGATATGCAACCCTTTACGGTGACATGAACGGCGGCCTGGCAGTTCTCGGAGACCTCTATAAAACAGAAGTCTATGAACTGGCAAAATTATTGAACCGGCCAAAAAGAATCATTCCCGCATCCACCATGCGGAAACCGCCCTCGGCGGAATTGCGTCCGGGACAGAAAGATCTGGACTCCCTCCCTCCGTACAGTATCCTGGATCGGATCCTGAAACTGTGCATTGATCAGCAGATGAGTGTCGATGAAGCGAACAGGGCTCTAGGGTACGACGACGAAAGCCTGATCCGATGGGTCCTCCACAGAGTGAACCGGAATGAATTCAAGCGGAAGCAGGCTGCGCCCGTTCTGCGCCTGCGCCCGAATGCCTTCGGAAGCGGCCGCCGACAACCCATCGCCGCCCGCCGAAACGATTAAGGGCCCAGGCAGAGCCAGCGCACCGCCAGATTGTATCCCGTAGTCCCCAACCCGGAAATCTGCCCCCGACATACCGGAGCCAGGTAGGAGAAATGCCGAAAGGCCTCACGCGCATAAATGTTGCTGAGATGAACCTCAATCACCGGAGTGGTAATCGCTTTGACCGCATCTCTAAGCGCCACCGATGTGTGGGTGTAGGCACCGGGATTAAAGGCAATCCCGTCCATGCCGGAGCGGTGCGCCTCATGCAGGCGGTCCACCAGATCTCCCTCATGATTACTCTGATAAAACAGCAGCTCCGTGTCTGGAAACTCTCCACGTAAATCAACTTCCAGCTGCTTTAAGGAGATTTCGCCATATTGGTCAGGTTCCCGTTCCCCCAGAAGGTTGAGGTTCGGGCCGTTCAGGATAAGAATTTTTTTGTGCATCATCAACTTGAACTGAGAATCATTCCATCATATCCGAATTGCATGGTTTTTGGCAATTGCACACTCTCCCGTGCATGGAGGACCTGATGGGACATGTGAATAAATACCGTTTGCTTTGCTCCAATCACAGATGCAGCGTCTACGGCTTCCGTAATGGAAAAGTGGTGGGGGTGTTTCCGGGGGCGGAGAGCATCCAGTGCCAGCAGGTCAAGATCCTGAAGTTTGGCGTACTCGGCTTCAGGAATGTGACTCACATCGGTTATGTACGCAAAATTGCCGATCCGATACCCGTTCATCGGCATTTGACCATGCAGCACCTCAATCGGCGTGACCTGAATAGAATCGGGGCTCCCATACCGGCTCCTGACGTTGAACGGCATCTCTGCAGCCCTCAGGTCCAGGGTCCCCATATATATGCTTCTTTCCTCCCAGACATACGGAAAAATCTGCCGCAGCACCGGGATGCTGCCCCGGTGCGCAAAACAGGTAATGGGAGCATAACAGCCAAAAAAGTACGGACGCAGATCATCCAGCCCCATCACATGATCATAGTGGTGGTGCGTCCAGAGCACCGCATCCACCTGACGTATCCGTGCACGCAGCATCTGCACCCGGAAGTCCGGCCCTGTATCAATGACAATACTGAGATCCCCGGCCTGAACATGACATGCCGTACGCAGACGCTGATCACGCGGATCCGTCGACTGACAGGTCTCACAGTCGCAGCCAATCATAGGGATCCCCACAGAGGTGCCAGTACCCAATAGCGTGATCCGCATGCATCTCACTCGGATGAGTACTTCTGGATAATAGATTCCACATGCCCGCGCATCCCTTTTCGAATGGAGATTTCCTCAAGGGGAACCTCCTTCAGTGTGCGCGCCAGAACCCCTAGATGCACCTCAATGGGATGATGCCGGTTCAGAACAATCAGTTTACTGCCCTCCAGCGTGCAGGACCCACCTCGAAACTGCCCCTTGTCCCATCGGACCTTGTAGCCGGACTTCCGGGCTGCGTCCTCCATGGCACGTAGAATGGCCGTATCCTTGCTCATCCCTCAAAACCAGACCCCTGCAGACAGGGCATGCACCCGGCTGTCATAGTCATACACTTCATCCACGCTGTCTGCAAATGCTCTGGATCCATTGATATTCCACAGTTGATAGCGGAACATATACCCAAGTGTGAGACCAAAACGCGAAAACACCTCCGCAATAAAGAACCGCATCTCCGTGTCCACCGCCCATGAAAGCCCGACCGCATCCGCAATCTGACTGCCGGTAATCCCGATAAGCGGGATCGCCCGCAACTCCAGCCCTGCACGGTCACCGATGGACTGAATCCATTCTCCACCTGCTCCAAACAAAAGCGCCGATGCGCCAAGGGGAGCAACATTCTTTTCTGCCGAGGTCCTGCGCCACGCTGCCAGAACTGCCAGCGGTGCTGAAAGACTCGTATTCTGCCGTTTGATCCTCGCAAACGAGGGAGCAAGCCAGCCCACAGCGGAGATATCCAGAAAGGTGCGCGGCTCTGCAGAACTGGCAAAGAGAAGGGATGCACGCACCTGCCTGCCGAGATACGAAAGCCCAAAGCCGACCCCCTGATAATCATACAATTCGCCGGTGGTCTGCGATCCCGCGTACGCGTGATCAATGATCCCGATACTGAACCCGCCACCCTGCCTTCCACGATCCGAAGACCAGTTCTGCGCGGCAATCTCTGTAGAGATCAACATCAGAAGCAGGGCCGCCAGTGAACTCCTGCGGGCATTCTCATGCATTGGTTGTCACTTTTTTTCCACGTGAAGAAGGGGGCTTCCGCGGTGCCTGCCCGTTGGGGTTCCTGCGCGGTTTGCGCGGAGTCTGTTTTTTGTTTGCCGGCTTGGACTTCCTGGACTGTGCCTGCTTGGATTGCGCTTTGATGCGAACCATCCGGGGACTCAGATCCGTGATATCGTGCTCACTCGTCGCATCTAGAAACCGGAACTCATCTGCGCGGAGTTTTTCGGATTGGATCACCGTGATTCGGTGCTTATACTGGCGCTGCCATTGCATCTTTCTGCTCCGCCCCCATCGGCCCTGACTTACCCATGCAGCGGTGAACGGATGCAATTCCAAAAGCAAATTCCCCCCGTCATGTTTTTCCAGCCACTTTTCAATCCGCTTGGTCATCGCTTCAGGATCGGGCGGGGGGGTCCGATGAATCTTTGATTTGCGGGCAAGCCGGTGCGTAGAAGTGACACTGACCCGACGTCGCTCACGTGCAATCTGGACAATTCCCAGTTCGCTCATGGGGAGATTATCGCACTGTACACGCTCACTCTGGAACGCCTGCGTAAGCTTTTCATCTACCTTTTTGCGATTATTCTCGTATCGCAGGTCTATAAAATCAACCACAACCAGACCACTCAGGTCCCGCAGGCGGATTTGCCGTGCAATCACCTCCACGGCCTCAAGGTTGACCTTTAGAGCAAATCCCTCAGGGTCATGTCTGGAACGGGTTCGTCCGGAATTCACATCAATCACATGCATTGCTTCGGTGGACTCAATGATGAGCGATCCGCCCGAGGGGAGACTCACCTGTGTATCAAAGACCTCATTAATTTGATCTTCAACTCCGGAGGCTGCAAAGACTGATTTGCGGCCTTTATGCTGTTTGACCGCATTGATCATGTGGGGAGCCACCGCTAAAATATACCCTCGAATGGCCCGGTACATCCGGTGATTATCCACTAGAATACGCGAAAAATCATCCGAGAACAAATCCCGGATGATCGACGAGGCCAGATTTACATCCTCGTACAGTTTGATGGGGGGCTTCGGGGATCCCTGCAGTTTTTTCTCAATCTTCCCCCACCGGTCCATAAGCAGTTGCAGATCCAGTTCCAGCGCCTCTTCATCCCTGCCTTCGGCAACGGTCCGGGCGATCAGGCCAAACCCGGATGGCCGGATTTTTTTCATGATCGAGCGCAAACGCTGCCGCTCCCTGCGATTTTCGATCCGCCGGGAAACGGCGCTGTATTCCGCAAGTGGAATCAGCACCAGAAAACGTCCCGCCAGAGAGATGTCCGTAGAGAGCCGCGGACTCTTACTGTGATAGGGCTCCTTGGTAATCGTAACGAGGATCCTCTGTTTGGATTTCAGCAGATTGGAATCCCCCCACCGGCGACGGAACCCGCCACTCCGGGAAGAGGACTTGGACTGTCTGGGGGACCAGGCCTCCATCGTCTTGGTCACCTTTGGCTTTTGATCTTCCACATACATAAGCTGCGGCTCAAGATTCTCTGCAAGATCCGAGAAGTGCAAAAACCCATGCTGATCTTCTCCAATATCCACAAACGCAGCTCGAAGGCTGGAGCGGAACGCGTCAATACGACCCAGAAAGATGTCTCCTACGGTTCGCTCGTTATCCGGATTCTCAATCAGAAACTCAATCAGCTTCCCCTCATCAACGATGGCAATCCTCGTTTCCCTGGATGTGGTATTAATAATGATTTCTTTTGGCATATAGCATAATTTTAGGTGCGCTTATCGTGAACCTCCAGATGTACACTTGGTCATGTTCCCCAGGCAGGGTAAACGGTGATCGGAGGACAGAAAGTTGCTTTGCGCACTGATATTGGTTGGGGGCCCCAAGGGGCTCACGCCAGATTTTGATGTGTTCAATAGGCTACATTACGAAAATGTGCGCGGTTTGATCCATTTTCGGCACATCATCAAAATTCAAGCGTTAAAGCATGAAATCAAACAGCGCACTATTGCTATCACTTAGCCTCATATGAATCCACCAATCCTTCCTCCCTCTGGCCAGGATCGTCATGCAAAAGGTCTTGAGGGTGTTATCGCACTGAACTCATCCATCTGCTACATTGATGGGCGCAAGGGAACTCTCGTTTACCGGGGGTACGCAATTGAGGATCTTGCGCAGAACAGCACCTTTGAGGATGTCGCCTATCTTCTCTGGCATGACCAACTTCCAGATGAAACCCGGCGGAGTACTCTGTCCCGGCAATTGTCCAGACTTCGTCCTGTACCGGAAGCGGTTCTGCGGGCGCTTGTCCAGCTGCCTGCCGACTTTGACGCAATGGCGGCACTGAGGACCGGTATTTCTCTGCTCTCGCATTACGACCCTGAAGCAAATGACGGTTCAAAAGAGGCCAATTACCGTAAATCGCTGCGTTTGACCGCACAGATCCCGGTTTTGATTGCCGCACTGGCCCGCCACCGCGACGAAAAATCTCCGATCCCTCCGCGGGAAACCGGGAATATTGCTGCAAACTTCCTGTACATGCTGTCCGGCGAGGAGCCGGGAGATCGTGCCGTTGAGGCCCTGGATGCCGCGCTGGTTCTGCATGCGGAACATGGATTGAATGCCTCCACTTTTGCAGCCCGTGTCATTGGTGCGACCCTCAGTGATATTTATTCCGCCGTCACGGGAGCAGTTGCAGCCCTCAAAGGGGCATTGCACGGGGGAGCCAATACACGCGTCATGATGATGCTCCTTGAATTACGGGAAAGTGGCGAAGACCCTGCGGAATTTGTTCGCAGAAAACTGGCGGCAAAGGAACGAATCATGGGGTTTGGACATCGCGTCTATAAGACTCTGGACCCACGTGCAAGCGTACTGCGACAGATGCTCGAAGAACTGGGCCGTGAACGCGGGCAGATGGCCTGGGTGGAGCTTTGCTCCACGCTCACACGGGTGATGGAGGAAGAAAAAGGGATCAACGCAAACGTGGATTTTTACAGTGGACTGGTCTATCATCTACTGGGAATTGCACCCGACTTTTACACGACCCTCTTTGTGATGGGAAGGATCACCGGCTGGTCTGCCCACCTTATGGAGCAATGGGACGACAACCGGTTAATCCGACCGAGGGCTGCGTATACGGGTCCTGTCGGACTCACTGTTGATGGCGCAACGGCCAAGGACAGCCATACCTAGAACCCACACCTGATCTTCTGGTAAACTCTTTCACAGCAACGGCCTGCATACCATGAAGTTGATGAATGCCCTCATGTCCCCGGTTGGACGCAAGGTTCTGACCGGAGCGACCGGAATCGGTCTGGTTGCGTTTGTGATCGCACACATGATTGGCAACCTGACCTATCTGTCGCCGGATGTCAACGCGTACAATGCGTATGCCTACAAGTTAATGAGCCTCGGATGGCTCTTCTATACGATTGAGATTCTCTTAGCCCTTTGCTTTCTTCTGCATGCGGTGGTGGGAATATCCATCCAGGTGCGCCGGCGCAAAGCCCGCCCTGTCGGATACAAACTCTACAAGAGTGCCGGCGCCCCCGGCAGGTCTGGCTACAGCGCCCGCTCCATGATCTTTACAGGGATCATCCTGTTAGGGTTTTTAATTTTGCACTTGAACTCCTTCAAATACGGACCCGGAGTTGCAGAGGGCTATACGGTTGAGTTGGCAGGAATCGGTGAAGTGCGTGATCTGCGCCGATTGATGACCGAAAAATTCCAGGAACCGCTCTATGCCTTCGGATATCCGCTTGTGATGATCCTTCTTGGCATGCACATGCGGCACGGCGTGTGGAGTGCTCTTCAGTCGCTGGGCATGATGAGTCGCCGCCTGTCCCCTTATCTCTACACGACTGCTGCGATTTTGGGAGTTCTGGTGGCGGTTGGATTCCTGTTTGTTCCGCTGTATATCTACTTCGGGGTCTAAGTCAAACAAAATGACCATATCTGCATCCGAGCTATCCCACAGTTCACGTCTGAATGCAAAGGTCCCTGAGGGCCGGCTTCAGGAAAAATGGGATGCCTACAAAAATTCGGTTTCTCTGGTTAGCCCTGCCAACAAGCGTTCCCACCATATTCTCGTCGTGGGCTCCGGCCTTGCCGGAGCTTCCGCGGCTGCAACGCTGGCGGGGCTCGGCTACAATGTGACCTGCTTCTGCATCCAGGACTCTGCACGCAGGGCCCATTCCATCGCCGCACAGGGCGGCATCAACGCGGCCAAGAACTATCCCAACGACGGAGATACCGTCTGGCGGCTGTTTTACGATACCATCAAGGGGGGCGACTACCGCTCACGGGAGGCCAATGTCTACCGGCTTGCCCAGGTATCCAACAATATCATTGATCAGGCCGTTGCGCAGGGCGTTCCGTTTGCCCGGGAGTACGGAGGAGTTCTCTCCAACCGCTCGTTCGGCGGAGCACAGGTTTCACGTACTTTTTATGCACGCGGGCAGACCGGACAGCAACTCCTGCTCGGTGCCTATCAGGCCCTGAGTCATCAGATCGCCGCAGGGCGTGTCACCATGCTGCCACGCAGAGAGATGATTGATCTGGTCGTGGACAACGGCCGCACCCAGGGACTGATCACACGCAATCTCATTACGGGCGAACTGGAGCGGTACGCAGGGGATGCGGTTCTGCTTTGTACGGGCGGCTACGGGAATGCCTACTATCTTTCTACGAATGCCAAGAACTCCAATGTCACGGCCGCCTGGCGCTGCCATAAACGGGGGGCATTTTTTGCGAATCCGTGCTACACCCAGATTCATCCAACCTGCATCCCCGTGTCGGGAGAGTACCAGTCCAAGCTCACGCTGATGAGCGAAAGCCTTCGCAATGATGGTCGTGTCTGGGTCCCGAAGGATCCAAAAGACACGCGTGCGCCGGAAATGATTCCTGAAGACGGCCGGGATTATTATCTGGAACGCCGGTATCCCAGTTTCGGAAATTTAGTGCCCCGGGACGTTGCCTCCCGCGCGGCGAAGAAGGAGTGTGATGCCGGGCGCGGAGTCGGAGATACCCGCCTTGCGGTCTATCTTGATTTTGCTGATTCTATCCGCCGCCTTGGGGAGCAGACGATTCGTGAACGCTACGGAAATCTGTTTGAGATGTATGAGCGCATCACCGGTGATAACCCCTACAGGACTCCGATGCGGATCTATCCTGCAGTCCACTATACGATGGGCGGCCTTTGGGTGGACTACGAACTTCAGAGCACGGTTCCCGGCCTGTTCGTTCTTGGCGAAGCGAATTTCAGCGACCACGGTGCCAACCGTCTGGGAGCAAGTGCACTCATGCAGGGACTGGCGGACGGATATTTTGTGATTCCCTACACCCTTGG
>JAJEFL010000126.1:0-70608 GCA_022820435.1 Rhodothermales bacterium
GATGCCGGGGATTCAGTCCGGCGTGGAAGGCTCCACCGGACTGTATGTGCGCGGCGGAACTCCCGGGCAAACCCTCATCCTGCTTGACGGGGCCACGGTATACAACGCGGGGCACCTGTTTGGTTTTATGTCCACCTTCAACACCGATGCGATCAACAGTGCTGAGTTGTTCAAAGGAGGTTTTCCTGCCCGGTATGGAGGGCGACTGGCGGGTGTACTGGATATCACCATGCGGGAGGGAAACCGAAAAGAGTTTGAGGGGCGGGGAGCGGCGGGACTGCTGGCCTCACGGATTACGGTAGAAGGGCCGCTTATAAGGGATAAAAGTTCGTTTATTATTTCCGCTCGCAGAACCTATCTGGATGCGATCAATTGGACGATCCAGAAACTCCAGGGGGCAGATCAACTACTGGGGTATCATTTCTACGATGTGAATGTAAAGTGGAATCTGGATATCTCCAGGCGGGACCGGATTTACATGAGTTTTTATGCGGGCCGGGACAAAGGATACGAGATTGATAATGCGGACTTGGGGCATGACTCAATCAACAGATCAAAATTTACAATCGGCTGGAGTAATGCAACGATGACATTTCGCTGGAATCGGGTCATGAATTCCCGAATGTTTGCCAATAGTATGGTTCTGTTCAGCCGCTTTCGTTCAGGCATCCTGGATCAGTACAGTACCGAAGATCACTTCATAAGTAAAATAGGCGATGGCTATAAAAACGGCTTGACGGACTTCAGCATCAAAACAGATCTGGAATATTTTCCCCATCAAGATCATCAAATACGGTTTGGTGGGATGGGGACCCGTCATCTGTTCCTGCCAAGTGTACAGTCACGTCGGGAGTTGGATACTGAATTGGGCATCGATACGACAACCGTGATCTCTCTTGAACTTGCAACCTCCGAGTGGTCGGCGTATGCGGAAGACGAAATTACCCTTAGCCGACAACTTAAGACGAATGTAGGCATACATTTCTCCGGCTATCATGTAGACGGCAGTGTCTATACTTCTGTGCAACCCCGCCTGTCCACCTCATTATTGCTATTTCGGGAATGGGCATTTAAGTTCTCGTTTGCGCAGATGAAGCAGTACATTCAACTGCTATCCAACAGTGGTACAGACGCACTCCCGACCGACCTGTGGCTTCCTAGCACCTCCCGGATTCCTCCCCAAAATGCCTGGCAGGTTGCCGCTGGATTTGCACGAACTATTGATTCACAGGCTTTGGATATCAGCCTAGAGACTTACTATAAAAACGTCAGCGATGTCATTGCTTACAGGGAAGGCAGCAACTTTGTAGGTTCGAATGAGGACTGGGAGAATACGGTAACCAATGGACGCGGCTGGGCTTATGGGACCGAATTCCATGTACGCAGAACACAAGGAAAAACAACGGGCTGGATCAGCTATACACTCTCATGGTCAAAACGACGTTTCACTGATTTGAATGCAGGGGAGATTTTTCCGCATCGTTATGATCGCAGACATGACATATCTATTGCGCTAATCCGTGATTGGCGAAGCAGAGAAATCGCCATTACCTGGGTGTACAGTACAGGTCACGCCCTGACGCTTGCGCACTCACGATACAGACATGATGGGGAACTGATTGATGTCTATGGTGCGTGGAACAGCTACAGGACACCGTCCTATCATAGACTGGATCTTTCGATGCGCCGCCCGAATCCCGCGGGCAAACGATCAGAGGTGATTGTCAGCCTGTACAACGTTTACAGTCGTCGCAATACTTTTTATGTCGGAATTGATGACTACAGTTCCCTTGACCCATATACCGGTTACTACAAAGAGGGGCGGGCAATCAAAGGGTTTACACTTTTCCCCATCATTCCCTCCGTCAGCTACCGCTTTTACTTCTGATCAATGTATCGCCTGTCTGGTTTAATTTTCCCGTTTGTTCTGCTAAGCTGTGAATCCATTCTGGAGATTGAGTTGGAACATGTACCCTCAGAACTTGTCGTAACCGGTTTATTTACCGAAAATACACCCTGGCAAGTGGTGATTCAGCGTACTGTTGGTGTACAAGAAGATTTAGCCCACCCCTCAATCATTGATCATGCCATCGTGACGATTGAGGGGAGTAATGGATCCTTTTTGGAGTTGATTCACAGAGGAGGAGGTTTCTATTACGGACATGCCTCCCTGCCCCGATCCGGAGTCATGTATACACTTAGGGTGGAAGCCGAAGGATACAGGAATGTGAAAGCAAATGATCAGATTCCCCTCCGTCTAAAACCACCGGATGTGCAACATATTCGATCCAATGAGCGCTCTGCAATTACGCTGTACGATGAGGCTGGAGTTGAGAACTACTATGCCATCTCTATGTTGTCCCGTAACATAGACTGGGAATTATTCAGTGTGCTCAATTCGGAACTTGATGATCAGATGAAACGATTTTCTATTGAGGATCCTTTTTCACCGCGTGTGAATCGTCCATACGTTTCCGTTGCTCTGATACACGACCGCCCTTTTGATGGGAAACAGTTTGAACTATCGCTCTCAAGGAATTTGAGCAGAGACGATCTAACTACGTATATCAACTCAATCAGCAAGGCTTACTATGACTACTATGTTTCCAAAGTTATCCAGAGGAATGCGGAGCATCTATCCATTGTTGAGCCGGCACCCGTGAAGTCAAATATTCATGGAGGAAAGGGCGTATTTGCCGGGTACAGTCTCTATGTTGATGGGGATTTCTCTCCAGAGAGTATTAAGAATCAAATCATCGGTACCTATGATCTGAGGGACACTCAGATGGACCCATCTGATTCCACAATTGCTTTGCCCGAAATTAGTTTTACACTCCATCCAGATCAATCGGTAACGGGGAGCATGAGGTACGATTCGCAGGGAAGTACAGTTTCAACCTCTCTAGATGGAGGGTATACAATAACGTATCATGGATCCTATGAGTACTTGGTTTGGCTTCATCATGATACAGATACCTTCTTTAAAAATTCAGAACTTAGAATAAGTAGAAGTGAATTCAGCGATCCGCGTATCAGACTAAGAACGCAGCAGGAAGCTAAAGACATGGACGGTCGCCGCATTGAAATTCAACGCACATTTTGGAAACGAGAGGCTGACGAGGAGGAGTGAATGACCTATTTGGGATAACAGGTTGCCTGTGAATTCTACTCTGTTGAGCATCTTGCAGAAATCTCAGTTTTAAGGATTTTTATTCACCTGAGTGCACCCAGGAGCACTTTTAAGCATGGATTATTAATTTTGCAAGAATATCTGGGATAAAACGTTGGCATGGATAGTTGCTGTGATCTGGATTGCGTTCGATCACACTTAAAAGTCAGGGAAGATGAACCTATATTCACTTGTGTCTGACCTACGGCGGGAATGACGAGTTCGTCGCAGTTTCGCACAGCCCTTTCGTTGATGCAGATTTTCAGTGCTTGTATCCACGTAAAGATCTATCAGGACAGGCTACATTCACGTCTAGGATTGTATCCGCCCAGTGGTAGAATTTGGGCAGGTCTGCCAAGGAAACGTGAGGGGAACTGACGGAACTATGTTCCGATAGGTGGCACTACTCCGCAGGCTGCCCGTGCGCCACCGCCACCGCTTGGAACGGGGAGGTCGGAGTAGTTATCACCGCCCGCGTGAATGATCAAAGAACGCCCGTTAAGATCCTCCAGCTTTAAGCGTGGAGCTACAACTGCAGTTACTGCAGTACGAGACGGGTTGAAGTATAGTACGGGCAGATCACCAAGATGCCCGTTTCCATCAGGACCTTCATGCCGCCCGGTATTATGCGGGTCGTAGTGTCCACCCGCATCTTGTCCGGCCATACCGCAACTTGGATTCGTATGTACATGAAATCCGTGCGCACCGGGGGTGAGTCCTGTGAGATTCGGTGTAAAGCGCGTACCGTCGGCCGTCTGTTGAATCTGGATAGAACCAATGGACTTTTCGGATGCGGTGTCGAAGATGTCTACCGTTACCGAGTCTTCGGCTGATATTGCGTCGCAGCCGGCAATTCCTAGTCCGAGCATGAGTGCCACCAGAAATTGTCCGATATATGCTTTGGGGCTGGATGTTTCAGGAGAAATAAAAAATATGTTCATGTTATCGTTTGGTTATCTATTGATACGGAAAACAACTCACCGGACAGATGTTCCATCTGCCGGGCATACACAGGAAGAACGGGAGCAGATTGCACGGGAGATGTCGGCAGATAGAACCATACTTAACGGTGGATCAGGGTTCATGTAACGGAAATATTCTGAAAAATCCCCCTGCATACCGGTACCTTATGAGAATATAGGCTAAATGTTGATGGATTGACCCATTGCGTCACGCGTGGCCTCCATGATGGTCTCGGACAGAGTCGGGTGCGGATGGACGGCATCCAGGATTTCATGGTAGGTGGTTTCCAGAGTGCGCGCCGTTACGACCTCTGCAATCAGTTCCGTCGCGTCGTGGCCGATCACATGGCATCCCAGAAGTTCGCCATACTTCGCATCATAGATCACCTTCACGAACCCGTCCGTGTGGCCCGCCGCAGACGCTTTCCCGGATGCAGAGAAGGGGAATTTTCCAACCTTGATCTCGTACCCCTCTTCCCGGGCAGCACTTTCCGTGTACCCCACGGAAGCAATCTGGGGCTGACAATAGGTGCAGCCGGGAATATTCTTTTTGTCGAGTGCATGGACCTGTTTGCCGGCAATGTTTTCAACGCAGAGGATGCCTTCATGACTCGCCTTGTGCGCAAGCCAGGGCGGGCCTGCGACATCGCCGATCGCATAGATGCCCCGTACCCTGGTGCGTGATAAATTGTCCGTTTTGATAAATCCACGTTCGGTCTCAATGCCAACTTCCTCCAGCCCCAGATCTTCAATGTTCCCCGTAATGCCAACCGAACTAAGGACCTGGTCCACCTCAATCACCTCGTTTTTTCGGGAACTCTTCAGGTGCACCTTAAGGGTTTCGCCATCTTCCTCTACGCGTTCCACGGTAGCACCGGTGCTGACCTTGATGCCTGCTTTCTTAAATGATCTGGCTAACTGCTTGGAGACATCTGCGTCTTCAATGGGCACAATGCGGTCCTGCAGTTCAACCAGATGCACCTGTGTGCCCATGTGATGATAAAAGTACGCGAACTCCACCCCGATAGCACCTGCACCTGCAATCAGTAAACGGGCCGGTTGCGTCTTTTGGAGCATCGCCCCCTTATAGTCAATGATTTTCTCTCCATCAATCGGAAGCGGGGGAATTTCCCGGGCCCGTGCTCCGGTTGCAAGAATAATGTGCTTTGCCTGGAGCTTACGTTCGCTTCCGATCTGTTTACCATCCATATCTACCGATGGCGTGACGCTTAGAAAACCACTTCCAGTCAGTTTTGCATGGCCGAGCACGACCTCAATGTTATTCTTTTTCATGAGGAACTGCACGCCGCCATTCATTTTCTGAGCAACCTTGCGACTGCGATCAATCACCTTTGGAAAATCTGCCCGAACCGTTCCATCCAGTTCCAGTCCATAGGAACTCAGGTTGTTGGTATAAGACACAAGTTCTGCACTTTTCAGGAGTGCCTTGGTGGGAATACAGCCGACATTCAGGCAGACCCCGCCCAGTTTGTTTTTTTCAACTACTGCAGTTTTAAAGCCAAGCTGTGTGGCCCGGATTGCAGTCTCATAGCCGCCGGGACCTGTCCCGACTACAATGACATCAAAGGTGTCCGACATAAGAGGATAAGATTAAGTGATGGATAAAAGATAAGGACATGCGCACGGGATTCGCAAAGAACACCTGCCCGCTGAAGACGGTCACACGTAAAGTTCAATGGGCGATTGGCAGCAATCGCTGTGTGGACTCCATCTGAAATAAGATGATCGCACTTCATATGGCATTAAAGGATGATTGTCTACATTCATCTTGCACCTTCTATATCGGCGTTCTCCAGCAGGTTAGCAGGGAAGATCTCTATGCATGTTCCGGCATAGCTTTGAACTCTGTCCATGGACTTGACGGATGCGCTGATCCAGTTACTGAAATTTACGGAACGAGCGATTTCTGACTGACTTCTCCACAGGTGTAACTCAAAACCGGCAGTGAAGGGGTTAAACGCATTTGCAGCCGTATGTTGCAGAAAAGTAATGTCTGGTGGAGGATCCCCGTAATCCGTCAGGAGCAAAGAGGCCGCAGTGCTTCCCCAAGTCCTCTCAGATGTCGGGGGTGGTATGTCTGCCGGAAGAAAAAACGGTCACTCCCTGAAGTGTCTAGCGTCTCCGGTTTCTAGTAGACGGGAAGGATGGCGGGAAAGGGGCACCAATGGCGTGTACGATGATCTATCGGAGCAGCCACTACAAGCGGTTTGAAGAGATTTTCCTTCCGCAGGATGCGGTTGTCCCGCTCAGTCATCTTTCTGGCCGAAAGATGGGAATCATGCGACCACCTGCCAAGTCCGCCATAAAACCCGTCCATCCCAGTCAACCTGAACTGTTCAAGAGAGACTGTGCAATCACTCCTCTGACAACGGAACACGGTCTACATTATCAGGCAGGCCAAGGGACATAGAGGCAATGGGTTCATTGACCGAAAGAGATCGGTAATGCAGGATGGCATTCATGTCTCTTGCCGGGTTCCGGTAAATGATCTGGCGCGGGAAGAATGCCTCGCCAACGGCAAAAAAGTCGTGAAAGTGAAGGGCTTCCAAAAGGGTTCCTGACGTATCGTATTGCGTCATCTGGATGGTGCGCCAGTGCACTGGATCAATTGTGTATGTCCGATGCAAAAGCGAGTCCGTGAGAACAAATCCATCCTGAGTTGACTCCAATTGAAGGGGAGTTCCAGGAATGGGGCGAACGTAGCCAAGCATCTGCTCAATCGCATGTTGAACAGAAAATAAAGCGGGCAGGGCCGGGTGATCACTGCCTGCGATGCGCAATGTCTGTGCAAACCGGTCATAAAAAAACAGGCTGTCCGGTGTGACCAGTAAACGCCCGCCCTCTATGCCAAATCCCCGGACACGGAAAATCATCAGCAGCGAGTCGGCCCGGCGGTGGGAGATCTCTGCGGTCAGGGTTCCCGAATAGAGCGGGGTCTTCATGGACAGATCCCCCCTCGCCCGCAAAGTGGCGGGAAGTGTATGCACCCAGATGCGGTCCATCACCTCTTCAAGTTCATAGGCCTCCACCGGAGCAGCCGGATCAAGGGCAGGGCGGGAACCTGCACATCCCGCAAGGATCAGTAGAATCACAAGGGCGGCAACTCTCATGTGCTCATCTGATGGCCCATCCCCCAGGACAGTTTTGAGCGGAGCGTACCGAAATAGTGTGTATCTGCAAACCGGATCAGCTTGATGGAATGATCGGCCCGGCGGATCGTGTAGGGGTCCTGCTTTTGAGAAATGAGCTGTGTGCGGCCATCCAGTGCAATCGTGCAATCCGATGAACTTGCGGCTAGCTGCAGGGCCAGGGTTGATTGTGCGGGCAGGATGATCGGACGGACAGTCAGGCTGTGCGGCGCAACCGGGCTCACGAGGATTACATTGCTCCCCGGCATGACAATAGGCCCGCCCACGGCCAGCGAATAGGCAGTTGAGCCCGTCGGAGTCGCAATAATCAGCCCGTCTCCCCAGTAGCGGTTCAGCTTGGTTCCGTCAACCAGTACATCTATTACTGCAAGTCCGCCTGCAGGCCGTCGGGTAACGACAATGTCATTGAGGGCCCAGCCGGTGTGTGGGCCGGTCAGACTGAGTGCGCTTCGGTGCTCAATCTGGTATTGGCCCGTACGGAGTAAGTGGAGTGCATGCTGAATCCGGCCGGCCTCAACATAGGCCAAAAATCCAAGATGTCCAATGTTGACCCCCAGAATGGGTACGCCCGCCCCGCCAACCTCAAAAGCGGTGTGCAAAAGGGTCCCATCCCCTCCGATAGAAAGGATCACGCTACTTGTGCGGGCAAGTGTATCTGTGGACACCCTTTCTGCACGCTCAGCCGAGATGAGCGAACGCTTCAGCAGGCCGTCAGTAACGGGACGATGCAGTTGATACTCAACCCCTTTTGCCTCCATCCAGGCGATCAATTGCCGGATGAGCGGCCATAACCCGTCCTTTGTTGTGTTTCCCGTAATCCCGTAGATTATCTTTGCCATGAGCAGTTCAAGCGTGAAGGGGTTGATAAATTAAGCTAGACAGCGTAATTTGCATAAGAGCATTCAGTGTCATGGCCCGACATATTGTCATTATTGGAAATGGGATCACCGGTATTACCGCTGCGCGGTTTATACGAAAGTTAAGCGATGACCGTGTCACGGTGGTATCCAGTGAAACGGATCACTTCTACGCACGAACGGCGCTGATGTACATTTACATGGGGCATATGCGCTATCAGGAGACCAAACCCTACGAAGACCATTTCTGGTCCAGGAACCGGATCAACCTTGTCCGGGGGTATGCAGTTCAGATTGACCCTGAGCAGAAAGTGGTCCGAATTGCAGATGGGAATGATATCGCCTACGATGCACTTCTTCTGGCCACGGGATCCCAGTCAAATAAATTCGGATGGCCGGGGCAGGATTTATTGGGGGTGCAGGGGTTGTACGGGATGCAGGATTTAGCATTGATGGAGCGGAATACCCAAAATATCACACATGCCGTGGTGGTGGGAGGAGGACTGATTGGAATTGAGATGGCCGAGATGCTTCATGCCAGACAGATTCCCGTCACCTTTCTGGTTCGGGAAAACAGTTATATGGACTACCTGCTGCCCAAAGAAGAGTCTGCCTTCATCAACCGTGAGATTGCTGAGCACGGGATTGATCTAAGACTGAATACGGAACTGAAGTCCATCCGCGGACGCAAAACCGCGGAAGCCGTTGAGACTAGCCAAAATGAGCGTATTGAGTGTCAGTTTGTCGGCCTCACTGCAGGGGTTCATCCGAATATTGACCTTGCGAAAGCTTCCGGAATTGACACGAACCGGGGCATTGTGGTGAATGAATTCTTTGAAACCAGTCTCCCGGATATCTATGCCGCAGGAGACTGTGCAGAATTCAATGCAGACGGCATTGGGAGCCGGCGGATTGAACAGTTATGGTACACGGGTCGGGCGCATGGGAAAGTCGTTGCGAAGACCCTGTGTGGACACCGGACCCCGTACCGGAAAGGAGTGTTTTTTAATTCGGCGAAATTTTTTACGATGGAATATCAAACCTACGGTGATATATCTGCTCAGTCGGAACCACATATACGATCCCGGTTATTTCAGAGCGGGAGGAAGCTTTTGCGGATCAACAGTGACCGGGAATCGGGCAGAGTTCTGGGATTCAATGCAATGGGAGTGCGACTGCGGCAGGATCAGTGTGAGGCATGGATTCGCAGCGGCACCTCCATAAAAAAGGTGCTCGCTTCTCTGGGGAAGGCGCGGTTTGATGCCGAATTTTATTCAAATGCGGTGTATCGTCAGGCCGCAGCGGTATAGAGGTTAAATGGAACATCAGGCAAGCTTGCAACTCACCTCTTCAGGGGCAGACTACTCTGCACATCAAAAAATTGGCTTAACCTTTATTGGTGTTGGCCTGTTGGCACTCCTGATTACCTTTCTGGGGGAGGGGGCACTGAATCCCGCGGTTACGCTTGCGCTTTCACTGGCGGGGCTGTTGGCGGGCAGCGGGATCCTTTTTGCCCGCATGCTTCATCAGCCGGCAGGGGTTAATAATAATGGTGTATGGTTTTCCGGAGCCACTGCCCGGGGAATGGCAGGATGGATCCTGGGGATTGTATTTACCGGGTTTTACATCCTCCTCTACTGGACTCCATCTAACCTGGAGCAGCTGATACGCGGCACGGATGCACTCAGTTATGCAATTCGGGGGAGCGCCGCCGATCAATGGTTTTTGTATGGACTCTTCTATACGCTTGCGGTTCTCGTGATGGGAACCCGGATGCTTATTAAGTACCGGGATAATCGCTATCAGATTTTGCGGACGATTTCAGTCATGTTTTTTCAATTGGGACTGGCCTTTCTGATCCCGAACCTGATGGTGCTTTTGAATCAGCCCGAGTTTTATTTCAGTTATTTCTGGCCGCTCAAGTACGATTATCTGTGGCCGAGTACGTTCAGTTCCCTGACACAGGGCCCGGGCCTGGGGATTTTTCTGCTGTTCTGGACTGCGGTGATGACCGTTATTGCCACGCCGGTCCTGACCTATTTCTTTGGTAAGCGCTGGTATTGTTCGTGGGTCTGCGGCTGCGGCGGACTTGCGGAGACGGCCGGAGATCCATTCCGGCATCTTTCGGACAAGTCTGCCAGAGCCTGGAAAATAGAGCGCTGGATGGTGCACAGTGTACTCGTGTTTGTGATCGTAACAACGCTGATGCTGTGGGGGAATCAGTGGATGGGGGGCGGTCTGCTGGGAGGGGTGTCGCAGGAGTTCTCCAGATGGTATGGATTTTTCATCGGGCTGATTTTTGCAGGTGTGATTGGAGTTGGATTTTATCCCGTCATGGGATCCCGTGTATGGTGCCGGTTTGGCTGCCCGATGGCCGCCGTCCTTGGCCTGTTACAGAAATATTTTTCCAGATTCAGGATCACCACCAACGGGGGGCAGTGCATTTCATGCGGGAACTGTTCCACCTATTGTGAAATGGGGATTGATGTGCGGTGGTATGCACAGAGGGGGCAGAATATTGTACGCGCCTCCTGTGTTGGATGCGGGATGTGTGCGACCGTGTGTCCCCGGGGGGTCCTGCGTTTGGAGAATGGGCCGCTGGAAGCCAGATATAATGGTCCGGTGCTGATTCACCATGATGACATGTCGGTGCAGCTGGACGAGACATGGAAACAGTCCCGCCCGCTCATGCCGCCCGTTCAGGAGGATCTGCCCATTCTGACGGATGATGATCTTTGAGGTCATGTTCAGAATATTCATTTTCCAATCAGTCAGGTTCCAAGGTGCAGCGTCTCCCGGCTGATTTCCCTACGTGGATGGTGGATGTGCAGTTTCGCGGACAATCCCGTCTGATTGCCTGTGCGGTGCTGGAAACCAGCCGGGGGGTCACACTCATTGATCCGGGGCCTTCAAGTACATTGCATACGCTGGAACAGGCGCTGAACGCTCACGGCGGGCTGGCGGCAGTGCAGAATGTGGTTCTGACGCATATTCATTTAGATCATGCAGGATGCACAGGTCGATTGGCGGCAAGTTTGCCGGACCTTAACATTTATGTGCATCCTGTCGGAGTATGTCATCTGGTGCGTCCTGAGCGACTGATCCGCAGTGCACGACGAATCTACGGGGAGCGGATGGACTCGTTATGGGGCGAGATTCTGTCAATCCCGGAACATCAGGTCCACGCGGTAGAAGATGGAGCCGTTCTGGAGATAGGCGGGCGAAAATTACGGTCATGCTATACGCCCGGGCATGCCTCTCATCATATTGCCTGGCTGGAGGATGAAACCGAAATCGCCTATACCGGGGATGCCGCAGGGATGAGGATTGAAGGTTCGGATTATATTATTCCCGTTGCACCGCCGCCGGATATTGATTTGGTGTTATGGGAACAGTCGCTGACGAGGCTGGAAGAAGAGGCCCCCCGAATGTTGTTCCTGACCCATTTTGGCATGGTACCCGACAGCAGAGGGCATCTGTCAGAAATGCGTGGGCGATTGCACACATGGGCGGATGCGGTCCGGTGCTCACTCAGGGATTCTTCTGAATCCGATGCAGTGCGGGCAGATGCCTTTCACGCTGCGGAAATGAATCAGATGCACACCCTGGTGGAGGAATGCTTTCAGGATCCTTATCGCTATATGGGGCAGCCGCGTGAGAGCTGGTATGGCCTTGCACGCTATTGGCGCAAAAAAGACAAGGCAGACGGGCAGTTGAGGGAAGCGTAATACCATATGGATTGGCAACATCACAGGGGCAGTTGTTATCTGGAATCCTTCCAGCGTTCAGGAGCGGATGCTTCCTTCGCATTCTTGTCATGATCGGCGGCCCGGCCGGTCATCAATGTGATCGGCACGATTCTCAATCGGGCAGGCACCACATGCGGCGGCCCCTGTACCAGAATCTGTCCTGCGCAGCAGTCCATTGTTGTACATCCCGGCGATCCTGGTGTGCGGTTACCGTGTATTTGCATTGCCGGGTTTCCCGCCGCTGCTTCCCCGTATCCGGGGGGTGTCTGTGTCTCCCGGCCTGCGGTGCTCTGGCAGGTAATTCTCCGGAAACCAGCCACACATGGACGGGACTGGCAGGGCAGGGCGGCCGCTCCTTACATGCACGGCGGCAGATTTGCCGGCAGGTGCGTATAAGCCCGGATAATCATGGAATTCCCAAACCAAATGGCCAGAATCTGGAAAAGCGAAGTGACCGTGGAGCAGTTGAATCAGCGGGGCAGAGGGACGATGGTGGATCATCTGGATATCAGGTTCACCGAAATCGGGCCGGATTACCTGTGTGCATCCATGCCGGTGGATCACCGGACGAATCAACCGCTAGGGTTATTGCATGGAGGCGCTTCAGTCGTGCTAGCAGAAACCCTGGGCAGCGTTGCAGGTGTCCTGTGTGTAGACGTTCAGAAACAGTACGTCGTTGGACTAGAGATCAATGCAAATCATTTACGAGGGGTGCGCAGCGGGCGTGTAGCGGGCACGGCAAAACCGGAGCATCTGGGGCGAAAGACGCAGGTCTGGCAGATCGGTATCGTCGATGAACGGGAACGGAAGGTTACCAGCAGTCGCTTAACGCTTGTGGTTCTGGACTGGGGAGAGAATGCACCTGGACATTTGCAGCGGCTTGCATGGCTTACGCAGTAAAAGAAATCTACTATACCCTTCAGGGGGAAGGGCATATGACGGGGCGCCCTGCAGTTTTTCTGCGGTTTGCAGGGTGTAATCTTTGGAGCGGCCATGAAAAAGATCGTTCCAGCGCAATCTGCCAGTTCTGTGACACCGATTTTGTGGGGATGGATGGGCAGGGAGGGGGGCGCTTTCAGACCCCGACGGAACTGACCGATGCGGTCTGTGCAGTTTGGCCTGAGTCCGCAGGTCCGCATGCAAAACCCTATGTCGTCTGTACCGGAGGAGAGCCGCTGTTGCAGATGGATCACGCGTTAATTGAGGCGTTTCATGCGCACGGGTTTAAGGTCGCTGTAGAGACCAATGGTACCCTGCGCCCTCCCGAGGGGCTGGACTGGATCTGTGTAAGTCCCAAAGCAGGTGCGCCCCTGGAACTGAAGTGCGGCAGTGAGCTCAAACTTGTGTTCCCGCAGCCGGAGGCAATGCCAGCGGAGTTTGAGTCGCTGGAGTTTGAGTATTTTTTTCTGCAGCCGATGGATGGTCCGGAACTTGCCGCAAACATCAGGGCCGCCCTCAACTATTGTCTGGCACATCCGCAGTGGAGACTCAGCATTCAGACCCATAAATTCCTGAATATCCCCTGATCAGAAGGGAAGGGGAGTTCCTTCTGATTTTGTCTTCTCCCAATAGGCGCTGCGTATTTTTTCGGTGAGGGAGCCGGGCCTGCCTGTACCGATAATGCGCCCGTCCACTTCCAGAACGGGAGTTAATTCCCCCATGGTGCCGCTGGTAAACATCTCGTCTGCCGTATACATTTCGGTGATGGAGAGATTGAATTCACGGCAGGGAATACTCAGTTCCCGGGCGAGTCGGATGACGTTTGCACGCGTAATTCCGGGCAGGCAGCTGTCGGGCCGGGGGGTAAAAAGCTCGCCGCTGCGAATGAGAAAGATGTTCGTTGCATTGGTTTCGGAGAGATATCCGTGGATATCCAGCATGACGGCATCATCCACGCCAGCCACGTTTGCTTCAATTTTCGCAAGGATATTGTTGATAAGGTTGTTGTGGTGAATCTTGGAATCCAGACACTGTGGTGTATTGCGGCGGATAGAGGAAGTGATCAGCCGGATCCCGCTTTCAGCATAGACCGGTTTTTTCCACTCCGCCAGTATAATGAGGGTCGGGCCGTGCACATTGAGTCGAGGGTCCATCCCTGAAGTGGTTTTCTCTCCCCGGGTTAAGGTCAGCCGCACATGCGTGTCATCACGCATCCCGTTGGATTTGAGGGTGGCAAAAAGTGCATCTACAATAAACTCCCGGCCAGGGAGATCTGAAAATCTCATGGCATGTGCGGAGTTCATCAGCCGGTCCATGTGCGCATCCAGTTCAAAGACGCGTCCGTCATAAATTCGGATTCCCTCCCAGACGGCATCGCCGCCCTGAACGACACTGTCAAAGACAGAAACCTTCGCCTCAGATCGGGGCAGCAGGCGATCCTTGACCCATACCATGATGGTGTCGTTACGCTTGTCAGGTAAAGAAATATGCATGGGAATCAGGCTTTGATTGCGTGTTGATACAAGTAGTCATAGTGGGGGATACACTCACTGAGTAAGGGGCGCAAAAAATCTGGAAATGGCCCCGGCTTATGCCGGTAGGGGGCAAAGCCGGTAGTCGTGTGAATGACGTGATACCAGTGCGGTGCCCAGATTCCATCCTCAGGGATTGGCTTTGCTTCCCAGTGGAGCATGACGGGATCAAAGCGGAGTCCAAGTTTTTGGCACAGGCTGCGGAGAATTTTTTCCGGGTTGGTCAAGACTTCGCGTGCATCAAGAACACAGGGAGACTGCCCGCGGCGTGTGAGATCGTCAAAAACTTTCCGCTGCATGGCTAAGGCGGTATCTGCAAGTTCGGGTTCTGGAACCTGATGAATGAGCGAGGGAAGCATCTGTTCGGGATCACGAATCAGAAACACCGTCGTCATCTGATCCAGAAATGCCCAATCCAGTTCAATCAGATGATGTCCCATGTTTTTGACGAAAAGCACAGAACGCTCACATGCCCCCAGGAAGGTTTCCTGAATCACTTTTTTGCCGGAATGCTCCATCGTGGACAGGATCTCATCCCTGCCAGGATGCGGTGCCCCCGTGTTCCGGAGGTAGTGGGCATAAAGCGGCTCGTCCACGACACGGGTATCCGGGCGCTGGGCAAACGCATACATGAGCGCAGTGGACACATTACGGGGACCACTGCAAAGGTGAATTCGCAAGGGCATAGCAAATTTTGTTCAGACCTGGGAGAAAGTGATGCACATCAAACAACCTGCAGTGATAGATGTTGACTGCGGTTCCAGCATTTAGATCCATGGAGTCATTGGAATCGTTTTTCCGTGCGGCATTAGAAGAAGCCGGGCATCTCGCAATGCGTCATTTTCTGCGCACATCTCACGAGATCAAGCGGGATGGTTCCCCGGTGACCGAGGCAGACAAAGCAGTTCAGGAATTTTTGATCACTGCAATTGCGCGTGAATTCCCGCAGGATGGCATCATTGCGGAGGAAGACGATGTATTACGGAGTCCGCAAAAGGGTTCACGCTACTGGACGATTGATCCGATTGACGGCACTATTCCATTTATGGCGGGAATGGCAAGTTGGGGGATTGCCGTTGGATTCATTGAAGACGGCAGGCCGGGAGCCGGCTTTATTTATCTTCCCGCCACCAGAGATATCTTCTACACAGCTGGGTCAAAGGTGTGGAGAAATACTGAAGCAAGAACAATGACCGGGGATCGCTCCTTGCATCGAAATACCCTGTTATTGACACATGGACGACCGCATCAGCGCTATACGCTTCAAGAATCTTTTCCAGGCCGTGTTTTGAGTCTGGGGACCGCATCGGCGCATTTGAGCCTAGTCGCAACGGGGGGTGCGCATGTAGTCCTGATCGGCCATGATAAGATATGGGATCTGACTCCCGGCTATGCAATGCTGTTGACCAATCATGGAGTTCTGCGCTATCTGGATGGATCGGACTGCGACCTGTCTGCTCTTCTGGACGGGCGCCCTGCTCCGCTGCCGATGCTCGGAGGCCCGGCCTGTTTGGTGGAAGAAACGCTGTCACATTTGGATTATTGGGCGATCCCCGGTTTGGCTTCTGGGCGGAGAGCGGAGTAGTCTATGAGAAGAAGGCAGATACAACGCAGCCGTGCGGCTTTTTCACAAACCGGGTGTGCGTGATAGGAATCAGTTTTGGAATTCACAGGATCCACAACGGGATCGCGGGGGTTAAGCGGCGACTGAACAGATCCTGTGGCGGGGGAGACGGGTGCCTGTATGGGATTGGTGTCAGGTGCAGGCTTTTCTGTAACATGTTCCGAACCGTTTCCCGCCAAAGATGCGGTCCCCCAATCCGCTACATGAATTCGTCCACTCGAACCCGGCGTGCATTCTGCCCCGCATGGGCAAGTACGCCGTCCGCAATACTGCGCTGGTTACTCATGCGGGGAACTTTGGTCTGGCTGCGGATCTGCCCCCTGCTGGTTTTTAGCCATGCGTTGAAGGTGCCGTCAGGAACCAGTACAATTTCGGGCGGGCCGAACGCTTTTCCTTCGCGCCGGATCTGATAATGCCGGTTAATATCACAAAGTACGGAATCCAGGGACCGGACAAAGGTCTCGCAGTCGCGAGGAATCCGGCTAAACTCCAATAACCATTCATGCGTTGGCATCTGCGTGCCATTGGGAGGGATGGCCGAAACATGGTATTCCCGGACAAGACTGTCCGTCAGGTCACAGGTCCGGTTGATGGCCTCACGCGCGTCTTCGCCAAAAACCGCCTCTCCGTATTTGTCAATCATCTCCGAGGTTCTGCCGGCAACCACAATCTTGTGCGGGGAGGTACTGGTAAATCGGATTACATCACCCAATAAATAGGACCAAAGTCCGCTGCAAGTGGTCAGGACCGGCGCATATCTCACACCGGTTTCTACATCTTCAATGGTCAATCTCCTTGGATTCGCTGAATTCAATTCTTCCATGGGGATAAACTCGTAGAAGATACCGTTCTTCAGGTGCAGATGCATGGCGGGATCATTCAGGTCGGTTTGATAGGAGAAAAAACCCTCTGAAGCCCCGTAGACCTCCAGGAAATCCAGATTCGGCAATCCAATCTGTTCTTCAAGAATGGACCGGTAGGAACTCAGGGCCACCCCGCCGGAAATATATAACTGCAGGTTGGGCCACACTTCGCCAACGGTTCTCACACCGGTTCCGTTCACTTCATTGTACCGATCAATTAATAATCCAAAAACGACCAGTGCCCAGGTGGGAGCCATTGCGGCCAGACGAATATCCTGATTCATCGTTTGGTCGACAACCGAACGCAGCTTTGCATCCCAGTCAGGCGCAAAAGCGATGGAGGAGGGAACGGCCTGCAGGAAAAACCGGAAAATTCCAGGCGAAAAAAGGGTCTGTAACCCACTGATCTCCCCCACAAGCGTATTGGGAAATTTCGAGTCTTTTTCAATCGTTCCAGGAAGGGTCAGGTGCTTGCCCAAAAGCGTTTTGAGAGATCTGGAGCGCTTCCAGTACTGCAAGGTAAGTGTGACGGCAAAACTCCGGTTCAGCTGAAGCATATCCTCACTGACCGGAATGATCTTTCCCTTGGAGACGGTCCCGCTGGAAACGGCAAAATGTTTGATTCCTCCCGGCCAAATCAGATTTTCTGCCCCCGCCCGTATTTGTTCGATATACGGCTGCAGGTCATCGTAGGTGTGAATCGGGACACGGTTCTGATAGGCTTTCACGACATCTGACTCCTGAGCAATTCGCGAAAAGCCAAACCTATATCCCCATTCCGTGTTTGAAGCCCGGCGCAGTAAGCGCCGGAGTAACTTAGTTTGTATTTTGACAGGTGCGCGTTGATTCATAGTTTAGGCGGAGACCGCAACAAACAGTAAGCAGGATTGATCTGAGTAGTTGTGTTGGCCTCCGGCCACGCGCTATAGATGATTGATTCCGCCGCGTTGAACCACATAGAAAGATGCAGGATCCACTTCACGTCACAGATCAATCCGCCAGCGGCATATCCTCCGGTCTGGTCTGCCGGGATCAGTGGCTTAACTTGAGCAGTGGTGCAGTAGTGATGGGGATCCTGAATGTGACCCCGGATTCTTTTTATGACGGGGGCAAATATGCCAATACCGATGCGGCACTGCGTCGTGCAGAGGTTATGTTAGAGGAAGGGGCGGCCATTATTGATGTTGGCGGCGCATCCTCGCGCCCGCGCGGAAGCGTCTATGGCGCAGGTGCAGCGCCGGTCTCGGATGAATGTGAGATGGAACGCGCGGTCCCTGTGATCCAGGCCATCCGGCAGTCATTTCCTGAGGCGATCATTTCGGCAGATACATTCAGCCCTGCCGTCGCATTGGCAGCGCTGGATGCCGGAGCACACATGATCAATGATATTTCCGGTTTGCAGAATGGATCTGCTTCCGCAATGTATGCAGGTGCGGTGGGGGCCGCATATGTGGTCATGCATTCGGTTTATGATCAAGGCAGCCTCCTTCATACGGCAGACTACAGTGATGTCGCGGCTGCCGTGTGTAACATGCTGGCGGAGTCGGCAGAGCGGGCTCAGTCGGCCGGCGTCCAGAGTGTGATTATAGATCCAGGGTTCGGTTTCGGGAAACGGCATCAGGATAATCTGTGTTTGATTCATCGCCTTGATTTACTCACGGAATTGCGGTATCCTGTACTGGTGGGAATTTCCCGCAAGAGTACGGTGGGTCAGATTTTAAGTCAGAATGCTGCACCGGTGCCTGTCCGTGACCGCTTGTTCGGATCTCTGGGGATGGCCGCCGCCGCGGTGCTCCGGGGGGCGAAGATTATCCGAACGCATGATGTCCGTGAAACCCGCGAAATGATTCAGGGCCTGGAAGCAGTTTTACACGTCTCATCATGAATCTTTTTGGCATCATTCCGGTGCGGTTGATTGACCTGTTTGAGATCCTGCTGGTTGCGCTGGTCTTCTACCGGCTCTATATCACGATGCGGGGTACGCTGGCAGTGTCGCTGTTTGGGGGACTGCTGGGCCTTCTGTTTATTCAGTTTCTGGTTCAGGTGACCGACATGAAGGTGTTGCAGTTCATGTTTTCGGCGCTCAGCGACATCTACGTGCTGGCCGTGATCATTGTCTTTCAGCCGGAGATTCGGCGGGTCCTCATTTTTCTAGGACAAACTCCGCTTTTGCGCCGGCTCCTTGCACCGGTGGGAAACAGGCAGGTGATCCATGAAATCGTTGCCGCAATCGACACGATGAGTCAGCAGCGGATGGGGGCTTTGATTGCATTCAAGCGGACGAATGGACTGCGGAGTTATGTGGAAACGGGCGAGTCCTTACAGGCGGTAATCAGCCGAAACCTTTTGGTGTCTATTTTTCATACGAGCAGTCCGCTGCATGATGGTGCTGTGATTATTTCAGATAACCGTATTGAGGCCGTACGCTGCATCCTGCCTGTTTCCCGCAGTAAGCGTCTGGGAATGCAGTTCGGAACCAGACACCGGGCGGCGGTTGGACTCACCGAAGAGACCGATGCATTTGTCGTCGTGGTGTCCGAGGAAACGGGAAAAATTTCCGTTGCAGAGCAGGGAGTGATGGTTTCCGGACTCACCGTAGAGGAACTGAAAAGTCAATTGTCCGAGGCGATGAGTACAAGGTCATCTCCAGGTGGACTGGGTTAATCAGCAAAAAAATCAATATGGCGAATTCAGGCGGAGTTTATACCCGAAGGAGGGCACAGCTGGTCGAGATCGTTCGTGCCAGGGGGATCACCGACGAGCGTGTCCTGGAGGCCATTGGGCGCGTCAAACGGGAATGTTTTATTGAGCAGGGGCTGCAGCACCGTGCCTATGAGGATCGTCCATTGCCCATCGGTTTGCGACAGACGATTTCTCAACCCTCAACGGTTGCATTTCAGACAATGCTGCTGGATACAAAGCCGGGAGATTCGATTTTGGAGATTGGCACCGGCAGTGGCTATCAGGCGGCGATACTTTGTGCAATGGGGGTTAAGGTCTATTCTATTGAGCGGCATCGAGAATTGCATGAACGGGCAAAATCAGTATTGGAAGAACTGAATTACCGGGCCTTACTGCGTGTAGGAGATGGAACGAAAGGATGGCCGAGCCTTGCCCCATTTGACGGAATTATTGTGACGGCCGGCACAATGAAAATTCCACAGATGCTCCTAGATCAACTCCAGCAGCCCGATGGGACCAGGCAGGGCGGGCGGCTGGTTGTGCCGGTGGGGGACCGGTATGCGCAGCAGATGACCAGGGTGGTCCGGACTGGCCCGGATTCGTATGAATCCAGTAAGAGCGGAGCATTTTCGTTTGTTCCGCTGGTAAGCGGCTAAGTGACCACCATATCCGCCGGTCCCTGATATGCCTTGACCAGTGCGCGTTTGGCATCGTCCCGGAGATGATCTGCGGTCTGATGCTTGTCGGCCATCACAACCGCCCCAATGAAGGCTCCTCCAGTGAGTAAGCCTCCCTGCCGGGCAATCTCATTTTGAACCGTCTGCTGCCAGACTTCCAGTCCATCCTGACTGCAATCCTTAAACACACCAAAGAGAAGTTCGCCGAATTTGACCACGCGGCTGTCTGGATCCGCACGCATTAAGCATTCGGAGAATGTTTTTTCGATGTCATCCAGTAAATCTGCGTACATTCGGGTAAGGGGCTCCGATCTTTGAGGAATCACAAGGGCGAGTGCAAGATCTTTTTTCTCGGATCGTGCCGTCATCATTTCTTCGTAAATGATCTCATAGCGGGGACGATTTGGATCGTCCCTGTAGAACAGCAGACTCAGTGTTTGGCCAAAATTTTCGAGTAATTCTTTTGCACGGGGATGGAAGAGTCCATTCTTGTGGATGGTATCAACAAGCAGCAATTTACCCGTCAGCCCGATACGGGTCACCCCGATGGCGGTAATACTTGCCGGCTTTCGGCTGTAGGTGAGGTGATTGGATTGCAGGCCTTTGGAACCGACCGGGTGAATTGCCGTGGTTTCAGATTCAGCCAGAAGATCATACTTCAGAACAAAGGATTCCCCGCGTGACCGAATCCAGTCAAAGCCTGCAGTCCCGCAAACTTCATACTTAGAGTCCTTCGAAACAGCATGAATAATTCCGACTGCATGTGCGTCAAGTGCGGCACGAAAGCCCTGCAATACTGGAATCAGCGTGTGCTTGTCAAGTGGATCACTGCTCTCAGGAAAGATGTGTGTGTCTCCAGTGTCTGGAGGGGAAGTTTCTGCAATCAGGCTCAATTGAACGGGTTCAGATGGATCTGCAGTCGCTCCCGGAGTTCTTTGGGCCGGAAGCGATTCTTTGGTGTCAGCGGGTGGATTGTCCGAACTTACCGGTCGAATATCCAGGATTCCCAAATCGGCTAGGGATTCTTCTTTGTTCAGATCCTGAAGCTCTGAATCTGAAGTTTTTGGCTTCGGACGACGTCCGGAAGAAGGGACCGAAATCCACAGGATCAGCGAGATAAGGATGAGCCCGGCCATAGGGATGTATTTCCACCACTCATTCATCCCAACGGAGTTGGTCATGAGTGTGACAGCCGACGCTACGATGGCTAAAATGGTAAAGGTGATTCGCAACATACGCAATCGTTAGAATAACATGTTACAGGATGATGAATGCCAAAGACAGCATCAAAAATACAAAGCGCTGAGCAGATTGCTTCATTTCAGACAGGATAACTTCCGTAAGATACAATGCAGAATATTTTTTCATCCATACTGGAACGGATATGGATGCTGTTGGATGCGGTTATTGGATGGCCAGCGAATCAGGCAGATCATTTCGTTGTGGATTGGGGTTCAGCAGCGGGCCGGTCAGCGGGAGGTCAAAGCTGGTCAGAAAATGTGCAAGCGTTGAGAACCAGAATTCCTGCTGAAATTCAATCCATTCTTCCTCATAAGACAGGTCTGCCATTTTATGTCCCTCAATATCAAGGTAGAAACACCTCGGCCAGTCGGGGAATCTGGCCTGAGCATTTTTGACCATCCGGAATGCTTCCTGTGCCGCTTCAGCAAAGCTCATCTCCTGCGCCACAATCATGTAGACCGAGACCGTGTTGTCAAAGTTCATTTGGATCCCGGGAGATTTCGGCTTGTCGTGTTCCGGAATGAATGGAGGTTGAGTCAGGTTATGCTCCATGATTACAGAGAATCGTTACGGGGCGGGATGTACAGGATGGTTTGTACATCAGTCCATGGACGGAGAATTCAAGTGAGGGAAGGTTGATATCTGATGCTAACGGTCTGGATGAATCGGTTCTTTCACACTTACATCGAAAAAACTGATCCAGTTGGTGCCCGGGACTGGAATCGAACCAGCACGCCCGTAAGGGCACTGCCCCCTCAAGACAGCGCGTCTACCTATTCCGCCACCCGGGCTGATGGTGATCCCGCCAGGGCTCGAACCTGGGACCCTCTGATTAACCTACCACACCGGCTTTCACCGGCCATCAATACGCATGTTGTGGTCTGGACCATCTCTTCACCCTTCCATATAAGGGGTGGGGTGGGCTGCGTATGGCCTCTGAGGGCTCTCTTGAATCCGCACGATGCGGAACAGGGCGCAGGATGATTCCCTGTGACCCGGCACGGTCAAAGGAAAATGACTGGATTGCCCAATTCAAGGTTGCCTGCTGATTACCCATCTATCCGCCGCATTTTTACGTGTGACGACGTATCGACGGCTTTAGGGCGTTCCAGCATACAGCAGCCTCCACTCACACAGTTTCCTGTATAAGGCTCCATGACTTAAAGTCAGATGCTCTTCCAACTGAGCTACGGGATCAGAATGTAGAGAACTGGCGGCCTGCCAATCTACGGCAAATCTTCCGAACAGGTGTCCTTCAACCCTGTATCTCCCAGAGTGTTTGCATGGGGAAGCGAAGGATCAGTTGTCCCTTCAACTTTGAAGGATCGAAATTGATGAATCCATGCGCCAGATAGATCTCGGAAGGGAGGCAGCGCCAGAGGAATTTGAGTTCCCGGTCTCCCTGACGGTAATCATGTGTAAGGATCAATCCGACCAGCTGCTCTCGGCCAGAGCCCACAAATACATCCACTTCGGCCCCGTCGGAACTTGTCGTATTGCGGATGAATCCGTAATCCATCGGGTAAATAATTTCGGGATACCGCGGATGGGGGGTTTTTGCGGGGCGGTCCAGCAGGACTCCCTGGGAGAGAATTAATCTCTCCCAGCGATCCCACGGGAACCGGTCTTGCAATAACGCCGCATAGGCATCGGTCATTCGGACTTCGGGATGGACTGAATGTTTAACTCCTGAAGTCGATCCGGCTCCACCGTTGAGGGGGTGCCGGACATGGGTTCCTGTGCACTCTGTGTCTTTGGAAATGCAATCACATCCCGAAGCGAGGTGGATCTGGAGAGCAGCATGACAATCCGGTCCAGTCCCATTGCGATGCCCCCGTGCGGCGGCGCACCGTAACGCAGTGCGTTCAATAAGAATCCAAACCGTTCTTCACTCTCCTTTTCGGGAATTCCCAGCGCATCAAACATTTGCTTTTGAACGTTTTTGTCATGGATACGAATGGAGCCTCCACCGATCTCCATGCCATTGAGCACGATATCATAGGCGCGGGCCCGAACATGTGCGGGATCATGTTGGAGTAACTCCAGATCCTCTGTTCTTGGGGAGGTAAACGGATGATGCATGGCGGAATAGCGTTTTTCGCGTTCATCCCATTGCAGGAGCGGGAATTCAGTGATCCATGCAAACGTCCACGCGCGTTCATCAATGCTGCCAAGTTCACGGGCCATATGCAGGCGCAGGGTTCCCATCTGCTCCTGCACAGTGGGCCATTTACCGCACAGAACGAGCAGGAGATCACCGGTGTCAGCCCCGGATGACTGGATTGCCCCGGCGACAAATTCATCGGGAAGTACATGCGCTTTTACCGAGCAGTTAGGCGGGGTGCCGTCGGAGGGGATCCGCACATGAATCAGCCCGCCGGCTCCGATTTGTTTACGCACCACGGTTTTGTCCAGACGATCCATGTAGCCTCGTCCTTTATTGCCAAATCCAGGAATGACCAGTCCCAATACCGATCCCCCTGCCGAGAGTGCCTGATCAAATACACGGAATCCCGAATTCTCAAAGGTAGAACTGAGATTACATATCGGAAGATCAAACCGGAGGTCTGGCTTATCCGAGCCGTATTTCCAGAGTGCATCCTGATAGGTCAGGCGTGGGAAGGGGGTCGGGATCGTAACTCCGAGCACTTCCTCCCAGAGCATGGCCATCAGTCCTTCGGTCAGGGAATAGATCGCCTCTTCGGTTGCGAAGGCCATCTCTACATCAATCTGAGTGAATTCTGGCTGCCGGTCCGCACGGAGGTCTTCATCCCGGAAGCATTTTACGATCTGAACATATTTATCCAGTCCTCCAATCATCAATAACTGCTTATAGGTCTGTGGACTCTGCGGAAGGGCATAGAAAGATCCCGGGTGCACTCGACTTGGAACCAGATAGTCACGAGCCCCTTCGGGGGTTGATTTCATGAGGGTTGGGGTTTCCACTTCAAGGAAGCCCTCTGCATCAAAATAGCGGTGAATCACCTGATATACCTGATGCCGCAGGATCATTTTGTTGCGTAAATCGGGTCTCCTGAGATCAAGATAGCGGTACTTCAGGCGCAGATCTTCAGAGGCCAGCTTCGCTTTTTGCGTATGGCTGGAAATTGAAAATGGCGGAGGTTCGGATTCGGCAAGAATGAGGAGACTCGTCACCCGCACCTCAATCTTTCCTGTTGCCAATTTGGGGTTTACGGTTTCTTCTGAGCGCAAGGAGACCGTCCCCGTAATGGAGATCACATATTCGCTGCGCAGGCGGTCTGCAAATTCGTGTGCAGCGGGATTATCCTGTGGTGAGAATACAATTTGTGTCAGACCATAGCGATCCCGGAGGTCAATGAAAATAACCCCTCCCAAATCACGTCGTGTATCCACCCATCCTTTCAGGACAACTTGCTCACCCAGGTGGAACTCCGAGAGTTCGCCGCAGGTATGGGTTCGATCTGGATGCTGATTTGTCGTATTCTCAGAAAAGCTAGACATCGTTATTCAGTATATTTTCGGTCACTGCCACAAGCACAACCGGCAAATATACCGAATGGGAAGGTGGCAGTCGCCATTATTACCAGAAGATTTCGTAAAATCAGTCAAACTCCGTATTTTACGCCGCTACGTCCAAAAAGAAATATGGCAACCAACATTAAACCCGCACACGCCGCACAATGGTTCGGCCATCCCCGTGGGCTTTCTACGTTATTCTTTACCGAACTCTGGGAGCGGTTCAGTTATTACGGTATGCGAGCACTTCTGGTGCTTTTCATGACGACTGCGGCTGCAGAGGGGAATCCAGGATTGGATTTCGGGGAAGGGAAGGCAGGCGCAATCTATGGTCTATACACATTCTTCGTGTACGTTCTGGCACTGCCTGGCGGTTGGATTGCAGATAATCTCTGGGGGCAGCGGAAGGCGGTTTTTGTAGGGGGATGCATTATTGCGCTGGGGCACTTCACGATGGCAGGTCCTCTGGTCGGCCTTCCGGATAACGGCAGTTTTTTTCTGGGATTGATGTTCATTGTCATCGGGACGGGCCTGCTGAAGCCGAATGTAAGCACCATGGTGGGGGATTTATACCCCGAGGGGGGCGCAAGACGGGATGCAGGTTTCTCAATTTTTTATACGGGAATCAACCTTGGGGCATTTGCCGGCCCCATTCTGACGGGATGGCTGGGCGAATCCTACAATTGGCATTATGGATTTTCTCTGGCGGGCATCGGCATGATTCTCGGACTGATCCAGTACCGACTGGGCACAAAATATCTGGGGGAGGCGGGTCTCTTGAAGTCAGATGCCTCTGAAGATGCACTGAAGCAAAAAACGCGTATCACGTACATCGTGTTGGCGGGTTCATTCATCGTCGCTGCGGTAGCGGGCACATTGCTTTTGCGGACCCTTTCTCTGGAGGTACTCGCTACAGCACTTGGATATGCAGTGATTGTAATTGCGGTGGCATTCTTTGCCTACCTGCTCATGTTCACCAATCACACCAGATTAGAGAAGAAGCGCCTGGTGGTCATTTTCTGGTTATTTATTCTGGCTGCGATTTTCTGGTCGGGATTTGAGCAGGCAGGGTCATCGCTCAACCTGTTTGCCCGGGATTCAACGGATCGGATGCTGGGGGGGTGGGAGTTGCCGGCCAGTTGGCTTCAATCGGTCAACTCTACCTTCATCATCATTCTTGCCCCGGTGTTTGGATCTCTCTGGGTTACGCTGGCCAGGCTGAAACGGAATCCATCGATTCCCGCCAAATTTGCCATTGGGCTGTTAGGGTTGGCGGCAGGCTTTTTTGTCATTGCCTGGGGCGCGGCGAATGCGGAGGATGGTTCTCTGGTTTCGCCGGTCTGGCTGGTGGTCATGTACTTTCTGCACACAGTGGGAGAATTAAGTCTGAGTCCGGTTGGACTCTCTTCCATTACCAAGTTGGCACCTGCAGGAAGGGTCGGGCAGATGATGGGGATCTGGTTTATTGGAACCGCATTGGGCAACCTGTTTGCCGGGCTTGTTGCCGGGCAGCTGGAGACGTTAAATGCGGCGGCTCTCTTTGGGAATGTTGCGATGATTATTGGTGTTTCCGGGGTCGTAGCGCTTGCCGCATTTCCATGGATCAAGCGGCTGATGGGCGAGGTGGATTAGACTGCATCTGCCAGATCGGGTAGTTTCAATGATGAAATTCCACATGGATTCTTGGTCGTGATGGAATCCTGTCAGATGAAGTTGACCGCCCGACAGAAATATGGAATGCAGAAAAAACGATCACTGTCATACGCAATTCGGCTCCACGGTTCGCTACTCTCCCTGTTATGCGTGCTGCCATGAAATGAAACTTTTTGGTGGTTCCAGAGAAACACACAGCTGATACTGGATATTTGTATCCTCCGCAATATTTTCATCTTCAATTTTTATGCAACTGTCTCCGTCCAGGTCATCGGAATTAGGCACGATCCATGTTGTTGGGCGATACCCTCCTCCGATAGACGGTCAGAGTTTAGCGACTCAATGTCTTGCGGATATGCTTCAGTCAGATTACAGGGTTAGGCGATTTAATATGACACTCGCGGATCAAGCTTTACTATCGTCAGGGTTTTCTGGAGCGCTAAGTACAATCGGACATTATCTGGGATTGAAGCCAAAATTAAAGGAAATTCTATCCGATGGCAATCTGGTGCTATGGGCAAGTATTTCCAGTCAACCATTCGGGCACTGGCGTGATCTTCTGGTTGTAATGTCATGCCTAAGTCCAGTTCAATCCCTGATTCCAGTAGTTCATTGGGGGAATTTTTCTCAACTATTCACTCATTGGAGCACTAAAATTACAGCAAGACACCTCATTCGCAGGGTAAATCAGGTTGTGGTACTGAGTAACGAATTGGCAAACCAAATTGCGCGCTGGATTCCGGCAGACAAACTTTATGTGATTCCGAATTATGTGCAACCACTTGCCACAGAAGATGAACTTCAAATCAAACGCGAAAAATATTCCCTTTCAAAGACGCTCAGGGTTCTATTTCTGAGTCATATGATCAAAGAAAAAGGATGTTACGATCTTTTGCATGGAATCTCAATTGCAGCCAGGGAAGGACTTTCAGTCGAGGCACATTTTGCCGGACGATGGAATAACAGTCAGGATGAAGAGCATTTCCATCGTGCAGTCAACCAGTTGGGGTTGACGAAATACGTTATCGTTCATGGGCCAATCACAGATCGGACATTCGTTGCCAGGCTTCATCGAGAAGCAGATGTGTTTGTGCTTCCGAGCTTCCTTCATCATGAAGCTCAACCTTTAGCAATAGTGGAGGCACTTAGCGCAGCAACTCCGGTAATTATTACCAATCGTCCTGTTTTTGAGGCAGTTGTTGGTTCTAAACAGGGGGCTTTACTGGTTCCTCCCCATAATCCACCGGCGATTGCAAAAGCTTTACAGTCGCTCGGTGACCAAGAGATGTGGCTGAATTGCTCGTTAGCTGTACGGAAGCACTATGAAACCGTCTATAGTCCAGAGGCCGTTCGGAAGCGATGGATTGGCCTTATAGAAAAGGTCTCCGGGTAATGGCGAACCTATCCCATAATTGGCTCTGCTGTACTATCTGTTCAGATAGATTGATTTTGTCCGTAAGGTGGTTTGATCAGTCCTTCAAACTTTGGATTAATCCTGTATTTTGAGTCTCAAGTCGCCGGTAGACTTAGATATGCTGGATAATGAATTTCTTCTACAAATTGATCTTGTAGCATGACTCCTCCTTTTCTGGATTCTGGTCTTACGGGAAGAGATCATTATCATTCAAAGTATGTGAATTCACTTGAACGCCAAGCAGAATGGCTCCGTAGAGGGCAAAGCAGAAGGCAGACGCAATCTGTGCATTGCTCAACCGAAATGGATTGGAGCCAGCGTCCGTTATGGATATTGGCTGCGGAACGGGTGCAGTAATTGCAGAACTCCAGCACCGAGAGATAGCTGGATCTTACTACGCGGTAGATTATTCAGTTGAGGCCATAGCATTCATAAAGGAAAATCTGCCAGGTGTGCACACGGTGGCAGGAGATATAACGGAAGTGAATTTTGCCGAATTGTTCGGAAAGCAGGAATTTGACTTGGTTATCTGCAGCCATGTTTTGGAACATCTTGAGCATCCTTTACAATTCCTGGATGCCTTAGTAGATCTTACTTGGGGCAGTTTTATCGCTGAAGTGCCCTTGGAGAATTTAGTTTTCGGAAGAATCAAAGGAGCATTCCAGGATCGGAGCAGACACCCCGCTGGACATGTTCAATTCTTCAATAAGTCAGATTTCTCTGGGTTAATTTCCCGTGCAGGGCTGGACATCGTTGATGCATATGTCTACGCGCCGTTCTTCAACAGGCAGACCATCAAAGCTGTTTACAGCAATTGCAGTCAAGTTCAATATTTCCTTAAAATGTGTACGGAGCATTATTTCCCCAGATATGGTAGCATGCTGTGGTCCAGGCTTTATCATGCTCATATGGCGGTTCTCTGCCATTAATCCCATCTGGTCTGTTCCTGTGTTGGTGGAGCAGGTATATGCTCAATGGATGAATACTCTAAGACTTCGTGGGTGGACGCAGGATCTCTGAAATATGGTCTAGATCGCTCCTTCTGCTACCCGAAAAGCCAACTGTCAGGCAGGCATAGGAGTTACGGGATCAATAAGCACATCCCTAAACGAAGACAATCTCGGTAATTGTATATTATTCTCCAGTGCCTGAATTTCAATCTGTTCTTAAGTAGGTTACCTTCGTCGCAGAGGTATGTATGGGAACATAGGATGCGTTCGTAAAATCATTTACGAGGCATCTGAGGCGTTTGGCGGCACCCGAATCCCCTGGAGAGTGGAGTTCATCGAAATTAATGCAAATTACTTTGGGTCTTTGACCGGCTTCAAACCAAGATCGAATCACCTCGTACTCAGCTCCCTCAATATTCAATTTTAAGAATTGGATTGAATCTCCTTGAATTTGCGCAATGACATCGTTTGGCGAAAGAACTTTTGCCTCAAAATATTCAGATGTATTCTGAAGATTCACGACTGAATGACTTACATGATCAAGGTTCGAGGGCGCATAGAAGCGTATCATTTTAGACTCTGACCACGCGCCGTAAGGATGGAAGGTGATCAATTCTCGTTGCATAACATCTGAAGGTTCGGAGAGGATCCGTTCGCAATAGTTAATTGACCGGGGGGTGGGGTCAAAAATATGTACTTGCGCTCCCAGTTCTTCTGCTATGGCAATCTCAAAACTGACATCTTCTCCCGCACCGAAGGATACGCCGGTTGCGTTACGAACGATATCCGGGGGAACGGCGTATCCTCCATAGGCTGATCCGTAGTAGACCATCTTTAGATCGGTCCTCGTCCGTGGTAATCCGATACGATAGAACCGGATCCGGTCTCTCAGAGTCTTCAGAGTGGCTGCTAGAGGAGTGGGAATAATTTTCTTTATGGATTGGTTCATATCAAGCCTGAATACTTTTACATAGCGGTTCTTACAGAACGAATAATTCAGACACAAAAGCACTTTGAGACACCCTCAGGTCAATAAATATATTCAAGGCTGGAAGTTTTGCAAGAGTTCGCATATTTACCCGGGTACTATTGGTTTCAGACAGGGTATTCATGGATGGCGATAGCCTGATTGACCGGGTCCATCCATATAGAATCAATCTTGAATCGCATCTTAAAAGATCGGCTGTCGTGAACAAAGATGCGATGAACTTACAGGCCATCCCTCTTTCTGCTTAAACATGAATATCCTGATACAGGTTCCAAATATATTTTCTGTAAATCAGGTGGACTTCCATTTGGCGTTCTTCGTTCAGATGTGTGATTCTGCATATTCAATGGCTTGGATCAAGCCGTCAATCATTCCCTGTACCTGAAGATGCGATTGTGCATAGTCATATGCATGAGATGAAAAGGTTGCGTGATTTTCGAAGATCGTCATTGTTGCGTTCACAAGTGCGTTGAGATCATCGTAAGATGCCAGCATCCCGTTAACACCGGGCTTCAGATATGTGATCTCGGGGCTGTGGTAGCGGATTTTCGGGTCAGGGCTGGTGCAGGTGACCACCGGAAGTCCCAGACAAAATGCGTGGTTCACATTTAATCCAACATATCCCGGACATACCATAACATCCGCTGCATATATCCAGGGGGCAGAGTCTTCCAGGTTTGGAATTGTTCCAGGGAAGAAGACATTGCTCAGATTTTCACTCTGAGTGCGGGCCATCAATCGGTTTCGCTCTGGACCATCTCCAATCAAAACGAGAGAGGCTTCGCCTTCTCTACTCAATGCTTTGTGCAGGTTGAGTAGTACTTCGGGTCGCTTACCCGCAATAAGACGCCCGATAAATACCACAGTTCTGCCCTTTACAGGTATACCGAGGCGGGCACGGATAAAATCTTTTCCCTTCGCATCCAGAATCTGGTAGATCCCAAACAATCTGTCTGTGTCTAATGTATTGCGGGCGACAAAACGGCGTTCAGGGGGAACATAGGGTTTGAGCAGGTCTGCAATTTCGTCGGTGTAGCAGACACAGCCATCCGTGCGTTTGGCTAGTGCAATTCGATAGCGGTCAAGCAGGTTTCGTCCTGAAAATGTCCGTCGATTCGACGAAAAATGCCCCCAGAGCAATGTGCGAATATGTTTTGCCCGCGCAACTGACAGTAACCACGGGAGTGAGATGGTGCGAGGTGATTCCTCTGCAAGAATTACAGCGGGATCGCATTCAAAAATGGGCTGTGAATTTTGGATCAGTGCCCTCTGGTTGCCAATCCATCTGTTTTTCAGATCCACGCACTGGTAGGTTGGAGAGGAGCCACGAGACAGATTTTCAAAAGAAGTGTCACCGGCGATGCCTGCACACACGATAAGCCGTCCATCTAACTGTTCATTGAGTTTTTCTAGAATGGGGCGCCGATATTCCGGTACGAAACGTGCTACATAGACAATTGGGCGGTTCATGCGGATGTCTGTTTAAGGATATGCTCAAATTGATTCGTTATTTTATTGATATCAAATTGTTCATCTGCCCATTTTCGAGCATTTTCACCTATGGTCCGACGCAATTCTGGTTCGTTAAGAAGCAGTTGGGTTTTCTGGACAAGCCCAGTGTAATCGTCTGGTTCGATAACAAACCCCGCCCCCGCGTTCTGAATAATCCGCGCCGCAAGATTTTCTTTGGGGATAGCCGCAAGAATTGGCCGGCCTGCACAGAGACAGGTCAGTACCTTTGATGGCACGGAAAACTGTCCAGCATCTTCGTTAAGTAAAACCAGGAGAAATTGTGCACTAGCATACATCGCAGATAGTTGGTCCACTTTCTGATAGGGTAGAACCGTTAGGTTATTGAGATTATGCTCAGCGATTGCTTTCGTAAGCCAATCCGCACCTGCCCCTTGGGAAACAACCACAATCTGGGCACGGATATCAATTTTTCGTGCAAGATGTAGCAGAATAGCGGGGTTATGCTTCATACTCAATGTGCCCGCATAAAGTAGAATGGGATGTTGATCAAGTTTATTTTTTCTCGCCCACATTGAGGGATCGCCTTGAACACTATCCAATGTGCCCCAGTTTTCAATCACATAGCAGCGATCAGGTAAAACCCCAAACTTCTGAAGGGCAGGAGTAAAATCCTCTGTGATTGAAATTACAGCATCACTCCTGCGAAGTAATCGTCCCTCAAGTGACTGAAAGTAGCGACCAATGACAGAGGAAAAAAGAGGAAGCTTTGATTTTAGAACTCTCGAAGTTGCCAATCCAATCAGGTCCTGCAGCCAAAACACAAACGGAATCCCGCTTTGTTTACATGATCGCAGGATGCGTTCCTGTGCATTTAGTGGTGCATTTGCAGAAATCACAATATCCGGTTTGAAACTTAGGACGGTCCGAGCCGCTAAGCGTCCATATTCCTGTTCCTGAATCCATCGCTGTACGAGATTGTATTTATTCAGTGGGCGAGATGTCTGGATGGGCAGAGACTCAAAGGATGTAGCACGCTTACATACGTTATGTGGGGTCGTGATCAGATTGTCGCAATAGGCGTGTCCAACATCGTATCCACGATCATGAAGAGTTTGACTCAACGTAACGGGGAAGGCGTATGCTCCGAAATCGTGGATCAGTACTCGCATGATTCGACAGATGAACCAGCAAGTTCGGCCTCATTTTCTGCACGGATCAAGGGATGCCATATGTATTTGAGAGGGTCACACACGGTTCTGTGTCTCAACAGATGAGGGATTAAGCTGATTTGATGATCGCTCACCTGAACCGGCAGCCAATCCGGCAGCAATTGCAATCACGAACAAGTAATTTTTCAGAAAAAACGGATTCTGTGTTAACGTAGAAATTGTTAATGCGATCAGTGGAACGGCGCCCGCCAAGCCAGCTAAGCGGGTCCAGCGTTCAGCAGTATTACTCCGGTACGCACGCAGTCCAAGTTTTATGGTTGAGTACCAGAAGTACAGGACAAGCCCCAATCCCCAAATGCCATATTTGTACCAGAGCCCGATATACCCATTATGCACAAATGAATCCGTATCTGTAGATTGATGAACGATATCATAAAACAGATAGGAAACGCCAGGCCCATATCCGATCAGAGGATTTACTACAGTTTTTTCAAAAACTGCCTGGGTCTCACGGAACCGGTTTACGAGAGACAGGTCTTGCGTAAATGACGTAGCAATTGTACTAAAACGTTCCGTAATTCCTTCAATAATCACATTCAGGAATGGACCTAGCAGGATATATCCAACCCCAAGAATCAAAACACTAAGAATTGCACCTGTCGTAAGTATTTTGATTCGCTCAGATGTCTGGACCAGTAGGATAAGGGCTAGTACACCAAGCAAGAAAGCTAGCCAGAATCCACGCGCCTGCGTCATGATCAATCCAGCGAATGTAAATGCCAGTGCACTTGCGGAAAGTAGCAATGAAACAGGACCTCGGGCATAGATCAAAAGGGTCAGATTCATCAAAGAACCAATCATGAGCAGACAATCATTCACGACAACTCTGGATCCCGATACATGCCACAGCGCCGTGGCATTTGATAAGTCCGACGCATACTCGATTGTATTTATAATAGCAACCACAACACTCATGATGACCACCATAATGAGGATAATCTTTGGGCCTGCTTGATGATGAACGACCGTATATTTGACTGGAAAGTAGATCAGCAACATAGAGAGTGAGATCAACTCGCTGAATGCGACCAGAAAATCCCCTTGGAAGAGTGTTGTAAGAATCAAGGTTGCAGGAAGCATACCCAAGAATAGGGCTATCGCATAATCTGACTTCTTGGTGAGGATCTTTGTCGGTTCTAAAATTTTGTGCTGTAGAAACCACATCAAAAGAACTGCATAAAGGTAGACTGCGTAGGCGATTTCGATCATCTGGAATCCTTCTTCATTTGAAGATATCAGTACAAATCCCAGAATGACTAACATCAGATTCAGGAGGGGGTTTATGAAGAAAAATCCAACTGCGATAATTCCTAGGGTGGTTGCAGGTAGTGCGATTAAATACAGGACAGATCCGGTACTGGCGAGGGCGAAGGTCATCCCCAGGCTTAAAACGAGCCCGGCAATGATCAAGGCATTTCCAGTCTGGTAAATCCTCGGCGGAGAGGAGAGAATTCCAACTTGTTCCATGACCTGCTCCAGTTCAAGTTTCGAGCTGAAACTCCTTATACTGCTGCTCCATCTGGAGACAACTTTGATGCAATCAGAGCATAATTACGTTTCCACCAGGCACTGATAAGCACGTAAAGCACTGATAGAAGAAAGCCTGAGAATGTACTGACGACACAAATCGCAGCACGCCAGGGGCGGGCTTTCTCGGTAGGCGGAATGGCAGGATCAAGCACCTGCACAGATTTTGCTGCACGCTCCTCAGTCAGTTGTGCTTCTTCCAGTACCGGACGTGCAAACTCCATGAGGGTGGTCAGGATAACCGCTTCCTTTTCCAACTCGGCAAATTTTAATGCCACTCCCGGAAGACTGTCCTGAGATACGGGCATGAGTCGCTCCTGGCCTTCCAAAGCCTGATCATAGGATTCTCTTGCCTGCGCGACTGCCTGTTGAGCGGCACGCGTCTGGGAATGGTCGGGGCCATAAAGAAACAGCAGTTTGTCGAATTCGAGTTCAGCAAGAAAGATCTGGGATCGCCAATCTGTCAATCCGTCCATAAATGCAGCACCCTGTGCAGGCAGATCCAATACGCCTGTCTTCTCCTGGAGTGTACGGATTGCGGATAGTACCGTACTGAGGCTGTCTTCCATATCCTGATAGCGTTTCTCGACCGTTTGGCGATAGGATCTGGCCGTTTCTGTTGAGAGATCTATTCCCGTCTGGTTCAATTTTGAAACAAAAAAGTTCGCTATATCGGCAGCTCGCTGTGGCTCTTTATCATAAACTTGGATAGCAAGGTAGTTGTATTCATTGTCTACGACAAATTCAGTGTTTGCCGTCAACTCCTGAATCGCATTGTTCATTGGGGATTCACTGTCCGCAAGATCATACACATGAATAAGATCAAATTCTTCAACGACACCCTGTCTTACGGTGCGGCTGTTCAGGATGGCCAGTTCCTGCTGGTAGTCACTGACCAGTCCTCCCAGAAGTGAGGATGCACTACTTCCGATACGTCCGCCGATCATGCTGGAAAGCAGACCGGAAGAGGTTTGTCCAGGAATCAGCAGACGTGTTTCTGCTAAATACCAGTTGGGCAGGAGAAGGCTGATGACTATCGCAGCGGCAGCGGTAAATCCCGTGACCCCAATCACCACCCATCGCCGGTGCAGGATCACTCGGATGACCGACCACACGATTTCAGTTGTGTTTGGATTGGTCATCGCAGTACTAAAATCAGGATGGCAGTTACAATCGTTGATAGACCGGAAAAGAGGATTTGAAACTTGCTTTGTACTTGCTGTGTACGTGCTTGACGTTTCATCACCGTCAGTTCCTCCATCCAATCTACGAAAATTGTGTCCCCAGGATGGATGGGCTCATCAAGGCCTGTACGAATGCCATCACTGCTTCCGTTGAAAATATAGACCTTTTCTGCATCAGGGCCCAAGCCTCCGGCACGTTCCACATAATGACGTGCAGGCATCCCGGCTAAGAAGGTCACATATCCCGGCTTCGGGACATGCCCGGAAATCAGGATGGTTCCCTCGTCACGCGGGAAGATGAGCCGGTCTCCGTCGTAGAGTGTAATATCCCTGCTCCTTCCGGCTAGTATACCGGTGATATCGACTGCCATATAATTACCGACTTCTCCAGAATAGGATTTTTGGAATCCTTCGCTAAATGACTGAATCGCCTGCTTGCCGCGAAGGGGCATGGGAGATTGATTGGATAAAGGTATTTCGGGGCCATCAATGAGTCTGTCGCTACTGGTGCGCTCCAGGATTGCTGCATTTAGGTTGGCACCTTCCTTGAGCCCGCCCGCAACGTTAACCAGTTGATTTAAGGTGGTTACTCCACCTTCTATACGATATTCTCCTGGATAGGTAACCCATCCCTCAATACTGGCTGTGGCGGTTTCGCGTTCATATATGGTGATATGGTCGCCGGGCATCAGTTGCTCTGCGGCAATGGTTCCCTCCACCAAACTACCGATGTTGTGATCAAGTAATGTGCGGTAATGGCCATCATTCCACCGCATTATTCGAAACTGGACGGTTGAATCAGGTGGTTGCCCGCCTGTTGCAAGATCCAGAACACTCAGCACAGTATCATCGGGGCGCCAGTCATACAATCCAGGCCAGGCTACATCGCCAGATACACGGATCCCTTCACGGACAATGTGGTAGGCGGGGACATTAATACGATCCCCATCTTGCAAGACAGGATTATGATCTATCCTGCCGGTTGTTTGGTAGCGGGTAAGATCCACCAGATCTTCGGTTCCATCCGTGTGTTGTACTTGAATATTCCGGAGTGATGGCCGGTATGTATCGTTGATCTCTGGCGGGAAGCCATGTTCCGGTGTTGCAAAGTCAACCTTAATATCATCTGTTGTTTGTCTTGCAGTAAGGATTCCGGATGACAGGGCCTGTTCAATAACATCGCTAACACGTGAACGGGGGAGCATGAGGTAGCGTCCAGTTCGGGTCACGGTGCCGGTAACATGAACATAAAAACTTCGCGCCTGGGCTAATGAGATACTTACAGGTGCATTAACATAGCGGGACTCAAGCAGTGCAATGGCTTCCTGTTCCACCTCTGCAAGAGATTTTCCGCCGGCCTGAACTACTGCGCCCTCGGGCAGTGGGAGAACACCGGCGACGGATACGGTTAAAGGAAGTTCAACAGGAATTGCCCCCCCGATCATTACATTAAAGATGTCGCCCGGTCCAACAATATAGTCGTTTGGATTGATGGAACCCTCTAATGCAAGAAAGCCGGACTGCACAATCCGTGCAGTCATAGCATTGCGCAATTCTGTTTGGGGATCATCCGGAACTGTACCGAGGACCTCATTATTAGAGATCTGGGCACTGGCCGCGGGCATCCGCAAGGGGAGCAGTAAAGCCGCAGCTATACAAGCAACTAACCTAAACATCGGCAAAAGAAGTTATACAATAAATGGAAATGGATACGGAGTAGCCGATGCAGCGATATTTTCGTCGAAATTTGAGCGTCAAACGGTCTGTAGTCCTCTATGTTCCCAAACAAATTCTGAGTCTCCCGTGTTTATGTTTTTGAGGGTTCAAAGAATGACATACGAATACAGATTAAGGTCGTAAACCCGGATTCTTCCGGTAGATTCGAGAGTATACGGATCTAGTCTGTGAAACGGACATGGAAGCTTCTCTGCTTCTGAATTGGGGTTCAATTGAGAATGTTAGACGCAAAATTAATGTTAGGACAGGTGCTATCTGAACGGGCTTCAGCCAAAATCAATCTTGGGCTTCACATTATACGCAGACGGCAGGACGGATACCACGATCTGGCAACAGTGTTTCATTCAATTGGATGGGCGGATAAGATCACGATATGTTCCGCGGAAGAAATCAGCATGACCTGCACAGACGGAACGCTTTCATGTGGAGAGGATAATTTGGTGATTCGTGCTGCGAGACTTTTGCGGAAGATTGCAGATATAGATTATGGCGCGTCCTTCCATCTAGAGAAACTACTTCCGCACGGCGCGGGACTCGGGGGCGGATCCAGTGATGCTGCGACGGTGCTTCGAATGCTGTATAAACTCTGGGAGTTGGAGCAGAACGCCCGCCCACTGGATGCACTCGCACTGCAACTTGGTTCAGATGTACCGTTCTTTTTGCATGGAGGCACCGCCTATGCGGAGGGGAGAGGGGAACGGCTGACTCCCATGAACGGGTATGTATTTCCATTTCATTTAGCGGTCATTGTGCCGAATATTCAGATTTCTACGGCATGGGCATTCCGGCAGTTAGATGTATCCGGAGCGAATCGAATAAACCTCATAGAGGTGGTGCAATCCAATGATCTGGATCGCTGGATGCATGAGTTGGAGAATGATTTTGAGGGGCCGATATTTTCAAAATGGCCCGAAATAGAGGAAATCAAGTCCTCGCTGCTGCGCAGTGGAGCAGGGTTTGCATCTCTTACCGGGTCAGGTTCAGGAGTCTATGGTATATTTGAGCATGAGGAAGATGCGAAGCAGGCGGCAGCAGAAGCTGCGGCAAAGGGATATGTGGTCTGGCCTGCCCAAGACGGGAGATGATCAGTATCTCAAACCATGCATGCAAACCACGGAAGCCATGGCCGCGAAACCGGGAGCATAGATGTGACTTCGGGAATCAGGGTAACGCGGGTTGGTAAGGTGGTCGCATGTACTGAAATCCGTCTTACCAGCAGGATTCAGGGATAGGTGGATGCAGGTATCCCTGGAGGTAGTGGCTTAATCCTGTTCAAGTCGACAACTAGAGGCAAAAATAGTCCGCCGGTATAGCAGATTCATGTCGGATGAGAAAAGAATCAACCGGCAGCTGCAGACAACATGGTTTCCCCAAGACAAAATCGGCACAGTCACATGCCAACCAGTGTACCGTTCCCAGGCAATCCTGTCCTGACTCTGACGGTTTGACAGCCGTCTATCGATGAAAACCTCCATTTCCAGTCTCTATAGACGGATGTTTTGTTTTTGTCCGTTTGAAGTATTCACTTTCATCGGGAATCCTGTTCTGCACATCTCCATTTGGTGGGTGACCGTTGAAATCAGGATCCTGTCTGCATCATCCGCGGTGGGGACCAAAGGGTAGGAATTTCGAAATAGAGGTTTGACTTTTGGAATTCGTGCAATCGCCCTGAGCACGCACGAATAAAATTCCTATCTTTACGGTATGAGAAATTTCAAGCAGGAAGCGAGTTGGAATCTGAAACAGAAACGGAGCGATGATGAGCGCCGTCCCGGTTAAGCCAAAACTACTGATCTGGGCATGTGAACGTGCAGGAATCACGCAGGATGCCCTTGCAGTAAGATTTAAAAAGCTGCCCAAATGGGAACAGGGCAGTGCACGCCCCACCTTTAAGCAACTTGAGGCATTCGCCCGGGCTGTTCGTGTGCCATTTGGGCACCTGTTCCTTGATTCGCCTCCAGAGGAACGGCTTCCAATTCCAGATTTCCGAACTGTGCCGGAGAAGGAAAAAAGGGGGGATATGAGTCCAGATCTGATGGATACCATTCATGCGATGCTGCGGAGGCAGAGGTGGCTGCATGAATATCTTATTGGCCAGAAGGTTGAGCCGCTCTTCTTTGCAGGGAGTGCCCATCTGACCGATCCCCCTGATATGGTGGGGCGTGAAATGCGAAAAATCGTCGGCATGGGTGATGGGTGGGCGGCAACGGTGGCGAATCAGGATGTTGCAGTGAATCAGTTACGACGAATGATTGAGAAGATCGGTGTAATGGCAGTGATTAATGGTGTCGTAGGAAATAATACGCACCGCCAACTAAAGGTAGAGGAATTTCGCGGCTTTGCACTTGCAGATCCCTATGCACCCTTGATATTCGTAAACGGTAGAGATGCAAAATCTGCTCAAATGTTTACACTTGCTCACGAACTGGCGCATATCTGGTTAGGGGAAGAGGGAATTTCCGGTTTTGAACATCTACTTCCAGATAGTAAGGGCATAGAAGCTTGGTGTAATCAGGCAGCTGCGGAGTTTCTTATGCCATCGTACGAGTTTTACAGGAAATGGAGGCAATTCAGACAGGAAAGAGTGCCTTATGAACCGTTAAAACAATTTTTCAAAGTGAGTCCAGTGGCGATAGCCCGCAGAGCGATGGACCTGGATCTTATTGATCGTGATCAATTTTTGGTTTTCTACCATTCCCAAACCAAACAACAGGGTCAGAGGAAAAGGATGTCAGGCGGCGATTTTTACAATAACCAGAATGTGCGCGTTGGCAAGCATTTTGTCACTCATATAATAAATGCTGCAAAGGGAGGAGAGATTGGATTTAAAGAGGCTTACGACTTGACTGGACTCTACGGAGGAACATTTCAAACCTATGCCGAACGATTGGGGATACGTATCCGCTGATGAAAGATCAATTCTACATTGTGGATGCTGATGTTCTTATAACAGCCAAAAACAGGTACGATGCTTTTGATCTATGCCCAGGATTCTGGGAAAGCCTGATCTATCACCATCAAGCAGGTCGGATATACAGTATTACCCCGGTTCGTACAGAAGTGCTTGCCGGTCGACAAACCGAAGATCTTGTCCAATGGATCAAAGGGGAAGTCCCCCAGGAATTCTTTTGGATTGTAGATGCGGAGAATATAATGGGGGCCTATAATGAGATTATGGAATGGGTGACAGGGCACGAACGATATCACGACGAGGCAAAGACTGCTTTTTCTTCCACTGCAGATGTCTGACTTGCGGCATTTGCAAGAGTACACAATGCTATAGTTGTGACGAACGAGCAGTCTTCCCCAAAATCCAGGCGAGCAGTTAAGTTGCCGGATGTCTGTAATAAGTTCAATGTTGAGTGGATAGATACGTTCATGATGCTTCGATCACTCGGAGTAGAGTTTGGCATGAAGAGGGATGATTCATGACGACCATATCGGGGGGAATTCAAAATCATACTGAAAAGTATCGTTTGCAGTATCTGCCGAGATGCTGTCAGTACGAAAAGTAATCCCATAATTATCATTTTCATGACCCGCACAATTTTCCTGCTGTCTGCTGTGATGCTGTTCGCATCCTGCAATTCCGAGCATCCCCCGAATGTAATCATTATCCTGACAGATGATCAGGGCTGGGGGGATTTATCCATCAACGGCAATACTAGTATCCAGACACCGAATATCGACCAGATTGCTCATTCGGGGGCCAGGTTTGAGAATTTTTATGTGAGCCCGGTCTGCTCTCCAACTCGTGCAGAACTTTTAACAGGGCGATATCATCCCCGCTCCGGCGTGCATGGAACCAGTGCGGGGGCTGAGCGCCTGGATACGGATGAGATCCTGCTCTCACAGGTCTTTCAGGATGCAGGCTATACGACAGGGATCTTTGGGAAATGGCACAACGGCCAGCAGGGGCCATATCATCCCAATCACCGTGGATTTGATCATTTTTACGGATTCCCCTCGGGGCATTGGGGGCATTATTATTCACCGCCTCTTGAGGAAAATGGCGAGTTGGTGCAGGGAAGCGGATATTTACCGGATGATTTGACGGAGTCCGCCATGGAGTTTATGCGTACGCATGCCGAATCGCCATTCCTCGTTTTTTTGCCCTACAACACACCGCATTCCCCCATGCAGGTGCCCGATGAGTGGTGGGATCAGGTGTCCGAACTCCAGCAATCGCATCATTCTCCAGAACAGGAAGATCTCCTCCATACACGGGCGGCCCTCGCCATGATGCTCAATATTGACTGGAACGTAGGCCGGGTCATAACACTTCTAGATGAGTTGTCGATCACCGAGGAGACGATTGTGCTCTATTTTTCGGACAACGGCCCGAACGGGGCACGGTGGAACGCCGGCATGAAAGGCAGGAAAGGATCTACGGACGAAGGAGGGGTTCGATCTCCACTTCTAATGCAGTGGCCAGGTGTGATTGCCGGGGGAATGGTCATTCTGGATATCACGGCTGCGATTGATCTGATGCCGACGTTGGCGGAACTCAGCAGTATTGAACTCAAGATCAGTGATCCACTGGACGGGATCAGTTTTGCTCCGCTCCTCCAAGGTGACCGTAATTCTATGCCGGATCGAATTCTTTTTTCCCATTGGAGGGGACGCACGAGTGTCAGGACACAAACCCATCGTCTGGGCCACTTGGGAGGGCTGTTTAATATTGTCAATGATCGGGAGCAGCGCGTAGATTTAGCGTCTGAGTATCCTGAGATTGTGGATTCTCTGGAGGAAGCAAAGGCACGTTGGATTCGTGAAGTAGTCCCGGAATTCTATGAAAAGCGTCCCTTTACGGTTGGCTTTGAAGATGAAAAAATTACCTGGCTTCCTGTACGGGATGCGACGGCATCGGAAGGGATTCAGCGATCCAACCGGTACCCCAATGACAGCTTCCTGAGCAACTGGACGAGTCTCCAGGATTCTATTTTATGGGATGCAGAGGTTTTGACATCTGGAGAATACAAAGCGACCCTGTATTGTACGACAGCAGAAGGGGATGAGGGGGCGCAGATTGATCTGAGCTTTGGTGACAGTTCACTGCAGGCCGCAATAGCGGATGCACATGATCCCCCCGAATACGGAATGAACGAGGATCGTGTGTCGCGGATTGAATCGTATGTGAAGGATTTTCGGTTACTCGTACTGGGGACAATCTCGCTTGAAGCGGGGCATCATCCTCTTGTTCTGCAGGCAGTCAGCATCCCGGGAAAGGCGGTTGCCGATGTCCGGCTTCTGCAACTGGAACGGATCGAAGAACTGTAGGGTGCATGGAAACGATTCAGGGAATCTCCATGGTACCTTTTTTCTGTTGTGGCCCGGGCAGTTACCGCCAGATCGTAAAGGCTTTCTGATCAGAATATGTGATTTCATCTCACAGACGGATCCTGAGGAATCCTGCATAATGTCCAACAGGGAGATATAACCGGTTACCAGTTGACGCGGGCCTCTGGAGATTGCTGATCCTGAGGTGAGATTTCACTGCGTAAAGACGGAGAAGGAAAGGTGTCGTTGATGCTGAGCATGAGCTCTTCATTTTCCGACAGGTTCTGCAGGAATTCGCCGACCACAAACAGGGCATTGTGTGCACCCTGCCCCCAGTAGGAGGAACGAAAATTCATGCGCCGGTCATTAAAGCCGACCCACGCACCCGTAACCAGTTCTGGGTGCATGAGGACAAACCAGCCATCCGCCCCTTTCTGGGTCGTTCCCGTCTTTCCTGCGAAGTCATATCCATACAATCCGTAGCCACTTCGGATACGAATACCGGTGCCATAGGGTTTGTTGATCACATCCCGCAGCATATCAATCACAACGGCGGTCTTTTCTTCGGAGAGGACCTCACGCGGGTGCTCGCGTGAGGGGTCATGCTGGTAGTCATAGACAATCTTCCCCGTTTCTTCATTGATGATTCGGGTAACCATGACCGGGTCAGTCTGGATTCCCCGATTAGCTAGGGTGCTGTAGGCATTAACCGATTCGAGGAGCGTGACTTCGCTTGTCCCCAGCGCTAGCGACAGGACGGGGTCCAGATCACTTTTGATCCCCATATTTTTTGCAAGATTCGCTACATTCAACGGATTAATGTCATGGATGACCTGTGCAGTGATGGTATTCAGAGAACGGGCTAGGCCCTCCCGCATCGGCATCCATTCTCCGGTGGTTTCATCGCTGAAGTTCTGTGGACTCCATACTTCTCCTGTAACTTCATTTGGGTACTGAAAGACAGAATCCATATAAAGTTTTTCCGGTGAGTAGTTGGCATCAATTGCGAATGCATAGGTGAAGGGTTTGAATACCGAGCCCGGCTGTCTTCTGGCAACGCTCACATGGTCATACCAGTCCGTAGAAAGATCTCGTCCACCGACCCACGCTTTGACATATCCGTTGGTCGGATCCATGGCAACAAAGCCATTTTCCAGGCGGCTTTTCGTGCTTTTAAGCGAGTCAATAAATGCGGGATCGTTTTTCAATTCCTGCAAGGCATCTGCCCCGTTTTTGCCTTTACTGCGAAGGCTCCGATATTGTGCAGATTCCCGGATATATGCATTCAGAAGGGCGGAATTACGTTCCCAAAACCATGTCCAGTGATTCTCGGGATCTGTATGACAGGAATCTGTCAGATATTTGGAAATTTCTCCACCATATCGCATTCGGGGGCTGGCGGCAGCACTCCACTCACAGTTTGCGACTGCCTGCAAACCATCCAGTGTACCGGTTACGGCGGAGCGGGCGGTGGATTGCATTCTGGAGTCCAGTGTGGTCTCAATGCGCAGTCTGCTGTTATAGATGTCAATACCTTCCTCTTTTCCCCATTCTGATGCCCACTGACGAACCTGCTCGGCAAAATAAGGTGCAATGCTTTGTGTTACATCGGCAGTTCGGAGCCGGGTAGTGGTTAAAGAGTCTTTCACAACCTCATAGGTGTCTTTGTCAAGCCATTTCTGCGTGATCATTCGTCGCAATACGGTATTTCGACGGATTCTGGATCGTTCAGGATTGCGCAGGGGATCGTAGCGATAGGTTCCCTTGAGGAGTCCGATCAGTGTCGCACTTTCAAGTATATCCAGATCAGAGGCAGCTTTGCCAAAGTAGGTCCGTGCAGCAGCTTCAATTCCATAGGCATTATAAAGGAACGGGACCGTATTCAAATACATTTCGGCGATCTCGTCTTTTGAATAGAGTCGTTCCAGGCGCACTGCGGTTACCATCTCTTTTAATTTTCGCTTCACACTGACCTCAAATCCAATCTGCTCATTGTAAATGTTGCGTGCCAGCTGCTGGGTGATGGTGGATCCCCCCTGACGATCAAAAGGAAGCCCAAGTTTGCCAAGTAAAGATTGGGTCGCTGCCGAGGCGGTACGAAAGAGATTGACCCCCCAATGGTTATAGAAGCGGTGATCTTCGGTGGCAATCAGTGCCTGCCGTGCGTGAATAGAAATAGAGTCAAACGGAACCCAGCTGCGGTTCTGCCGACCAAACCGGGCCAGTTCAACACCATCTGCGGTATACGCGACGCTGGCATAGGACAATTCAGGGTTTTCGATCTCCCGCAGAGAGGGAGTATCCCAGGATAGGATCCACATATACGTCAGCAAAAAGAGGGCACCGGCAATGACTGCTAAGGCCGGAATGCTCAGGATAAATGCGGCATGCGCGGCATCGCCCTTCCGAAAAATACGAAGCAAAAAATTCTTGTATTTCGCAATCATCAAGAGTTGATTTCGGTTTTCTGTATGTACTGGTACTGGATTCGGCAGGCCTCGGTTACCGAAAAACAATTATACAGGCTTTAATGCGGTCGGGATCAATTTTCAGCAACAGGAGCCTCTGCGCGGAATTCATCATGGTGATCTGTTCTGTCAGAGGTTTTATTTTCTGTTCTACGAACGATGTACCGGGATATTTCGTATATGGCCTTTCTTGATGTCATGTCAGAGATAAGGTAAGCGGTCGGAGTGCAGGGATGCTTTTCATCCAGAAACGCTCTTTGTCGGACGCAATTGGAGTTCGCAGTTCACTGATCCGCCTCGTTGTGTGTGCTCTCTTTCTGAAATGAAGTTTTCAGGTGACTTCAGCGAAAAATGTCAACGACATCAGCCCGTAGTGTTTCTCCGTAATGCCCCCATCTCAGAGAGTTGACTTTGCCCTGATGGCTTCTAAAAGCAACCCGTTCACTGAACATGACAAACATCAAAAACATGGAAATCTGTTTTTAGAGATCTCCGGGTGCTCTTGATACGGTGCCGCGGGGGTATTTGCGGGAAAATCAGTAACTTTGCAGAAATACTGGCGTAACGGGCACCGACTGCGCCCCTTTTGAGATGTACGATGTCTATGGATTAAGTTCGGGAAAACGCTTTCTGCTTGAAGTATGCATGTGAAAATGGAAGATCCCTGTTCATGTTCCGATTAATGGGTATCATTGCGGTCAATTAAAATCATCCTACCCGCAGGAGTAGACAGGGCCCGCAAGTTTGACCATAATGACTGCGCCAAATATCATTTTACAGATAACAACGGTAATGAGCAGCGGCATGGATGTTGATTTTCAAAAATTGGTGGATTCCAATCCCGGGAACTGCTCTCTCGGGGAATATCAATATATCGGCAATCTGATTGACCTGCACGCTCCCGGGAATATTCTCGTCTTCGGTATCGGCTATGACTCCCCCTACTGGATGGATATTAATTCTGGCGGACAGACGCTATTTCTGGAAGACAGCACGTATTGGATTCAAAAGGTAAAATCCCAAAATCCGACCATTGTGGTGGAAGAAATAACTTATACGACCAAGCGAAGGCAGTGGAGGCGGATTATTGACCAACCCGAAAAACTCCAGTTATCCTTACCCCGGGCTGTTCTTGAAACTTTCTGGGATGTAGTGTTTATTGACGCTCCAAGAGGTAATAAAGGACGGTTTCCCGGCCGCATGCAAAGCATCTTCTCTGCATCAAATTTGAACTGTAAACATATCCTGGCTCACGACTGCAACCGCAGAGTGGAACGTATATATTTTCAGAGATATATCGGCGAGCCGACCCACATCGTGGATAAACTGTTCCACAAGGTAAATTGAGGACTATCCGATTCGCCGGGCACAGAACCCTTGTTCAGTCTGACCGCCGATGGATCTACACTGACCGCCTGACCTTCCCCATATCATTGGAATTACCCCCCAATGATGTGGCCCGGCATGGAGAAATTATTTTCGATAGTCCAAGGGAGGGGCTCGATCACCCAGAAGCGGCTGATATTCAAAATCTTCGCCTCTGCGTTCTTCAAACTCCCGCCTTGCAGCAAGCAATAATTCATCATCCATTACAAGATCTATCACGGTCATCGCTAAGACCTTAGAGGCCAGTACAAGCCCTTTCTTACCGATACTCATTCCCCCTGCGGCGACTGCCTGCCAGCTATGGGCGGATGTTCCTGGAACCCAGGTGGCTGCATTGAAGCCCGCTGTCGGTGCCATGTAGCTTACATCGCCGACATCGGTAGATCCTTTGGTCGTCCTCGGCATAAACGGCTGGATCGTAGATTGTGAGCCTAAAGGGATTAATGCAGCATCCAGAGTTTTCCGAATTTTTTCGGCAAACTGCTGTTCACCTGCATCATATTCCACCCCGCCGATGGTCTCCAGATTGGATAGAATAGCACGGGATAGAACGTCATTCGGGAGTATGCTGTGTAAGCCATGGATAATTTCATAATCCATCGTGGTTCCCGTCCCTAATGCAGCACCCTCCGCGGCCTGTACCACGCGCGGAAAGATCTCTTCAAGCGTCTGTGCAAAAGGATGGCGAACATAGTAATAGACCTCTGCATAGTCAGGTACAACATTGGGGGCAAGTCCTCCGCGTGTAATGACATAATGGATGCGGGTTTCCTGGGGGACATGTTCGCGGAGCAGGTTGGTCATCATATTCATGGCTTCCACCCCGTCAAGGGCGCTTCGCCCCCGCTCAGGGGCACCTGCCGCATGTGTGGAGTGTCCATAAAACCGGAATTTTGCGGATCGATTCGCCAGCGTTGTGGCTGGACTTGCATCATTACGGTCACTTGGATGCCAGTGGAGCACCGCATCTACATCATCAAACAGCCCCTCCCGCACCAGATACACTTTCCCTGCCCCTCCCTCTTCGGCGGGCGTGCCATAAAGGCGGACCGTACCACTGCGTCCGCTGGATGCCAGCCACTCCTTGACCGCCACTGCGGCACCTGCGGAGGCCGCGCCAAACAAATGATGCCCGCAGGCATGTCCTGATCCGTCTTTGAGCAGTGGTTCTCTGACCGGTGTTGATTTCTGTGATAATCCGGGCAAGGCATCAAATTCAGCCAGAATACTAATAACCGGGGCACCAATGCCATACTCGGCTACAAAGGCGGTGGGAATTCCGACAATCCCGGACTCCACTGAAAACCCCTCATTCGTAAGTACTTCCTGCAACAGAGCACTGCTTTTTTCTTCCTGGTATCCAAGTTCCGCCCACCCCCATATCTGGTGAGCAATATTGAAGAATTCATCCCCTCTGGCATCCAGGATCCGGGCGACCTCTGTTTTCTGGGCCATCAATGTACCTGGAAAGAGTGTAAGAAGCGAGATGAAGAGTACTAGTCTGCGGTTCATGTCCGTCGTCATTTTTGTTGGTTGTTGAGAATTTCCTGCCAGCCCGCCACATATGCCTTGGCCGGCCATGCAAGGTAGCCGGGATACGATTGTCGGGCATCTTTGACCGCACGCCAATCAATCTCCACAGTCGAAATGCGCTCCATGGTTTCCAAAACCACCTCCCCCATTGGATCCACAACCAGAGATGGACCTCCCATCTCAACGCCGAACTCCGGTCGGGGGCGGCCCACGGACATCACCCAGGCGGAGGCGGTAAGTGCCATTGCCCGGTAAGCCAGACACCATCGGTTCCATGAAGATGGACTGGTTGCACGCGGGGCCAGAATCACCTGCACCCCCTGCGCTGCAAGCAGCTGTGCCGCGGTAGGCCGATTGGCATCCGAGCAGATCTGGACCCCGAACTTTGTACTCATACATTCAATGACGCGCGGAGGATTATCCGTGGGTTCATAGTGGTCACATTCCCGGAATCCATCTTCGTCAGGCAGAACGTGTTTTTCTGATGTGCCTGCGATATACCCGTGTGCATCAATGAGCATTGCAAGGTTTATGCGGTGACCATCATGCATAACACGGATCACACCTCCCAGTACAGCAATCCCTATCCTCCGGGCGGCATTACGCTGCATAGTTTCCCGCCAGCCACCTGGAGTTTCGGCATCTTCAGTTCTTGCCTGTCTGGTAGCTGGAGACCATTCATTGAGTGGCAATTCGGGCAGGACGGCCAAGTCTGCTCCTTGCTTATGTGCTTCCTGCAGACATGCAGTCAGCGCCTCTTCTGCGCTGAAAACCTCACTGATCAGCGCAATCTTCAATGAATCCGATCCTGTCTCCATATGAGATTTCCCAAACCTATTTGATCTCAAAAATTCATGTAATCAGGCTCCAAAGCAAAGACGATCCCGAATCTGTAAGATGCAGCACAATACTATGCGACTTCCTTCACCGGGTATCGCCCGATAACTGGATACTGTTCCATATCAATTACCGTCCCACTGATGGGACGGGAACGATCACTCAGCCAATAAACCGCGGCGGCGGCAATTGTCTCAGGTGTAATCAGTGCGCCTGACGGGGCCACATCATGTGGTATACGATTTGGCCAATCCTCGGGCAGTCCATCGTTAATCTTGATCTGGTATTCATTTTCGGTCAGCACCCATCCAGGATTAATCTGGTTTACTCGAACACCGTATTGCATATGAAGACTGTTGCCAAGATTGCGGGTCATGGTCATTAATGCCCCCTTGGACATGCTGTAAGCCAGAAGTGGTTCTTCTCCGCAGTGTGCATTGATGGATCCGATATTTACGATACTTCCCTTGCTTTGAGCTAAGTACTCTAATCCGGCCTGAATCAACAGGAGTGGGGCCTTTGCATTGACGTTCACAACACGGTCAAAAAGATCGGGGGTCGTTGATTCAATGGTTGACCTTGTCAGGAGTGCAGCATTATTCACGACCCCATCCAATGCTCCGTACTGACTGAGTGCGGAATTAACAATGCGGGGTGCGGATTCCGGATCCAGTAAGTCGTCAACGTGGACCTTACTGTGCCCACCTAAAATTCTCTGCGACTCATGCAGCCCAGTTTCATTCCGGTCTACCAGAAGAACCTGTGCGCCCTCTTGAATACACGCATGGGCAATGGCGCGTCCAATGCCTCCTGCAGATCCTGTAATGATCAATGTTTTTTCCTGTAACTGCATGATCAATCTAATTCCCGCATTTTACTTTGATGGGATTGCCGTTGAATTTAGGTGCAATCGTGGATCAGCGGAGGCATCTTGTCACAGCGGCAGAGCGGTTGGCGAATCCTGTATTCCCCCGAAGCATCCTATGAAGGGGATTCACCTCCTATTCTGACGGTTCATCAAAAAACGGGAACAGTGCTCTCAGTTCCTCTGGTGTTGGCTGGCTCCCGTATTCCGAGATCTCAAAGGCTTCTGCAAATTCAATTGCGTTTCCGCGTTCCTCTCCATAATACTGTATGAGCAAATCTCTGTAGGTGTCTGCCACATGTGCATCCCGGGCCTGAAAGCGTTCCCGAATCCAGGTCTTGCGGGCCTCCTCTTCTTGAGGAACCTGATCGTGGTACCCGGCAAGCCAGGCATTCCAGTCGGAAAACTGACTCCTGAGTGCAGCCATACAACCATACTTCTGGTCTCCGACCGGACCAATATCCACAGCAATATCCGGTTCAAAGGGATAGGGCCGTTGAAAATGATCGTAGTAGTACAGGAATACCGGATTTTTTTCTACACGCGGGACCGCAGGCGTAAAAAAGGGAACGGTGACCATGAATGCAGCATCCTGAACCAGAATTGCCGTATACCGGTGATCAGGGTGATAATCATTTGAGCGCGGCCCCAGAACGATATCGGCTTGCCAATCCCGAATCAGTCGGGCAATAATCTTGCGGTTCTCCAGCGTAGGCATGAGTTCTCCGTCATGGTTATCAAGCATGACGGTCTCTTCTATCCCCAGGATATCCCGGCAGTCTTCAATCTCGGCCTTTCGTGTAAGGGCAAGTGGGCCGCCTGCCATTGCGTAATGTCCGATATCTCCATTCGTGACGGAGACGAATTTCACTTTGTGCCCCATTGCGGCCCACATGGAAGCAACGCCGGCTGCACGCACTTCGCAGTCATCCGGATGCCCTCCGAAGGCAATAATCCGGAGGGGCTTCGGTTCTTGTGCCTCTACACAGGTAGGAAGGATAATTCCAAGCAGGAATAGACAGATAAACACCCAACGGGCTGAATCCTGAGTTTTCATGATATTGAACTAAGTGATCGTTTGTATGTCCACCTGAATAATAGCACTTTCTCGCGTAACTGCAAGAATTCAGGGTTTTCGACTGAAGATCGAAAAATGATTTCCAGGAACCCGGCATTTCTGTTGGTTTCCGCCCTCATAATATAAATCCGGCACGACTTAGAATTTAGCAGACAACCCGGCAGGCCCAATCCGAATGGGAAAATTCAAAATTCGTAACCAGTGCACACCATCATTTCCCGATGAATTTTCCTGCTGCCAGTCCACGCATTTTATTTGGGCTTATATTCGTACAGACACCAAACAGGGGAGGGGAATACCGCCCCCATTACAGCTGCAGTGAAATACTGATCCAACATTTTATACTGTGCAGTTATAGCACCTGTATTTGTGTTTGATGATCCCGGTTTTGCGTTGCGTATCAATTCGGGAGCAGGGGTTCATGGATTGCAATCCCCGGATCAGGCAGAAACTCATTCTCCAATGATTGTGTTTCTCACGTACTGCTTAAAGGTGCCAACATCAATGTAACAGTCATAGCCGGTCTGGTTGACGATCTGATAGGTTTCAGCAGGCTCATTCAGAAGCAGTGCCGCAGGCCGTCCCTGCCCCTCTTGAATCCCATTCGGCCAGGCCAAGTCAATGATTACACGATTACCGATTTCAGACTCGCCCGCCAAGTCGTAGCCGAATTCCCCGGCCGGCAGTCCGTTGGATGCCATCCATGTTTGAAGATTTTTCAATTCCTCCTCTTCGTCGACACTGGAAATATGGGAATCAGGTCTGGACGGTGCAATTCCACGGCGTTGCCCACAGGCAGTATCTTCATTTTGGGAATGTTCAGGACTGAGTTCCGTTAAATACCTGTTTGCAGCGTCTGCCAGCAGTTGACGTCGCGCCTCCAGAAAATCAGGGTAATTCTCAATCTTCCACAATTCCGCATCCATCGGAATCCACTGAGATTCCAGTACTTCCGGGTGATGCTCCTGAACCCAGGGGAAGTATCCTTCTGTACCCATGCGGCGAAGGTCATCATCATGACTCCCTTTCACAAACCTGGAGGGGTCGGCCGGTGCGGCAGCGCTGATCCATTGATTGCAATTCGCGGTAAGGAAGCAGAAGTTTCCAACTGCATTCACTTGGGGCCGCAGGTATCCTTCTTTATAAAGTACCGCTTTGGGGAAGATATGATGAGCCTGCAGTTTTGCCCCCTTCCCCAGCAGCCCGGTCTTAAGTTGAATTCCGGTGCAAAAATCTCTGGCCCCGCCCATTCTCGTCATCCAGTAGAGAATCGGATAGGAGTAGGCCCCGATTGACCAGGAGTCAAAGTCAGCGGGAATAATTTGAGGACGCCCCCAGGTCGTCCCAATCTCTGCAAGCAGCCGCTTGATCCCTTCTGGCGTGCCGTCAATCTTTTCCAAAGTTCGCTTGATTTTTGTTTCGGTACTCCCGGAAAAGCGTCCATGCATTCCCGCCCTCAAGTACCAGTAGAGCAGTAAATTCCACTCTTTCTGGTCCAGGAATTTAGCTTCGTGCAACTCCAGATGCCGAACGACAACGGGAATCGCATATTTGGCAAACAGCACTCGATCATGATCCAGTCCCAGCGTACCTGAAATCTGGTTCAGTGTCTCATCCACATGCCCAACAGTCTTTTTAAGTCCATTTTCGAATGTATCTCGTGGGGTGGTGTGCAAGTGTCGGAAAGCTGCCTCGCCATGTACGGCCGCATTGACACATCTCAAAAGCCAATCCAGTGTGAAGTAGAAGCCCTGTTTTTTCCATTTCCTGACATTTTTGCGCATTACCTCTCTTGCGTTCGGCCATTTTGCAGAAATTTTTGCCAGTGCCAAATCGCCTGTTGACAATCGGGTGCCTGCACTATTTAAGCGGTTGAAAATGTCAACGACTTCATCAGATTCACCTTCCTTGGCTATAACTTCGTCAATATGGAAGTCCTTTTCTCGTAAATCAAGCAAACGGTTTAGGCGGTGTCCAATTTTAATCTGCAATTTCAATTGTGAAGTAGTTTCGGGCGAGTCAAAATTGGTTGCGCATTGTTCAAGTATGATGTTTTCTATCCCACCAGGTCCTGCTTTCATGACCTTTGTCACGTCAAACCAGAATGGATCACCTTTCATTTTGATTGGTTGATAAAATTCAAACCTTTCTTCTATAGCGTGGAAATAGAGGCCTTTGAATGCCTTTTCGTCTCCGGAGAAGAAATTAGGGGGACTGCCTTTAATCACACCGTAGAGCGAAGTTACCCTCTGCTGCCCATCCAATAATAGATCTACATGAACATCATCTCGTTTAGTGGTCCATGTGAGAAGACTTCCTACTGGATGTTTCCGGTACAGTGAGTCAAAGAAATCTCGTACTTGCCTCCGCTTCCAGACATATCCGCGTTGAAATTCTGGAAGAATGAGCTTCTCGGCGGCTATGTTAACGAGAATGCTGTCAACTGTTGGCATGATAAGCGATTGATTTGTCCGTGTTAAGAAAAGAGTTGCACGACCCGAAAATACATATTTTTGGCATGTATACCAAACGTCCCTCTGCAGCATCGTTCTTGCTCACTGTGCGCATTGCTTGAGGGCCGTCTCCAGATACTGAACTTTGAAACTTCGCTATCAATGGTTAAATTGTGATTTTTGCATTCCCATGTTACGCAAGTTTTTCGCATTATGCCTGCTTATGTCCGCCTGGCCCGCATTCGGTCAGTCACTGGAGGCGCACATGGATTCCCTGTTCGCATTGATGGATCATACAGATACGCCCGGTGCCGCCGTTGCCATTGTGCGCGGCGATAGCGTCCAATTTGCCAAGGGATATGGGATCGCTGATCTGGAGCATGATATCCCGGTGACCCCCAATACCGTCTTCATGGCCGCAAGCGTGTCAAAGCAGTTCACCGCTTACGGGATTGCACTCCTTGCGAATCAGGGAAAGATCTCACTGGATGACCCGGTCACCGACTACATACCGGAACTTCCAAACTTTCAGTATCCGATGACCATTCGGCATTTAGTGCATCACACCAGCGGACTGCGCGACGAGTTCAGCCTTCTGGCTTTGGCGGGATACCGAATGGACGATGTAATCACCAAAGATGACATCCTGCGACTCATTTATCAGCAAAAGGATCTGAATTTTGATCCCGGAGAACGATACATGTATAGTAACTCCGGCTATACGCTGATGGCAGAAATCATCACACGCGTAAGCGGACAGTCCTTTCGTGACTGGATGCACGAGAATCTGTTCCGTCCACTTGGAATGGCGAGTTCACAGTTCCGCTCAGAACGGGGGCAGACGATTGAAAATGTCGCCTCCGGCTATATCACTGCCTCCGATGGATATAAAGCGCAGCGTGTGAACTATTCCAGTGTCGGTGCCAGCGGGCTCTATACGACAGCGCTGGATCTGGGGCGATGGCTCATTGCACTGAAGCGGGGCGATGTCGGCGGCATTGAGACGCGTGATCTGGCCCATTCCCGCGGAATTCTCTCCGATGGGGACACGCTCACCTATGCATTCGGGATCCGTTATGGATGGTTTCGGGGGACACGGTCCATTGGTCATAGCGGCTCACACCGGGGATACCGCACCTGGGCAGGACGATTTCCTGAATATGACCTAGGTATTGCCGTGCTTGGCAATCTGGAGGAATTTAATCCGTCAAATATGGCACAGAAGATCGCCGCTTTTTTCATTGAAGAAAAAAATCTGGACGCGTACAAGGGGACCTATCACAGCAGGGAACTCGGAAGCACCATTTATATCTCCGTCAGATCGGATACCCTTCGGGTGCGTTCCCGACGAGGTGAATTGGCGACACTATCCCGAACAGGACGGGACTCTTTTTCCAGTGATACATGGTACATGAATTCCTTTGAGTTCAAACGGGAAGGGGACAGCCTGACCGGAGTTCATATCAGTTCCGGACGTTCGCAGGATGTCTGGTTTGAGAAGATAAAGTAATGATGTACCGGCTCCTCCTTCTATGGTTGATCACAGTAATGACGGCCCCGGTCTATGGACAGGTAGACAGAATCTTCCGTCCCTGGGATTCCGATAAAAGCCCCGGTGCCATGGTTGCCGTGCTGTACCGGGGGGAAGTCCTTCATCATAAGGGGTATGGGATGGCGAATCTGGAGCACAATGTCCCTGTTACTTCCGCCAGTGTCTTTGATGTTGCCTCGGTATCCAAACAATTCTGTGCATTCGCAATTGCAATGCTGATGGACGAAGGGAAGATTGCAGTGGATGAAGATGTGCGGACCTATCTGCCGGAACTGCCGGATTTTGGCCACACAATTACGGTCCAAAACCTGATCTATCATACCAGCGGACTTAGAGACTGGCCGGGGATGCTTGGACTATCCGGACGTGAGATGGAGGATGTGATCTCCATGGAGGAAATCCGCTCCTTTGTGATGCACCAGCAAACCCTGAATTTCGCCCCGGGGACAAAATTCAGTTATTCAAATACAGGATATACGCTTCTAGCCCTGATTATTGAGCGTGTCAGCGGGCAGCCTTTCCGATCATTCATAGAGGACAGAATCTTTTCCCCGCTTGGCATGACTCATACATTTTTTCAGGATGATCACGAAGAGATTGTATCAGGGCGCGTAACCAGCTATCGCCTGCAGGAAGGGAGTTTTTACCGTGTCGGGAACGGTCTGATGGCGACTGGATCCAGTTCGCTGCATGCAACAACCGACGACCTGCTCAAATGGGTCCGAAACTTTGAGGAACCGGGTCTGGGGACTCCTGCGGTGCATGCGATGATGAATTTACAGGGACATCTCCGCGACAGTACGGTCATTCCCTATGGCTTTGGACTGGTCAGAGGGGTATACCGAGGATTGCAGACACATTCCCATTCAGGTGGATGGGCTGGTTTTCGGACGGTCATTCTGCGGATTCCCGATCATGAGTTCACGGTCATTATACTCGGCAACCATGCATCTCTGAACGCCACCATGATGGCCGAACGTGTCGCAGAACATTATCTGGGAGCGTTCATGGGGCCACCGGAAATGCCTCCAATTCCCTTGAATTTTGATCAGATGCCAAGCGATTATGAGGGAATCTATGACTTTGGTGAAGCGCACATTTTACGACTTGCCGTGGATGGTCCATCACTTTTCGCTTATTTACCTCCGACTCCGGGCGTGCCGGTCCAGTCAGTCGGGACAGATTCTCTGTACGTTCCGGCACTCAATTTGACGGTCACTTTCTCACGTGACGCACTGGATCAGGTTGTGCAGGCCTTCACAGGTGAGCTTGCGGCCAGACGTGTTCCATTACCCAAAGAACCGAACCTTACCTCAATTGAAGGATGCTATCACAGCAGGGAACTCGGCGTGTCCTACCGGATGCATATTCAGGATGATCAACTGATTGCAACCGGTCCTCGGGGCAGGAGTTTTGAGTTTTCAAGTACACTTGAGCATGTCTTCACCAGTGATTCATGGTTCATGCCGGTAATCCGATTTTTTGTCAGTCCTGACCATCAAACCATCACACATTTTGAGGCGAACAGCACACGCAATCGAAAGGTGATATTTGAAAAAATCTCATACCAGAGCGGCGTAGTATCTGGATCACAACACGGTCACGATTCACAGTCTTGCCCCTTGATGCCGTAGTCAATTGTCAATCCTCGCAGCAAAGTCCATGAACGTACAAAGACATTGCTAAAGTCGGCCTTGCTGCTCAGCGTCACTTACCTTTGGACAATCGAATACGAAGTAATCATAGATTATTGAATAGATCCGGTATAGCCATCAGGATCCTCACCTGCAAGTCGTAGACAAACACTATTTCCTCCACCAGATTCCCTCCCGATTGGGCATCCCCCCTCTACACGCAGTCTCCATCCATGAATTACTTCTGAAGGGTCATTCTGCGCGTGTGGACAATCCTGCCATCCAATTCCATCCGGTAGATGTATATGCCACTGGAATAAGCATTCGCATTCCACTGTAATCTGTGCACCCCAGGCGCATAAACCCGGTCCGTTAAATCCGACACCTTCCGTCCGGTCACATCAAAAACAGCAAGGCGGACATGTGAATCGTGAGATATGGAAAATTCTATATTCGTTGACGCATTAAATGGATTCGGGTAGTTCTGGCTCAGGCTAAATTCAGACGGCAATTCGGAAACTGATTCTTCCGTAGATGTGTGAATGTCAATTTCCGATAGAGGCAGCGTCCATACACCGCGCCCATGCGTGCCGACAATGAGCTCATCATCCCGGATCTTCATTCTCCACACAGATGCAGCAGGTAAACCGTTATCCGCATAATTCCACTGAGCACCATGATCATCCGACACAAAGAGGCCAATCTCCGTGCCCGCCCAGAATACATGCGGTGCATGCGGCATAATGATCAAATCATACACAGCGACGTTCGGGAATCCGTTCGTACTGGTTTCTGATGGCGAAAAACCGGACAGATCCGTCCAGGTCTGCCCGTAATCCTTCGTCTCCAGAATCTTGGGTTTATATGGCAGGGAAAAGAGTGCATATGCCGTCCCGTCTTCAAGTGGATGCGTTGCGAGTCCGGAAATGTCACCCCGGGGCGCATTGTCCATTGTGGGCAAGGCGGCTTGATTGAAGGACCGGCCCCTGTCTCTGGAAACATGCAGCATCCGATAAGGATACAGTCCGCAGCCTGCCCATACTACATTTGATCTGGAAAGCGAAACTCTAACCTTACATCCATCCCAGGAATTCCACGAATCTTCAATTGATGTCAGATTCCAGGTCAATCCGAAGTCTCTCGAAACCATCACTCCCTCCGCCTTTACCAGATATACGTCGTCTGGAGCACGATCACTGTTATCAATAGATGTGAGAAAGATGCCATTTATGGCATCAAAGGGGGACGTTCGCTCCCATCGTCCACCGCCATCAGTTGTTCGGGCTACGAGGTCTCTCTGTGCAGTGACCAGAATTTTACGCCGATCTCCAGGATGCCAGATTGTCTCAATACCATCACCGCTATAAACAGATCTCCATCCACTCCCGCTGGTCGGTGCGGTGCCTGACCTCCAACTCCCATTATCTTGCAGGCCTGTGACATAATCGGATGTTCCCGGCGCCTTTGCTACACCATAAACCTGCGAAGTATTATAACCGGAGTGGGCTCTGTCCGTCTCACGAAAGGTTTTGCCGTTGTCTTTGGATATGGCAACTCCCCCGTCATTTACATTCAGGATCCAGAATTTGTTTTCAGCTTCATTAATTGGTAATGGATAGATACCGTGATGGTCCACATGCACCGTCCTCCCTGGGTCAATTTCCTCATCTAAGGATCGAACATAGGAATAACTGTTATAGATGAATTCCAGGGTGACCGTCTGATTTGGCAGGTTATCCGGAGTCCATGCAGCGCCGGATGCCAGAACCGGTAACAGACCATAAACCATCCCTTTGTCAACGCCCCCATTTTGGGCGATACGGGAATCGGGAGCAGCATCACTGTAATCGTATTTATGAACAAAAATGAATTCATAACTCTGCAAATCACGGGTCTCCAGATTTTCGCTGCGATAGTATTCAATCAGATTAAATTTGCCATCCTCCGCCTGATCACGAAAAGAAACCATAAGCTGACGGTTATTGTCCACATCCCACACCTGAAACGGAACATCAACATAATCGGCAAACATGTAGCGAAAGAAGGGAACCTCGGGGCCTCCATTGCCATATCTGCCCGCGGTTTTGGAAACCCAGAAACGGTGGGCTTTTTGCGAACCTTGGCCGAACCTTATTTCGATGTTGGTAAAATCCTCCTCTTCGGTGTCGAGTGACCGGAATCTTCCGGAATAGGCTCTGCCGTCAAACGCCTCCCCATCAATATTCCGAAATTCGAGCCACGAATCCGTGCCTCCATGATTCAGCCTGCCCGGCAATGGGTCGCCAGTTATTTTTTCACCAGACAGTACAAGACGATACAGCACAATTCCGCCAACGAACACAATGTTCGGATCGTAAGGATGTACTGCAATCGAATTATTAAACCATCCCTGGCCACCCATCCACCCACTCCAGTCCGTTGTTTCTGATGTTGGCCACCAATTCAAACCACCATCATCACTCCGATAGAGTTGTGCTTCAACGGCTCCGTCTACAGAGGCATATGCTATGTTTGGATGCGAGGGCGAATACGCCAATTCGGTTCTGCGCATTTCGTCGACATGGTTGATCCAGGCAAACTCCCAGGTTTGCCCCGCATCATCTGAAACCAGGATTTCCCCGCTTTGTCTGGCAGATGCAATCTGCCGGTTAAAATTGCCCGGCTGTGCTCGTAAATCCTGTACGACCCCTTCCTGTGAGGTCTGTTCCCAACTCGATCCACCGTCGGTGGACCGGAAAATCCCGTAATTGGTGGCTGCCAGCACCACATCTGGATTTGAAGGATCTACAGCTAGCCGGTTCACATATCTGAACTGATCACGATCTGCGGTTGAAGCCAGCTGTGTCCAGATCTCACCTTTGTCAGATGACTTGAAAATACCATATCCTGCGACCGAACCGGCTCCTGCCATACTTTCGCCAGTCCCCATGTAGATAATATTGGGATTGCTTTCTGCCATGGTCAGGGCTGAGACTGACAGATTTGGTAAATGGTCCGTCAGAGACACCCAGTTTTCTCCCCCGTCTGTCGTCTTCCACAGTCCGCCGGACACAGATCCTGCATACCATGTATGCATATTTGGATCCTCTGGATCTACAAGAAGCGCCCGCGTCCGTCCACCGACATTTCCTGGTCCCCGTTCACTCCAGTCCAGTTTGATCCCGGGGGTTTTCGCCATTGCAAGCGCTTTCTGGAATTCCCTGATCTGATATCCTGCTGAATACTCCTCTGTGCCATCTATGGGGGTTCTAATATCACGGTGGTATTTAAAAAAGCGATCAGGATCCCCTTTTGAGGGAGAGTAGGTATCTTCGTGGTGCAAAGTCTCTGAAGAATCAGACTCTGAAATCTCTCCTTTCTGTAGCAGGGCAGCCGTAAGTGTCAATAACAGAACAACGAATCCAGCAATAGCTGCGAACTTGAATTTCATGATTGTGGGTACAACAACGACATAGATTTGTGGTATGGTGTCAAAATAAGGAAATTATATTCATGAGTCACAACTCTCATGGATATAATTCCCTGTTGCAGATCAGGATATTGTTGCGCAATTCATCTCCGATCATGATCAGCCGCCCAGAACGATCCTGTACCATCTCGTGGCAGTTATTAACGGGTACCGTCTTTGGATCCAGATTTCCCCATGTTCGGTGCACACGATAGCGGTAGTCTCCGTGACCGCTCAATTCATCGGGCACAGGTCGTTTACTGAGAATACTCACAGGAAAAAATGTTAACGCCGCTGCCTGGGCAGTACGCTGCGCAAACTTACGTCGATTCATCGTCGCTGGAAATTTTGAAGATTACGTTCATTGATTGGAGGTATTCGAGATAACACGCTGGGTCGGCATACCAATTCCCCGATACGTACGCAGGATTGATCCATCTGGAGGGAAGTCCCAAGACTAGAAGGTGTAATCAGCATCCAGAGTCAGCACTTGAATCCGCATCGGCTGAATTTCCACAATGCGCCCGGTGAATCCAATCACATCCTTTACAGAGAGAATGGGGGCCTCTGTGGGAATCATCAGTTGGATTTCTTTTCCATCGGAGTCCGCAAGCAAAACCCAATCCTCTTCAAAACCCGTAATGACACCTTCGGTGGAAAGAATCTGATCCATATTGCGGAGCGAGTCACGTTCGGCATCAAAAATACTTGTATATGCGATCCTCCACGGCACCGCGCTGGCACGGCGCATGAGCCACTCAAAACCCAGTTCAAAGCCACCATAGTAGTCGCCCAGACCGAACCGTTGCGCCATGGCCACCTGAATTGAATCGCGTACATGAACGGGGAACTGCTGCGCCATGCCACTGCCCACTGTAATATGTATCAGGCGCTCATCTTCCAGAAGGATGACCAGGATTCCATTATGCGTTTCGGCGGACCCTAATTCCCAGAATGCGTACACCGATGCCGCATACGATTCTATAGATTCCCCCCGCAGAGATGCCAGTGTAAGACCGGCGAGTGTAACGGATGTACTGTCGTAGAAATCCGAAAGGAGATTCATCAGGGCATGCTCATCTTCGGCATCTAACACATCTGCCTGATCCACCATCCAGTCCGGTTCGGGCATCTGGTTTTTAATCAGGCATCCTGCCATCAAAATTGCACACGCAAGCCAAAATGTGTGATTCCAGAAACCCATTGAACCATTCAACGATCAGATGGACGGTGCGAAACTGTGCAGCACAGAACCATCGTAGTATCCAATGTAGGATCGCACCTGTGCATTCAAGAATTTTGAGTCTGTATCTTCACTTGAATCCCCATCACATTAAATCTTGATAGAAGCAGGTTCGGGCCCCCGTATGGCATGCGCCGCTGCCCTGCTGATCCACCATAAAGAGTAACGCATCGCCATCACAATCCAATTTTGCAGACCTGACGATTTGGAAGTGTCCACTGGTTTCTCCCTTCACCCATACACATTGTCGTGAGCGGCTCCAATAGGTCATGGTTCCCGTCCTCAGTGTCTGCTCCAGAGTTGACTTGTTCATGTGCGCTATCATTAGAACTTCTAGTGTGGTGGCTTCCTGTGCAATTACAGGCACAAGTCCATCCTGATTGAATGCGACATCCGTTATCTTTGCGATGGTAAGTTCACTCATGATGATACTGTGTCGTTGTGAGGGACCTTTATACGATAGAAATGTAAGATCTGCGGATAAGGTACGAACAAAACATGGTACGGCGACTTTTTACGTTACCCATACGCGCATATCAACTGCTATTGTCTCCGCATCTCCATAATGCATGTCGGTATACGCCTTCGTGTTCAAATTATGCAATTCAGGCCATAAACAAGTATGGAGTGGTGAAAGGGATTATACTGGCGATATGGCGCGTTCTGCGTTGTCATCCGTGGGCAAAGCATGGATATGACCCTCCCCGCTGGTTTGGTGAGTCACCGGAGGAGCAGAGATGAGCACACATAAATCAGGTGCACCTGCGAAACTGCGATTTGCACTCATAACGGTAAGTGATACACGGACAAAAGCCACCGATAAGAGCGGAGCATGTATGGCCAGATTTATTCAGGAGAGTGGACACATAATTGCCTCGCAGTGTATTATTGCTGATGAACCGGACATCATACAGGAGACCATCCATGCCCAGTCTGGATATACCGATGTGATCTGTTTGAGCGGAGGAACCGGGATCAGTCATCGAGATCAGACATTTGAAGCCGTCAATCCTCTTTTGGACAGGAGATTGCCTGGGTTCGGAGAACTTTTTCGCTTACTCTCCTGGGAACAGGTCGGCAGCCGAGCGATGCTCTCCCGGGCGATTGCGGGTACATGTGCGGGTATGGTTATTTTTGCAGTCCCCGGATCTCCCAAGGCGGTTGAGTTGGCCATGGAAAAACTGATCCTTCCCGAAGCCCGGCATCTGGTTGCCGAATTACACAGGGATGTAGTATGAAGTATACTCTGGCGCTCCTGTTTGCAGGCTGGGGGGGACTCGGCTTGTCCGCATCCTCTTCGGCGCAGGAACTGCTGACGAATATGCAAATCTTCGAGAACCTTGGTATTGCATGTCTGGAATCCGTCCCTGCGGAGGCAGATTCTCTGGTTCTGTCTCCATCAGCCAATCTCCCCTATATGACCGGTGCACTGATTCGTCGCTGGCAAAAGCAGGATAAAATCCTCTTCTTTGCCGATTCGCTGAATACCCAAGATCCGTCTTTTCTACTTTCCTGGGAAGTGTTCAATGCGACCATCTCCTATATGCGTGACGGGCGCAAAACGCTATCCCGCTCAGCAGAATTGAACTTGCGTTACACATATTTAGGGCTGAATGGCGAGATTTTATCCCGGAATACCTGTCAGCAGGTGTTTTCAGACCAGATTCGAAAGAGTCTGATTCCTGAACTGGAATCACAAGCCTACCCTGAAACTCAGGCCGAACTCCCTCCACAGCATTGGATTCGTCGTCATTTTGAGCCGGTGATCATTGCGGCTGCGACGGGGCTCGCTGCATTCCTCTTCTTTAATTTGCGGAATGATCGTGCTGACTAATCGGATTGCTATACTGAGTGTTCTGCTGGTCTGCAGCTGTGCAGATCCCCGGCCCCCAACCGGTGGTCCGCGTGACGAAATTCCACCTGCCCTGCTCTCGACCGAACCTCCCCATGAATCGGTAGAGGTCTCTCCCACTGAACTTAAGTTGGTTTTTTCGGAATATGTGAATGAGGGATCCTTTGCGAGTGCTTTATCTATCGTTCCGACCCCGCAGGGGAGACTGGAGTATAGATGGCGGCGACGGTCCGTGACGGTGCGACTGCCCGAACCGCTGCGAGACTCCACTACGTATGTGGTCACGCTTGATGATGAATTCAGGGACTGGCGCGGAGTTCGGCTGACACGTCCAATCTCCTTCGCATTCGCTACCGGGCCGGTGATTGACCAAGGCCGGTTACGTGGACGCGTTGTTGATCATGCCCGGGGGATGCCCGTTGCGGGCCTGTCGGTCCTCGCCTATTCGTCACAGGCGACCATTGATCAAGGTCCGGCCTATCAAACCCAAACCGATACGGAAGGGCGATTTGCATTCGACTACGTTCGGGAATCCGATTTTTTCGTTCTTGGATTGCGGGATCTGAACCGGAATCTGAAACCGGATCCAGGAGAGTGGTTTGCAGTTCCGCCGATGCCAGCGATCAGGGCAATGCCAGATACAAGTCGCCAGTATGCAGACTGGGTGTATACAAAAGTGGACACACTTGGACCGTTCATTGAACGAGTGCGCACAACGGCCAATCAACTTATAGAAATTCGTTTCAGCGAAAGCGTATCCCTGCAAAGTCCGGCAGGCGGGCCCTGGAGCATTCGGGACTCGGTGAGTCATGCCCCGATCATGGTTCATTCCAGTTACCAGTCAGAGTCAAATGCACGTCTGCTCTATCTGGTAACAGACCCGATTCAGGAAAAAACCTATGCACTCTTTCCAGATCCCGCCATACAGGACTCCAGCGGAAATACGGTGCATCTGGATACGATTTATTTTGGGGGATCCGCAAGAATTCGCACAGAGGAACCAATGTTCGCAGGATTTTTTCCAGAGGGTAACGGGAATCCATACAGACTGGCCCCCTGGGAGACCCCTCAAATTGTGTTTGATCAACCCGTTGACGAAGATCGCCTGGATAGCTTGGTCAGCGTCCAGGACTCCACCGGTACAATAGTAAATCATGAAATCCAGACTTCAAACGGAATCCGTTATTCCTTAATGTCCCTGAATGACCCGGCTCAGATTTACCGGGTTGCGGTACAGCAGCCCGACAGCATGCATGTGCGGTTTTTTGAGCGGCTTGGACCTCGGTCACTAGGGAGCTTAAGTGGGGTAACGGTTCCCGCCGGAGATAGTGTATTGGTGACACTCACGGACTCGGACGGCCATGTTCTGGCCGTAGATATACCCGATTCAGAGGGTGCCTTCGTCTTCAATAACCTCCCGGAAAACACCTATCAGTTACATGCATTTGTTGACCGGAACCGTGATGGCCGCTGGAATGGGGGTTGGATTGATCCGTATCAGGCTGTTGAGCCGATTACCTGGTCATCTGAAGCCCTGACCATTCGTCCCCGATGGGATACTGCTCTGCCTGACACCCTTAAAATCGGTCAATCTATCCTGAAATTCCCCGTTCCATCTGATCAGTAAGTTCTTATGCAAGTCCAGATCACGAAAAACCCATCTCTTGATTCAGATCCTTTTGTTACAGGTTTTCTTCCACTCCTGCGTGGCAGGGTGCAGCAAAAATTTGATCAGTTGGCGATTGAGTCCTTCGGGTTTTCTGCATTCACACTCATGGAAAATGCGGGGAGAGGCGCAGTATTGGTCATTGAGAACATCTATGGCGCTATGTGTGGACGCAAGGTTGTCATCTGCTGCGGCAGCGGGAATAATGGTGGAGATGGATATGTGGCTGCACGGACACTCTATAACCACGGGGCATCGGTTTGTGTGATGGTTCTCAAACCGCCCTCTACGCCCGAAGCAAAACAGAATTGGCATTTCCTCCAAAAACTGAATGAACTTGATCAATCACACCGACTGAAGATTGAAGGTTATACGGGGCAATCACTTCCACCGGCGGACCTGTATGTTGATGCTCTGTTTGGCGTGGGGCTGAATCGGCCCCTGCAGGGAGATGTCCTGGATTTGGCGGGTGCATTGAATACAATGAATGCACCTGTGGTTGCGCTGGATCTGCCCTCGGGGCTGCATGCCGATACAGGGACCCCGCTTGGAAGCGCCGTGCAGGCTGACCTGACGGTCACGTTCAGTGCATACAAGCCGGGATTGCTGTTCGGGCAAGGGCCGAAGTATTCGGGCCGTATCGAACTGGTCCATATTGGAATACCCCTGTCTGCAAGCCTCCGGGAACCATCTCTCCCAATTCACTGGCTTACAACCGATTCGGCCATCTCGTCTTATATGCCAGATCGGGATTTGCAGGCACATAAGTATACTGCAGGGATGGTTCTGGTGATTGGAGGATCCCCGGGGTTTTCCGGGGCTCCCATGCTGACGGCACGCGCGGCGGCACGTGTCGGTGCGGGCTATGTTGCCTGTGCTGTCCCAGAAAGTATACAGAGTATTCTGGCAGCGGCCATGACTGAAGTCCCGGCAATCGGCCTGCCCGAAAGCCCGGAGGGGGGCATCGCCACGGATGCGGCTGTGAATGTGCTCCAGCCATGGCTTGCAAAAGCGAATGCATTGGTCATTGGGCCTGGTTTAGGCAGGCATCCGAACACGCAGGATTTCGTGCAATCCATCCTTCAATCTTCGGAGCTGCCGGTTGTGGTGGATGCGGATGCGCTCCCCGCTGCCGCACGGTTGTTGACCTCTGCGCGGAAAAGAAACTGGATATTTACTCCTCACTCGGGTGAATTCAATCGTATGGCCCCGGAGTTCGGGAAATTTGATCCTCTTGACGCAGCGTGTCAGTGGTCATCCAGATGGAACTGCACACTTGTGCTTAAAGGGCATCCAACGGTAATCGGCCGCTCGCAGAATTCGGCCTTCGTGTGCGGAACAGGAAATCCTGCTCTTGCCACTGCCGGGACAGGGGATGTGTTGGCGGGCCTGTGTGGTGGACTCCTTGCACAAGGCTGCGCAAGATCAACAGCGGCCGTCTGCGCGTCTCATATCGGGGGACTGGCCGCAGACCAGTATTCACTTAAAAATCATTCTGGCACGATGATTGCTGGAGATATGATTGACGGTATCGTCACTGCATTGACCTCGTTGAGGAAAAAATAATTTCTGGGGAACCAGACGTTTTTTGTCAACGTAGGAGCGTGTGATATTCGTTGTGTATATTTATCAACGTGTTTTTAATTTAGTCACAAACCCCGCTGAATCATGGCATTACGTAAAGCTCCAGCAGCCGATCTAAAACGAACTTACGGATTCTTTGTCCAGGTTGGAATGATTGCTTCACTCCTCTTGCTCATTCTTGCGTTCAACGCAAACCTAGAACGTGGGGAAGCGATGGAAATTGAGCAAGTTCAGCAGGAAGTTGTCCAAATGGAGGAAATCCTGCAGACGGAGCAAATTCAAAAGCCGCCGCCACCTCCGCGTCCTCCCGTTCCGGTGGAAGTCCCAAATGACGAGATCCTGGAAGATGACGAGTTGGATCTTGATGCTTCGCTTGACTTGGATGCGCCGATCAATGTTCCGCCACCGCCACCTCCACCGGACGAAGAAGAGGTGATTGAGGAGCCTGAAATTTTCGAGATTGTTGAGCAGATGCCTGAACTGATTGGAGGAATTCCAGGCTTACAGTCTAAAGCAAAATATCCTGAAATCGCACGTAAGGCGAATGTGGAAGGTCGCGTGATTGTGCAGTTTATCGTTGATGAAAACGGTGATGTGAGCGAACCTACGATCGTGCGCGGTATTGGGGGTGGTTGCGATCAGGAAGCGATCCGGGTCATTACCGAGCATGCCAAGTTCATTCCTGGACGGCAGCGTGGTCGCCCGGTGAAAGTAAAATTCTCGCTTCCGATTCAGTTCAAGTTGCGTTAATCCGTTACTTTTCAAGAAAAATGCCCTGCACCTTCCTAAGATTCAGGGCATTTTTTTGGCCCATGACAGAAACCCTTTTCTGCCGGAAGGACAGTTCTCGTGTGCGCACAGGTTCGGTGATGGTACTGTTGAGATATCGCTCAGGGAATTGAGCAACCCGTCATGGTAGGGAAGGACATTTATTCGTAACGACATTGAACTTCGTTTTGACGGTCATTTAAACCCAGACTATAGAAATCTATTTCCATGATTCGCATTTTGTTAGTTTTCTTCATCCTCATTGGTGTCAGTGCCTGCAGTATGTCAGAGTCGGTTGATGATTCTGAAGCCTTTGAAATGGTTGAGCAGATGCCTGCATTGATTGGAGGCTTTGCAGGGCTGCAGGCCAGGGTAAAATATCCTGAGATTGCTCGCAGGATGAAGGTGGAAGGCCGAGTGATTGTACAGTTTATTGTGGATGAAAATGGCACTGTGTACGATCCTTCCGTCGTGCGCGGTATTGGTTCAGGCTGTGATGAAGAGGCAGCCAGAGTCCTGAAGGAGCACGCAAAATTCGTTCCCGGTCGACAAGATGGGCACCCGGTAAAAGTGAAATTCTCACTTCCGGTCATATTCAAGTTGAGTTGAGTGACCATCATTGCCACAGATCTGCCCTGTTCCTGTCGAAGATGCAGAGAATATTTTTCACCCCTTTCCTGCCGGAAAGCCCCCTATGTGATGCGCACAGGTCGGTGCTTGTATCGTTGAGATCTCTCGTCCGGAGGATTGAGCGATCCGTCACGGCAGGCAAGAGATTTAGTCATGATGACCTTGAACTTCGTTTTTGTGGTCATTGAAATCCAACTATAGAAATCTACTTCCATGATCCGTACCCTGTTATTTTTCTTCATTCTCATTAGTGTCAGTGCCTGCAGTACGTCTGAATCGGTTGATGACTCTGAAGTCTTTGAAACGGTTGAGCAGATGCCTGAACTCATTGGAGGCATAAATAGTCTGCTGACAAATGCGACGTACCCTGAGATGGCCCGTATGGCGGGTATTGAGGGAAAAGTTATTGTAGAGTTTGTTGTAGACGCAAAGGGAAATGTGCGTGATGCTTCCATTGTACAGGGCCTCGGCGGGGGGTGTGATGAAGAGGCAATCAGAGTCCTGAATGAGCATGCAAAATTCACACCCGGTCGCCAGGATGGCCGTGCCGTAAATGTGAAGATGACACTTCCAATCACGTTCAAATTGACTTGAATCCTCTCCCCGTCCAATGGATATGCCCTGTTCCTGTTGAGGTGCAGGGCATATTTTTTGATCCTTAACCGGAGTATATCCCGGTCAAGAGAATTTTGGTCAGCGCAGATGGGGCCGTTCGTGAATCACGGTGTCCCTGGGCAGGAGAGATTGGCACGGAGTTGTTTTTTTTTTGAGATCGGGCATTATATTTGTTTAGCGACAGTGACCATAGAATGTATCGTAGATCATGCCCCGTACTCTCCTGCGAATCCTGTTCCTCGTTGGCGTGAGTGCCTGCGGCACACCTCAACCCCTGACAGAGTTTCTACCTGCCGAGACGGTTTCCACTCCCGGCGGCCAAATGCCAAAGCTGATTGGAGGGATTGCCCGATTACAACAGTATGTCAATCATCGTGCGTGTCGTGAGAACTCCCCGAAGATGTGGAGGCGTGTGGATGTGTATTTTACCGTGGACGAAAATGGAAATGTGCTTGCCCCCTCTGTTCCTGAAGGTCTTGGTCCTGCCTGTGATGCGGAAGCAATCCGGGTTGTTCGAGAACATGCCAAGTTCATTCCAGGACGGCTAAACGGAGAGCTGGTAAAGGTGAAATTTACTCTTCCTGTCGCATTTCAATGATGTCTCATCCGCGCAATGCCCCCTCGACCTAGATCTGCAATGATTCCTGAACCCAGTGCCCCGTATACCTGAACCAGTCGTTCGGGTTAGAGAGAATTCTGTCTGTGCAGGGGGATCCTGGAATCAGCGGACACGGTTCAGCGGAGTTCAAATTAGAATTGCTCACTGCATTACAAAAGGGGAAATTTCTATTACCCCTGTCTCCATTGAATGCGGATGGGTTCCCCGAAGTGTATGAGGCGGTTTCAACTGTGGAACTTAACGTACCGTTGGAAAATCTAGACCATAGCGCGTGTTGTAATGTAATCAGGCGAATCATCATACAGTTCGTTACAGATGAGCATGGGAATGTGCGTGATCCTCTATCGGGGTACGGATCGGCATTGCAATGCGGCCGTAATCCGGCGCATCACCAAATAGGTAAGATGCACTCCCGTTCACCAGACCGCCGCGCCGTGAACGGGAGAATGAAAATGTCGATTATGATTATGAAAGCTATACTGAATCGCCTCCATTCCTCCGGAAATCATTCGCGTGTATCAACACCGGACGGGTTGATCTCGGATCTGTGAGACAGGCATCTCTTCCCGGACATCACCCTTGATGCCCCCTTCATCAGGAGCGCAGTTGTATACGGGCATTTCCTGGAACGCCATCCCTCTGTTCCTGTCTGATCCTCATTGATTCAGCGTGGAAGAAGTACCTATGATCGGATTTTCTTGCAATATTGGACAAAATGTATTATCTTATTGTTACGCCAATGTTAAGAAAGTGTTAAAATTAATCGCTCATGACCTAAACCAGCCCACCAAGGTGGGCGTATCTGGAGACTATCATGACCCGCATAACCGTACTGTTTGCCATCTTCCTTGGCCTGGGTTTCAGCGCATGTGTCACACCTAAGGCGACATTGCAGGAAGCAGATCAAATCGACAGGGAGCCTTCAGAGTTTCTCAGCATGATTGAGGGGCCCCCTCTAATCCCTCACAATGGAGCAGAGAATCAGCATGTGTTCGTATCCTTTATTGTGGATCAGACCGGACAGGTCGTGAACCCTGTCGTTACTCAGGGATCAGACGAGATGATAAAACAGAAAGCGATTCAGTCCATCCGATATAGTCGATTCTCCCCCCGCCGTACTGGATTGCAGCCATCCCGTATAGAAATGACGATGCCGGTCGCTTTTCGCGGATACGACAACCTGCCGGATCTATCTGACTTTCTAGATCAGATCCCAATCCTACTCGGCAGCATGGAAAGTCTGGTCAAAGAAATTCGATATCCGGAACGGGCGAGGCGGGCAAGTCTTGAAGGACATGTGACCGTCGCCTTTATAATTGACAAAGATGGATATGTGCGCTTCCCGACAGTGATCCGGGGGCTGGGAGCGGGGTGCGATGAGGAAGTTCTTCGGGCCGTTCAGCTTGCACGCTTTCTGCCTGGTCAACTCAAGGGAGTTCCCGTCAATGTCATCACATCTCTGACTTTTGTCTTTACCCTGACCTGAACAAGTTGTCTCGTGCCAAATACTGAATAAGGTCAGCGTCAATTATGGATGAAGCCGGAGGGTATCTAATATCTGGTTTTGGCAAAGATGGGAACGCAGATCTTCAGCGATGTCAGCAGACTCAACTGCCATGGCGATATTCTGGTAATGGATGCAGAGATTGAAGCCCATAACGTCGCTGGATAAGTCTACTAGATCCGCGAAGGTCTGGAAGTAACGGCCTAAATCACAGCCGGAATATGTTCCTACGCAGAAGCAAGTGCATGTTAGGATGGTGAAAATATGGGAACCGGTACAGGTCTGATTTAGCAGTGGGAGATGCTTCTCAAATTCGGTGTGGTATTTGCGAGCAGGGATGCATATGCAGAGCCGGGGATATATGCGGTAAACGGGTTGAACGAATGAGGATTATTGGGATCTTTCCAAATGGATAGGAGTTCGCAGGCCGACACAACGTTCGGAGTCTGAACATACACAGGATCAAATGAAGCA
>JAJEFL010000085.1:0-15296 GCA_022820435.1 Rhodothermales bacterium
TCATCCTCGGCGGCCACCAGTCTCACTCTCTGTGGCACATTCCAGTTTACGGAGGTAAAAATCAACTGGGTCTTATCCAGGCTGACTTCCGTCCCATCCTGCCGAACAATCGCCACGGCTACATCCCCGGTCGGCTCCGACGACAGCACGACCGTAAAACTTTCAGAATCCCCCTCTAAAATGGTGACCGCTGCCGGTGTGATGGATAACTGCTGAGCAAAAATGGGGGGGGGGGGCAGAACACCATTAACAAGAATATGAAAACGACGAATCTCGGTTGAGTTTTCATAACGATACGTTATTTCTTAGATCTGTGTACACCGCTCACCATAACCCACCCAGCCCCGATAATCTGATCTATGATCCTTGCAGAGAGCGGATTCGGATGTTTCGGAACCATACCGGATCACTGTGATCCTGAAGACAGATATGCCCTACCCTGGTCAATCCATAATCAGGCATGTCAATCCACTTGCTCTCTGCAATTGAAGCCTTCCAGTCATCGCTCCACAGTTCATAGGAGACGATCATTTCGCCATTGAGCCAGTGTTCAACCTTCGCACCGTCCACGACAATACGCGCCTGATTCCACTCGCCCACCGGATTGACGACATCCACCGATGGTGCATGCATGTCATAGTTCGCGCCCGCATGACGGTCCGCGCCCTCCCTGGCATCTGGATGTGCGTCATTGTCCAGAATCTGATATTCCGGGCCGGTACGCCAGGGATAGTCGTGCTCTTCGGATACCCGGAACATAATCCCGCTATTGCCGGCAGGCGAGATCTTCCACTCCAGTTCCAGTTCAAAATTCTCATACTGCTCTACCGTAATAATATCCCCGCCTTCGCCTTCACCCGAAAAGTGCAGGGTTCCATCTTCACTGACCTGCCATGCCTCGGGGATCCCTTCACCTTTGTAGCGCCGCCAGTGGTCCGCGCCCAGTTCCTGCCAGGAAGTATCCACCATTGCAGTTTCTCCGGCTGAATCCTCCGAGGCATTCTCCTGCGCCGAAGTGGATTGGGTTCCCATAAAAAGTACGCCAGCCATCATGCCGGCCATGATTAATCTCGTCATCATTGGAATCAAGGATTGTTTTTGAATGGTTAAGCGGCTTCTACCTCTTCAGATTTACTGTAATCTGCAACGCGGTCGTTGAAAAGCAGCACAAATGCCACCGAGAATATAAACGTGGCTGCCGCAAAAATGGTCCAGAATGTGCCCCAGCCGCCGAGATCCAACTGCCCGTTGTCTCCAAATGTGTTCACATAGACACCACTAAACTGCGTCCCCAGGAAGAAGCCGATCCCCTGGGTTAGAAGAACCAGCAGGCCCTGTACCTGGCCGCGGACTTCCGGGGCGGTTTTCTTGTCAATATAAATCTGCCCGGTGACGAAAAAGAAATCGTAGCAAATGCCATGGATCAGGATGCCAATCATAATAAACCAGTACATCCCTACGCTGGCCCCTAAGGCAAAGATTGCAAAACGGGCAACCCAGGCTAACATGCCAAGGAGCAGCATCCACTTAACTCCCAGACGGCGGAAGAAAAATGGAATCAACAGCATAAAGAAAATTTCACTCACCTGCCCCCATGCCATCTCTCCACTGGGGTTGGCGAAGAGGTTCGTACCCGCAAAGAGCCCCTCATGCAACGCAGAAAAATAGAGCGGCGCATACGGGAAGTACGTTCCGAAGGCAATGAAGATCAGCATCGCTGCCGCAAGAAAAACCACAAAAGACTTGCTCTTGAGTGCATTAAATGCGTCAATCCCGGCAATCTGCTTCCAGGATGTAGACTGCCCTCTTGACGGGGGTGGCGTATAAGGAAGCGTAAAACTGTAGAGACCAAGAAAAAGTGCGGCTCCACCACCGATATAGAGCGGGGTCGCAGACGCGTCTGCCTGAAGGATATACCCCATGAACAATCCAATGGCCGCCCAGCCAATAGTCCCGAAGACACGGACCACCGGGAATTCCTTCTCCTGATTCTTTAAATGATGAAAGGCCAGAGAGGCCGTGAGCCCGAGAGTCGGGAAGTAACACAGCGCGTGCAGCCCCAGAAGCGGCAGGAAAAGATTCGTCCCGGCAACCGACGGCATCAGACACATCGCAACACCGGCAATCAGCATGAGCACCCCCAGCAGCTTTTCCGAGTCAAAGAAACGGTCGGCGACCATGCCCAGGAAAAAAGGCCCGATAATACAGGCAATGGGACCAAGCGCGTAGGCAATCTGGATCCAGTCCCCGATCCCCTCTGCGTTCATATAATTGCCCAGGGTCGGTGCCCAGGCTCCCCAGATGAAATACTGAACAAACATCATCAGGCTGAGGCGTGCAACAAGTCCTACGTTCATATCAAATCTCCTGTTAATTGACAGATAAAAGAAATGCCGCAGGATCTGTGACCGCACGGCATCCGAAATACACGGAAACCACTATCCCCGCAGAGATACTGATTCGATCCGTGTAAATATAATCAAGTTTTTAATTAATTCTGCGCCTCCATAAATTCCTGCACACGGCGCACCACAGCTTCCGCGCCATCTGCCTCGGCCTGATCAATCTCCGTACGGAGCGACGCAATCTCTTCCGCACTCGCGCCCCCGTTGCGCTCCAGCTGGTCCACATGCGCACGCGCAAGTGCAAAGGAGGGAGGCCATGAATAGACCGGCTGTTTCTGTGCGTTCAAATACTCAAACTGCACCGTATTTGCGGCCGCAATCTCATTCTCGGTCAGGAATTCACTCGGAACAAGTTCAAAGACATCCAGACCGCGGGCAATCTCACTGTTGTAGATGTATCCATTGTACCAGTAGACCGACCAGCTGCCGCCCATCTCCATCCGTTCGGCAGATACCGGGCCGCGATCATGATAGGCAATCTCAATTACATTGGCAGGGTCCGTCCAGTCCGTAATCGAAATTCCGCCCTGATACCAGGACTGCACAAAAATATCCCGCCCCGGGACCGGAATCAGGGAACCATTGTGGGCAACACAGTTCTCCTGCTCGGTCTGAGGTACGGGCAGCTTGTAGTAACTCTGGAAATGCATCTTGTTCTCGTCATCGATGGTGAAGTAGGCATTGGCCCCCCACTCCATCGGATCCGTCTCGCGACATTTCGGACCTCCACCGCCGCCCCACTCATCGGTGAAGAGAATTTTTTTGCCGTCATTACTGAATGTGGCCGAGTGCCAGTAGGAGAAATTGCTGTCTGCAACCGCATCCAGGCGGAAGGGATTCTCTGGATCGGTAATGTCCAGAAGAATGCCGTAGCCCTCACAGGCACCGCCCGCCAGGCCAATCTCAGGATACAATGTGATGTCGTGGCACTGGTCCGGGCCGCGATCTTCATCGCCTGCATTTCCCATCATGGCGGCCATAATATCTGGAAGCGCCTCACGGAAGGCATTTGTGTCGGCCACCGTGGGTTCGGTGATTCCCTCCTGCTCAAAATAGGATGCGCTCATCATCGCAACATACCGATCTGGAAGAATCATTGTACGTGCACCCATATCCACAACAAACTCACCCCGGGCTCTGGCTTCTGCAAATACAATCTTCTCCGCTTCGGTCGGTCCATGAACCGGCGGGGCCGTCAGGTCCTCGAAAATTCGGGGAGAACTGACAATCGCTGCCTGCGTCGGATCGGACAGCGGCACCTTGATGACCTCAATACGGAAAAGTGCCGACTCCGGATCTTCATTTGGAGACATCCCCGAGCATCCCGGCAGTTCCTCGGCAGGACGTACCGGTGCGGATCCGGATACATATACATAAATATTCTCATCATCTTCCGGGTTCTTAAGCAGGGAGTGGGTATGCGATCCCCGACAGGTCTGGACATTATGGATATACTGCGGATCCAGGATATCCGTGATGTCAAAAATGCGAATCCCCCGGAGACGATCCGAGCTTACGCTTTCCTGAACGCCCTGCGTCCCGCAGTCAAGCCGTCCACCGGTTCCCTCGCCCGAAACAAACAACAGGTTTTCGTAGACCGATACATCACTCTGCGATGCCGGACACACATACTCCTTTGCCAGAACGGGAGCAGCCGGACTGGATACATCCCAGATCTGAACCCCGTTATAATTTCCCTGGAATACATAATTCCCCTTGAACGCCAGATCACTGTTGGTTACACCGATAAAATTTTCAGAAGGGGGAACGGATGCAACCATGTTTAAATTCCAGATTGCCTCTTCCGCATCAAACAGGCCCGCTGCAAGACCAACGCGTGGGTCATCAAAGACCATGGCCTGCTGCGCAAGCCCGGTATCCGACCGAAAAAGGAATACGGTCATGACTATAAAAGTAACCAGAGTACGGGTTCTCATTTGTTTTTTTTATTTTTGTTTCAGTATGCGGCTCCAAGATCCTCCAGCATCAGTTTCATACGGTGAATCTCCGTAATCTGATCTACATGGATCTCGGAAGCCAGTTTATAGGTGTCATCCCCAGTGATGGCCCCATCAATTTTGAATAATTCCCGCACCATGTAGACGGCCCCCTCATGGTGCAGGATCATGTATTCCAGAAACAGCCGGTCAAAGTCGGTGTTCCGGGCTGCTTCAAGTTCTTTCAACTGCGCATCGGTAAGCATTCCCGGCATATGATGGGATCCATGATGACCGGTGCCGTGAATCATCAGAGAACTCCCTTCAATCATAATGTGGGGAACGGCCTGATCACGTTTGCGCAGCCACTCCTGCATGATTCGGATCTCATCATTCTGTGCATTAATGATCCGGCCGGCCAGGACCTGAATCAATGGACCAGCGCCATTGGTCTCCGCAAACGATGACATGACAAGCGCCTGGGCGTGATGTGCAATCATGCCCGTCATAAAGTCTACATCCGCCTGCGAAAAGCGTGCCAGTGCACTGTCCTTCCGGGCCCAGAACAGTGTCTCCAATTCTTCAGAATCCTGAGCAGGAGATGGCCCGGTAACGTACAGAGACAGGAAAACGAGAAACCCGAATCGAAGAAAAAAGAATTTCTTTTGCATAATCCCCGGTTCGACCGAACAACCTGGAAAAAGTTCCATAAAGATACGATCAAATATCAAAAGACTGCAGACAGCTGCATGCGTACCGTATGGACCTGGGGCGCATCCTGAGGGCTGCGCCCGGAATAGGTTAAGGTTGCCCGCAAGACGCTGGTCAACTGAAGCCATCCATTCACATACCAGAGCAGGGAACGCCCTGTGCCTCTGCCATCGGTGAGTTCAAAGAATGCAAGCCCCCGTGAGCCTGTTGCCCCGGTTAGCGAAACGCTTGCAAGTTCAAGCCGGGCACGGATACTTGACCGCCCTGCCCGATCCCATGATCCCTCAAGTGGCAGTTTAAGAATCGCCACATTTCCTCTTGATTTAGAAGACTTACGTGTATAATCCAAACCACTGGATACTCGGATATTTTCAGACAGAGCCAGTTGAATCTTCTGTGCAAATGATCGAGACTGAATATCAAACTCCCTGGAATTGAATGCAGCGCTGGTATTGACTTTATCGGAGAATACTCCGTTGGATTCAAACGACCACAGATTTCCAAGACTCCATCGCAGCTGCGCCCGGTATTCATCTATACTTCGCATCTCTGTGTCGGCAGCAAGAACGTTCGCTGAGCGAATCTTTCGCCAGGATGCGTGAAACCCGTACCGGGGCTGATTCCGAAAAAGCCATAGATCCTGCATCAGATTGAGCGTGCCGCGAATCGTGTTTTCCGGGTGACGAAATTTTGGCTGCCGCAAAAGATAGATATTGACCGGATCGGCATCCCTGCTCTTTTCCTGTACCTCCGCTGCGATTCGGAATGTGACATGGCGAAGCCATCTGTGCCAGTTTTCCGTTGAGGCCCGCCATCGCTGCATCCCCTCAAATTGAAGATTCAAGCGGGCTTTTAATCCCGTCACGGACTGCAGTGAATCCGATGGAATAAGCGTACGTGCATACTCCCCTTCATTTTGGGTGACCTCCGGCGTGAACTCATCAATCTCAATCACTCCGTTCCCGTTGTAGTCATTCCAGACATACTCTCCAAGTTCTGGACCGGTGCGAATGTAAATCTCCTGCAGCACCGGGGTCTGCTCAGAGAGTGCTTCATAAAACCAGTTTAGGCGCAGAAAGCGTCCCCAGGGCTGCACCCGGCCATCCCAGCGGAGCACCAGTGACCGCTCATCGGCGAAGCCCTGCGTCCTTTCGAAGAACTCCGTATAATTGGTATACTGCAATCCGATACGACCCTGACTCTGGAATGCCCTCCGGGAAACCGTTTCATAGTGCACGCTGGTTGTCACTGTTCTCCGCCCGGGTACGAGACGGTAATCCGACCAGAGATGCTCGTCCCGCCAGTCAAATCCTGCAGACCAGACACCCCGGCCACTCTTCAGTTCAACTGCCGGAGAGAGTTCCCAGTACTGCCGGGAGTCCTCCCGGAGTCCCTTCGGGATGTGTTGATGACGCTGACTTGTCTTTACGCGTGTATGAAAACTTAAACGATTCTGAAGTACGGCCCTGCCCGCCTCTGCTTTATGTCGGATCCATCTCCCCCGCACTGCACCTGCATCACTCTTAATGTGGATGAAGTCATAGTTAAGTTTAGGCAGGTAAGGCTCATCAATCGTGAGGACAAGCTCCCGCCGGTCTCCCTCAAACACATCTAATTGCTCCAGGCGTCCGATCATGCCCATGATGGAGGTTTTTTCGGATAACTGCCAGGTGACACCGACTTCATCCATTGTTTCCTGATGTGTCTGAATCAGTCCACGATCCAGAGGGAGATTCCAGGAGCGCACAAATTCAACCGGCTGCGTCCGGCCAAATGCTGCAAAATTCTCTCCAGTGCGGCGACGATTGAGGGCAAAGCCTGCTTTCCCTATCCCTGCCGGCAGATCATGGATGTTCATCCGTACATGGTAACTGTGCGCCCGATCATCCTCTGCATCCAGAGAAGAAAAGCGGTTTTCATCACGATAGGACTGCGCCCACTCACCGGCAATCTCCACATAGCGGATCGGAGCGAAACTCCCCCGCAAATCAAGCATGCGCTGCTGCGACGGCCTCGGAAGTACACGTATTGGTGCATACTCTCCTTGCCCCGGCCCGCGGTAGCTGTAGATAATTCCGTTTGTCGTCTGTCCCTGCCGCACATACGCTCCCTTCCCAGGCCCGACCCGGGTAAATTCAACCCGAAAAACCTCGCTCTCGGCAGCATCTGTAATGGGCACATAAGCCTGATCGCGCTGTCCTGCAATCATCGTATCAATTTGCATATAGTGCACCCACGGCGCATCCGGATCATAGGCAACCGGCGTTGCCCCGCTGCGCGAAGTCTCCATATCTCCCAGCTGTGCAAGGAGTGCCTTGTCATCTGCTGTAAGCCCAAATTCCTGATCAAAGGACTTCCCGTCGGCTTCCCGGATGAAAGTAATCCCCAGAGATGCCAATGGCGGACCGGAAGCCCGCCCGGATGTGGCAACCAGCGCCTCGGTCGCCGCCAGTGTACGCGTGAACTCGGTCGTCCGGTACTGAAATTCCGCCACAATCCGGTGATGATACTTGATCAGGCGGTTGGCGGTAAACGTGATCTCGCCGGTCGCATAGTCAATCACATAATCCTGCGACTCTCCACGCTGCAGGCGAACGCCGTCCAAATAAATATTTTCCGAACCTGGAATGACCAGAATAAACGGCTCATTTGAATTGCCCTGAAGCCTGTAGGGCCCCTGCACGCCATCTCTGCCCTGAATATCCTGCGTCTTAAACAATCCTCTGGAGGTTGCCGCGGCAACCTGCACTGCACCGCCTGCCCGCTCCGTTGATATCGGGGCCATGATACCGACTCCCTGAATCTTCCGGTTTAGCCTGGCGAATGTACCCTGATCCAGATTCAACTGAAAATCCCCCAGCCGGGCGGAACCGAAGGGCGTTTCCATTTCTATAAAAACCCGATCAAGTTCGCTTAACCGCTGCGTGGTTCCTTCAGGAAGGATGGGAGTATTTTCATCGGTCAAGGCGGCCTTCAGATGGATGTTTGGAGAAAGTTGTCCAGACATTTGCAGGCGCAGTCCGGATTCAATCGTTGCATCACGCTGATTGCCTGCCAGAATCCCGCGTGTGATCGACCCGCTCCGGCGAAGTTGGACTGGCGCAGACAACCGCGCCGGTGCCTCTGACTGAATTGGACGCAGTGAATCTTCCGGTAACGGAGCATCCAGAATCCTGGTAAACGGGTCGGGAAGATCCAGGTCCCAGACGCGATAGCGGACAATTGCCGTATCCTCCAACGCAATGGAAGGAATCCACAGGCGATGGAACCGGAAGTCCAACTGATAATCAGTTGAGTCCAGACCTGCATCGTTCGTGGAAACCGTCAGCGTACCCGGTACCATAAACGGATGCAGGGCAAACGGTTGTTCGCCCGTTAAGGTGTCTACCCTCGCGTCGGGAGTTTGGGCCAATACAGAAGACGAGGATAGCGTTATGCAAAGCCAACATAGAGAGAATAGGCTGACCGGTGTTGCAATCCAGCCCAATTTTTGTGCTTGCCTAATCCCCAAACGTAACGTCGTCGGCCAACTCGTTGGTGTCATCGGATCGAATGGCAACGCCAGCTTTCTCAAGTAGATGCCCGCACTGATGAATTCCCTGCACGAGTCCTTCGGCCAGCTGCCCTGCCTTCATATGCTGCTGAATCGTGGTTACGACCCCAATCCAATCCTCAGTCTCCACCTTTGCATTGATTCCGGCATCTCCGACAACTTCAATTCGATGCTCCAGCAGGGACACAAAGAGGAGGATGCCTGTGCGTTCACGGGTGGTAAACACTTCTTTTTCGATGAAGGCCTGCATGGCACGACGATGGGTTGCCACCGCCAATCTGTCCTGCCCGGCAAAGCGGCGCTTTAGTGCAGGGATCCAATGGATCAGTGCCGCACCAGTCCCGGCTGCGATGATGATGAGCAGAACCGGCACCATACCTTCGGTCAACTGGCTGCCGCCCCAGCCCGATAACCAGCGGGCTCCCAGAACCACTGCATAGGCCAGAAACGCAAAGACACCGGCCCCTCGCCAAACGGCGACCTCGTGTGAAGCGCTTTTTGAAACGATATAGGGGACGATCTCCCCCGAAGTTTGTTTCTCAGCAGTGGCTACCGCCTCCTTAATCCGATCAAGGTCGGCTTCGGTTATCATGGTCTTCATGGACTTCAGATTGCTATGTACGTGTTAAACGTGTTGATAAAAAAGCATATATGGACAGGCTGAGGACACTCAGAGCAACCGCGACCAGAATCAGTCGAATCAGAGATGCCTCCGTGCCAACCTGTCCAAGTTTTGTGAATACGGCAAGCGGGACCGTTTGGGTCCGTCCCGGGATATTCCCCGCAAAGACAATCGTTGCCCCAAACTCTCCAACCGCCCGTGCAAACCCGAGTATGATACCCGCAAGGATCCCTCTTGTCGCAAGCGGGAAAGTTACCCACCGAAAGACTGCCCAGCGGCCTCCGCCGTAAACCGATACGACTTCTGCCCATTCAGGATCAATCTGCTCAATCGCCAGGCGAAAGGTTTGAACGATTAGGGGAAATGCCATTACTCCGGCTGCAATTGCCGCTCCCATGCTGGTAAACGCCAGTTCCAGCCCGAAAAAATTGTTCAATAGACTTCCCATTCTGCCACGGGGGCCAAGCAACGTTAAAAGTATCAGCCCTGTAACAACCGGTGGAAGAACGAGCGGGAGTTGAACAAGATTCTCAATCACAAATGTGAATGGTGATCGCCTTCGAGCCAGATACCAGGCTGTCATGATTGCAGGAATGATCGTAATTACAATGGCGACCGTCGCAACACGGGCCGATAACAGGATAATGGACCACTCCTGTCCGAAAGCATCCATCGGTTTAGGAATTGAATCCGAATCGTTCCCATATATCCGACTGAAGCGAATCGGTCACAAACATCATGAAGGCCTCCACCGCTTCGGGAGAACCGGTTCCGCGAATTCCAGAGATTACATACTTGATCTCCGGTGCACACAATTCCGGTATCTGGAACAATACCCGCAGTTCAGTTGTAAGCATCGCATCCGACCTGTAAACGATGGCCACATCCGTCGCCCCGCTAAGTACTGCGGTGAGCGCTGCCCGCACATCTAAGGTCGGAATCACAGAGGGTTCTAATGTATCCCATATCCCCGCACACTGGAGTGCCTCTTTACCATAGATCCCTGCAGGAACATGCACAGGATCTGCCATTGCGAGCCGCTCCGCAGTTAAGAGTTCTGAAAGACTAGTCATTGTGTCCGTTGCCTGTGTACCAATCACCACCAATGTATTCTCTGCGAACGTAACTCCCGGCCCGGATGTCAGGTTCTGCTCCTGCAGATAATTGATCCAGTCAGGGCTGGCCGCCATCAGTAGATCGGCAGGGGCACCCTGCTGAATTTGTCTTGCCAGCAGCGAGGTTGGACCGATGTGGGTATGGACGGTTATCTCCGGTTGCCGGAGTTCAAATCGTCCGATTAATTCATGGAGTGCATCGGTCAGAGAGGCGGCGGCAAAGACGGTGATGTTCGGAGTATCCGCAGCTGGACTACATCCGGAAGCCAGAAAGACTGCGACCAGAAAAAGCCGCATCACAAATTGGTTTGTTCCTGGATCGTTGCAATCAGCATCGCTGCGCGCTGATAGTGCATTGAGGTTGAATCAGGCGCTAAATTGAGTACTCGCTCCAGTTGACGAATTGCCTCTTCGCTGCGGTTAATCCGAGCAAGCATGAGTCCATAATTGAAGTTGGCATTTAAGTGATCGGGGTCATCTTCAAGCACCTTTTTAATCTCTGTAACTCCGAGCATCGGGCTCCCCGTATTCAAGTACGCGGTAGCCATATCCGTACGAACGTCAAGATTCCCGGGGGTTAATCCCAAAACTCTCTGATACGCATTCACGGCCTGTTCTGCGGCGATACTGCGTGTTTGCGGCTGCGTTTCGTCCGCCATCCATTCGTAGTACAGGTCACCGGCCGTCTTCCAGTCGTCAACCAGTCCCGTTTCCTCGGCAATCCGGGACTGCATTGCCGCCGCCATATCCAGTCGCCCTCCTTCGACCAGAACATAGATCTTCTCACGTTTCAGCACCGTCGAGAGTGCGCTGGTATCACGTTCAATCGCCGCATCCAGTTCATTGATTTGGTCCGCCAGCGGCCCCGAAAGTGGTGTCCGTGAGGCAGTCTCCGTCATTGGCGGCGCAGCAGAGAGGATCGGCTGCTGCGATGGCGATACGCGCTTGCTGACCGTGGTGACGGTAAATAATGCAATCACCAGAAATACTCCAACACCGATAATGGCAAAGACGTGCACGCCTACTCCCGATCCGACGTTCGCGGCCCGCTTGCGCGGCTTAAAAGATGAAGGATGCGGGAAGGGGTGCTTTGCATGGATCTTCTGCAGCTTCTCACCACATTGCGAACAGAAGCGGGATGCGCCCGGCATCTCCTGCCCGCATGCAGTACAGTAAACGCTTCCCCCTGGATTTTCTTCGGACTGACCCGCACCCTCTCTGTCCACGATCCATCCGCACAGATCACACCGATCACGATCTATGAAAATTCGTGCCCCGCATTCTGCACAGATCTCCATATTACTCAATATCCCTATTATTGATACGGTCCTTCAGATCTTTTGAGGGTTTGAAGACGGGCACTTTTCTGGCTTCAATACGCATGGTCTCACCTGTTGAAGGGTTCCGTACATTGCGGGCAGGGCGATCCTGAATTCGAAATGAACCGAACCCGCGAAGTTCTATGGAATCCCCCTGCGCCAACGCCTCTTCAATGGTTTCCCAGAATCCAATAAAAACGGCTTTTACTTCCAACTTGGTCAAGCCGGTTTTCTCTGAAATTCTCTCAATTAACTTTGCTTTAGTCACTTCAAAAGTGTATTTTGGTGATCAGATAACATGGACTTGGCAGTTTTTTGCACCGCCCGGACAAGTTACACTAAAATTTCCTGAAATTGTGCCACCTGCTGAAAACAAAGTGACTACTTTGAGCAGATATGGCCATATTTTCTTCAAAACCATGCCAATTGGCATAATTTACCTGTAATTGGCTAATCAGACTGCATAACAACAGGATGCCTTTCCTGAACGCTGCCCGCCCATTACGATCCCAACCTGCAGCTGCATATCCTGGATAAGGGACGGATACCTTCCGTCATTGAATGCCTCTGCGAGGAGACAGATCAATGCAGATCCACCGTATCCGACAGGCATGGATCGCATCTAAACAGTCGTATGGATTGGCCCCATCGAACTATAGAGTCAGTATTAATGGGTGCAACATTTGGCATTTTGAATCCGGGCGGTAGGGGAACCGCAGTTCGGGCAGCACAGGACACAATCACTCCCCTCCAGAGGGATCCATATCAGGCACAGACATTAGCAGATTCGTTCCAAAAACCATAGAATCCATCCTAGAATAGACGACTGTAAAGGTCTGGAAAGCACTGGCCTACGGCGAGCAAGACTCAATGATAGACGTACAACCGTCTGGCTGGAGAGGGAATTGAGCCGATAAGCTGGCAAAGAGTTTTGCACTCTATACGCCCCCATCATCATAAAATACTCAACATGAATTCTTGGCAGGAATTGCGCTTTGAATCACAGGGGACGGGAATTTCCGTACCCCTGAGCGAACAGATTAATCTACTGGGCGGCCTGCTTGGCCGTGTTATTAAACGTCAGGCCAGCCCTGAAGTACTGACTCTGGTGGAAGAATTACGGCGGTTAACCAAACAGGCAATTACTCAGCATGAACCACATCTGAGAAAGCAGGTGATTGAGCGAATCAAAGGGCTGGAGCTTGAGGAGATTGAATGGCTGCTGCGTGCATTTACCACCTTCTTTTATCTGGTTAATCAAAGTGAGCAGCAGGAGATTATTCGGATTAATCGGGAGCGTGCACGTCTGCTTCCTGAGGTTGATCGTGTTGAGTCTATTGATGAGGCGGTCGGGATTCTTCGACGTGCAGATTACAAACTGGAAGATGTCCTTAAGATTGTATCCTGCCTTGATATACAGCCCACACTGACCGCCCATCCCACCGAGGCACGCCGTAGAACCATTTTGTATAAACAACAGTATCTGGCCTCCCTCATTGACCAGTTACGCTATAACAAACCCACCCCGGGCGAACGTGACGAGATTCTTCATCAAATCCATAATCAGGTTGGATTGCTGGTTGCGTCCGATAAAGTCCGTGCAAGTAAGCCGACTGTGACTGACGAGGTTGAGAATGGACTCCATTACCTTCGAAATGCAATCTGGGAGACGATCCCGCGCATCCATAAAGATGTTGTCAATGCCATTGAGCGCCACTACAACCAGACAGTGGACGTACCTGTATTTTTGAAATTCAGGTCATGGATTGGCGGAGACAGGGACGGGAATCCCAATGTAACCGCAGAGGTCACGCGGGAAACCCTTTCCATGCATCGCAGAACAGCACTTGCCCGCTATCTGGAGGATCTGCGTCTGTTGCGCAGAGACCTGAGCATTTCTGAATTGAAGTTGAAAATCCCTGCGGCGCTCTACGAATCTATTGATAAGGATGAGGATGTGCTCCATCTGACTGCTCACGAAGCACGTCAATTTGTGCAGGAACCCTTCCGGCAGAAAATTACGTTTATGATGCGACGGATCAAGTTGGCCCGTGATGGAGATTATGCGATCTACAACAGCAAGGGTTTTGTCGAAGATCTACGGTTACTTGCCCGCGCTCTTACGGAAATGGGATACGAGAAATTGGTGTCTCATGGTCGTCTGAGCAAACTCATTGTGCAGGCACAGGCCTTTGGATTCCATATGGTTTCCCTGGATATACGGCAGCATAGTCGGCATCATGGCAATGCCGTGTGCGCCTTGTTCAGGGTTTCGGGAGTCTGTGATGATTATCTAGGGTTAGCCGAGAATCAAAAACTGGATCTCCTGACAAAAGAACTCCGGAATCCCCGCCCGCTTCTACCACATGGGGTTGAACTGGCAGAAGATGTCCAGGAAGTCCTCGACACCTTTGCGGTGATCCGGGAGACGGTTGAATGGTCCCCCAATGCTTTGGGGAGTTATGTGATCAGCATGACGCATGCGGTGAGTCATGTACTGGAGGTTCTATTACTTGCAAAGGAAACTGGCCTTTGGCAGATTGAGGGGGATACCGTGCGCTCCCCTATTGATGTGGTTCCATTGTTTGAAACCATTGAGGATCTGGATCTTTCGGGGGTGTTGCTGACGGATATGTTCGAGCATCCGGTATACAGGAAACACCTTGTAGAGCGCGACCTGATGCAAGAGGTGATGCTTGGCTATTCTGACAGCAATAAAGATGGAGGGTATTGGATGGCAAACTGGGCGCTGCATAAGGCAAAGAGGCACATTGGGAAGATCTGCAAAGATGCCGGGATTGACCTTCGGCTCTTTCACGGCCGTGGGGGGACGGTTGGCCGTGGCGGTGGACGTGCAGGGCAGGCAATCATTGCAATGCCCCGTATCATCCATAACGGCCGGATCCGATTTACGGAGCAGGGGGAGGTGATTTCATTCAGGTATGCCCTGCCTGCCATTGCACACCGGCATCTGGAGCAGATTGTACGGGCGATGATGATTGCACCGCTTCGCGTGGCCGATGTACAGGAGGATGCCGTCATCATGGAACGGATTGCAGACGTATCCATGAAGGCGTACCGGAAACTGATTGACGATCCTGAGTTCTGGCCCTGGTACGCGTCCTCTACGCCGATTGAGCAGATCAGCCGCCTTCCGATTGCATCCCGTCCCGTTTCTCGCGGCTCGGTGCATCATGTAGATTTTGACGACCTGCGTGCGATTCCATGGAGTTTTGCCTGGACGCAGACCCGCTATATTGTTCCTGGGTGGTATGGTGCCGGGGAGGGGCTTGAAAAGCTTCTGAACGATCACGGTTCTGATCTCAAGCGCATGTATAAAGAATGGCCCTTCTTCCAGGCCGTACTTAACAGTGCCCAGCGTGAAATGGCCCGGACCCGGCTGGACGTTGCATCCGAATATCTAACGCTTGCCTCGGATCCAGAGGCCGGGCAGCGAATGAATCAGCGAATTATTGAAGATTACCAAAAGGCGGAGGCGGCCATACTTGAGATTACCGGTCTGGAGAATCTGTGCGGTCATGTACCGGTGTTCCAGAAATCGGTCAAACTCCGCAACCCTTACTCGGATGTATTGAATCTGCTCCAGATTGAATTAATCCGAAGAAGTCGCAAC
>JAJEFL010000160.1:0-24952 GCA_022820435.1 Rhodothermales bacterium
CCGGTCAAAAAGGCCGAAAACAGAGGGAATTCCGGCCAAAAAGTCAGAAATCAGACGGAAATGGGGCCTGATTTTTAGGAAATCAGGGGGGAATACCCGCTCAAATCCTCAAATTTGAAAATTCTAGGGGGTAAGTTCAGATTTGAGGGGTGAGCGTCGAATCCAGGAAGGTCTCGGATATTCTCCCAATACGGCTACATGCTTTCAAGTATTGCCCCTCGGAGTGCATACATGTCTGAATGATTGTACTGCCGCCAAAGATGTACAGAGAATGCTATAGATCGAACTCATATCCATAGACATATTCTTCCCAGGGAGAGGCCATATACAGGTAACCTCTGTGCAGGAGAAAATCCTGGGCAGCCACATCTCTCCTTTCTTCTGGATCGTTGATTGGCCGAAAAATCATCTTCCTTGTAAGCTGGTATTCACCTTCAGACACATCGAAAATATAATGATCAGATTTATGCGCTCTTGCAACTAGATAACGAGAATTGAGGAAGCTAATATTCGTTATAAAGGCAAAAGTACCCGGTTCAACGACTTCTGGCGGGGCTCCTCCAGGAATGCCTACGGGTTCAAAATTGCGGACATTCTCTCCCTCAAATCGGATCGTTTGAAGGTGCCTATACTGATCATCGTAAATGAAAATATAGGGAAGCCCACAATACGCCACGGCAATTCGATTTCCGTTTGGGGAGATTGTTATCAGGTGGTTTTCCTCTCCCATTCGATCAGATAGATCTAAAACAGGAAGAAATTTTCCAGATTCATTCCAGGCATAGGGGGCAGAGGCACCGCGGGTACAAACCAGCCAATCTCCCCCTGGACATTCCAGAAGTATATAGTCAGGCGAAACGGCGAATTCCCTCCACCAACTGGAGTAAGAGAACGAATCAATGTATTCCATTGCCTCCGTGAATACTTGTATACGTCCCTGATCAAATGTGAATATGTGTGAACCGTTGTAATGTATTCCCCATAAGTTAGTAAACTCGCCAGGTGCTATACCAGAAGCACCTATTTTTCGGCTAAGATAGCCATCTGGCCCTACTGCAAAGATCGCTTCAGATTGATGATCCGAGATATAAACGCTATCCCCTATTGCGATCATGCTATTGGGAGTGCCAAGGATTAATGAATCCGTCTCAATGCCCAATCTGGCACTTGCAACCCATTTTTCCGGTTCAATATCCGTATTGACTACAAAGTGGGGGGCCGAAGCCAGCAGGCTGTCAATGATTGGTGAATCCTCAAATCTTGTCAGGGGCGGATCCCCGCTCTGACATGCCATAAGGGGGAGAAGCAGCAGGAGCAATACTCCCGCGCTCCTCCCCCTGGCGAAGAATGGAGAAACGAATTCCATCACACCTGATTCACCGTAGAGAAGAAACGCTCGATGAGCATTCTGCTACACTTATTTAAACGTGAAGGAGAGACCGCACAGACTGCCTCCCCAGGCTCCGCTCCCTCCACCAGACCAAGTGTTACCTCCTCCGCAATCAATGGTCATGTACCACGATTCTTTAGAGGATGTAACGGAACTTGTGCACCCACCCTCTTTACAGGTGACTGTAACCTCCGGGCCGGAACTGGCGATGTTTGCAGAAAGGACACTTCCGAGAAGGAGAAATGCGCCTGCACAGGCGAAGTTGAAAAGTCTTTTGCATTTGAATAAGAATTATTGATTTGAAAAAACGTCCTGTAACGGACACTGCCGGACAATATAAGAAAATGAAATCAATCCAGACCCAATTTCGATAAAATTTTTGGATTTAGGGTTCCATAGGATCGATTTTTGGGCCTGTTTCAGCATAAACAGAATGGCCTCCGTACGGTGTTCAATACAGGCATGCGAAAAGGGCAGTCGTCTCCATCAAGTCGTCAATCAAACCCTGCAGCGCCAGACGGTGCACTTCAAAGAAGGAACCGGCTTCGGCACGGAAACCAACCGGGTCACGCTTATTGGAAAATATGGCTCGTCCTTTCCACTGGAAGTGATGCCAAAACAGGAGATTGCGACGGCCCTCCTGGATCGAATCTTGACTGATTGTGCATAATCTGTGGAAAACTGACGGGGATCCCGGCAGAATTTTGCGGTAAATTTAGTTTTGTACGGGTACAACCGTTTTGGTTTGCAGATATAGGTATGCGATGATCCATGCTCTTCACTATCTTAAGGACAGTCTCTCGGCGGAGATTGGCCTGCACGGCCCTATTGTTCCATTAGAGCCCGAAAAAACATTCGCACAGAAGATCATGGATCTAGTTGACACGCAGCATCCGGTACATCAGATCCGATCTCTGGATGCGCTTCAGAATTATGTACAATCCTCTATTCTGGTTCCGATTGATGCAGATCGAACCAACGCCGTTTTTGGCGAGGGGAATCCGCAGGCCGACATCATGCTCATTGGCGAGGCTCCGGGGGCCGATGAAGATCGGCAGGGCCGACCCTTTGTCGGGCGGGCCGGACAACTGCTTGACAAGATGATTGCGGCAATTGACCTGTCCAGAAGTGAGATCTTTATTGCAAACATTCTTAAATCCCGTCCTCCTGGGAACCGGGATCCGAATCTTGATGAGATTGCGGCCCATCTGCCTGTTCTGTACCGGCAAATGTCCTTGATTCAACCTAAATTTATTCTCTGTCTGGGAAGGATTGCAAGTCAAACCCTGCTTGGATCCAGGGCTCCACTTGGAAAACTCCGGGGACAGGCACATGCATATCATGGAAGCACCTTGCTTGCCTCCTATCATCCGGCAGCGCTTTTACGCAATCCAAACTGGAAACGACCCGCCTGGGAAGACTTGAAACTCTTACGTCAACTCTACTCGGCTCCATAAACCCCCGATCCCGCTATGCAAAATGAAGCAATGCCCTCCCCGGGCCCCGTTCTGGTTCAGAATTTGCAGGATTCCACCGGGCGTGTTCCACCTCAGGCAGTGGATGTGGAGAGGTATGTTCTGGGGGCAATCCTGTCCGAGCCCGAGGCCGTGAGCATTGCGACAGAAATCGTCCCTCCGGATGCTTTCTACCTGCCGAAGCATGCAAAAATTTACGACGCGATTCTTGTTCTTTATGCAAAGGGACAGCCCGTAGATGCTGTTACGGTTAGTAATCAACTGGCAGCAACAAAGCAGTTGGACTCCGTTGGAGGACTACCGTATCTGAATGACCTTAGCGAGCATGTCGCAACGGCCGCAAACATTGAGTACCACGCACGGATCATCATCCAGAAAGCTCTCCTGCGCAAGGTCATCGGAAAGATGGGGAAGCGGATCTCAGAGGCTTATGACCCGGCAACCGATGCGTTTGAACTCCTTGACGGGGCCGAAAAGGATCTCTTTACCATCTCTGAAAGTCAGGTGCGCAGATCCGCAAGAGAGTTGAAGGATGTCGTACATGACACCGTCAACTACCTTCAGACGATTTCGGAACGAACGGGGGGGATTTCCGGAATCACCAGCGGATTTGCGGATCTTGACAAAAAGACCGGTGGATGGCAGGACTCTGACCTGATCATCATCGCCGGGCGTCCCTCTATGGGAAAAACTGCGTTTGCGCTGGCGTGTGCACGGAATGCAACCATGGCCCCCGAGCGTCCGGTGAGCTGTGCTATTTTCTCTCTGGAAATGAGTGCCAGGCAACTCACGCAGCGCATGTTGGCCTCTGAAGCCGGGATCAATGCGCAGAGTGCCCGCACGGGCAATTTGCAGCCTCACGACTTTGAACTGGTCGCGATGGCGGCCAACAAGTTAAGCAATGGCCCTCCGATCCTTATTGACGATTCGGCCGGTCTGGGGATTCTGGAATTGCGGGCCAAATGCCGCCGATTAAAATCTGAATATGACATTGGGCTTGTACTGGTTGACTACCTGCAGCTTATGCAGGGGCGCACCAAGGACAACCGGGAGCAGGAAATTGCGAGTATTTCCCGCTCCCTCAAAGCACTTGCCAAGGAACTTGACATTCCCGTGATTGCACTCAGTCAGTTGAACCGCAATGCCGAAGACCGGAAAGACAAGCGTCCGCAATTATCGGATTTACGTGAGAGCGGGGCGATTGAACAGGATGCCGATGTGGTTGCATTTATCTACCGTCCATCCTATTACGGCATTGAAGCGGAGAAAGACGGTACGCCGACCGAGGGGGTTGCGGAGATTATTCTTGGTAAACACCGGAACGGCCCTACCGGGACCGTTAAACTCAAGTTTCAGCAGGAATTTGCCCGCTTCACAAATCTTGACCCGTATCGGCAGCCCGATGAGTTTCACTCTGGATCTGAGGCGGAAGGCGCTGTCTTTTGACAGTCCGCTCCCATGAGAATGGGCGCAGGCAGATTGAGATGAGATTTTCCATCGGTCAGCGGGCTGTGGATCAGAAAGACCCCGGATTGGACGATGCGCCATTCGTCTGATAGAGACTCTGCGCATCCGGCAGTTTGAGTCTTTCTTTCACACGATTCGTCACGAGCGTTTGAAAAGATACCCGGCCCTGCAATAGAGCGTACCTTCGATGTAGATCAAGAAAAAAGTCTTCTGCATCCGAAAAACTCCTGGGAACAACCGCTGAACATAAACGCTTCGCGGTATAGCCGGATCGGTCACTGAACTCACGGAGACGATGAGCAAAATAGGCAATCATTTGCGCTTCACTTGGATGCTCAAGTTCAAGTTTGATCTCAAATCGACGCCATGTGGCCCGATCAAGCAATTCAGGATGATTGGTCGCGGCGACTAGCACACAAGAGGATGGAAGATCATCAAGTTGCATCAGAAGCGTGGTGACAACCCGCTTGATTTCCCCCGTTTCGTGAAGGTCTCCCCGTTCCTTCCCGATTGCGTCAAATTCATCAAAAAAGAGTACACAGGGCTCGGTACGAACGAAATCAAAGAGCCGCCTGAGTCTTTTTGCTGTCTCACCGAGGTAACTGGTCATCACCGTATCATATCGAACGACAAAGAGCGGCAGCGCGAGTTCCGATGCGAGACTCTCTGCCAGAGATGTCTTGCCATTCCCTGGTGGCCCGAAAAGCAGAACACGATGTCGGGGCTCTATGCCGTGAGCCCGCAGAACATCCGCAAGTTTTTGTTCTTCAATCAGTTCCTGACAGACTTTACGCGTAGATTTTTCCAAAAACAAACTTGATATTGGTCGCTCAACGTAGCGACGCTGAATCCCGCCCGAACCATCCCGAACTTTTAATTTTCCAACTCCCGGCAGCGCATTGTTTTGGGGCTTGGATGGTGTCGTCAGTGCACGCACAATCCTGTCCGCTAACAGATCATGCTTTTTGGAGCGCTCATTTGCCGCAATTTCTTCTGCAATAGTGCGGGCCGATTCCTGATTTCCGCTCACACCCGCCCTCACAAGATCAACGATTAAATCACCTCGGGCCATAGGAACGGTTTTATGCTTATTGACGAAAGGGATGGACGATGGTTGTGGGAATATACCATGGATCACCAAAAATGTTACCCATTTGGCAACCCCTTTTTGGATTGTCGAATTTTTGTCGATTCGAAGCAGTCGGCTGAGATTCAGGATCCCTTTGACCGGCCCCCAGTCCAGGGGCACGGCTTCGGATACCGGGACACGTTCCTGTCCGTTTAGGTCCCCGGCTTTGGAGCATGGGAACTTTTGAGGTGACGGGCGGATTCGAACCGCCGTACAAGGCTTTGCAGGCCTCTGCCTAGCCACTCGGCCACGTCACCATAGGTACGCCCGGCAGGACTCGAACCTGCAACCTGCGGATTCAGGTTTGTGCCGGTTTCCCGACTCCCTGGACTATCTCTTCACCTTTTTCAGTCTTCACTGAAGGAAGGGGTGGCCGTCTAGTCTCTACACCTTCCCCAAAGGGGGCTTGGCTCGGGATTACCGTGAACTTCGATTCCGTAGGCTTCCCCGAATTTGACCACTTACACGCTGGCCGTTTCCAGCCAGCGGCCCGCTTTTGCTGCAGAAGTCCGCTGCTCTATCCAGTTGAGCTACGGGCGCCTGTATGTCATAGAACTGATATCCGTACGGTCGGGGCGGCCGGATTTGAACCGACGACTTCTGCGTCCCAAACGCAGTGCTCTACCGGGCTGAGCTACGCCCCGAATCGGATGATCTACGTGACGGCCTGCAATTCGGCCTGCACATCCTGCTGGGGGACCATTTTCTCTCTGAAGCGGAAACTTCCGTTCGGTTTCTTTTCCGCAACAATGATCTTCGCCATCACTTTCCGCTCTTGGCGCCGCTTCAGGACCTTATCCCCAAATGATTGTTTCTTGGCCATCTTTATTTGATCTCCCTATGCAGTGTATGCTTTCGCAGTGTCGTATTGTATTTTTTGAGTTCCAGTCGGCCGGACGTATTACGTCGATTCTTGACCGTTGAGTACCGGCTTGTACCTGGAGCTTCGGTACACTCAAGAATGATTTTTTGCCGTACATCTTTTCCTTTTCGTGCCATGTTACCGCGTTATGTTTTTAGACAGAGATGCCTTGGGCGCGTGCTTCACGCAGCACCGCCTCAACCCCTTTCTTGTTGATCGTCTTAATGGTCTTCGCCGAAACCCGCAATTTTACCCATCGCTTCTGCTCAGGCAGATAAAATCGCTTTGTCTGCAAATTCACGCCAAATCGCCGACGCGTTTTGTTGTGTGCATGTGAGACATGGTTCCCCGACATGGGTCCCTTGCCGCTTAATTGATCTTTACGTGCCATTGGTTTTTATGCCTTTCTAGTTTTGGGCGACCGGCTTGTACGAGGCCACTGCCGAAAGGGTTCCCAAATCATTGACCGTGTGCAACTGCCCGGCTGGGCTCACTCCGTGCAGCATGCCATGCGGGGTACAATGCGGCCGCTAGGCACAGGCCAAACGAGACCCCCAGTACGAGAACCAGATCCAGCATCTGGATTGAAACCGGATAGACCTCAATCACAAACGATTCCGCCCCCAGAAGAGGAACGATCTGGAAGTATTTCTGGAGAAGAAGGACCCCCAGCCCCACTACGAACCCAGTTCCAGCCCCGATCATCCCGATCATCCCCCCCTGCACCAGAAAAAGCTGCCGAATATCCCTGGAAGTCGCTCCCATCGCCTGCAAGACCCCAATATCCCGCCGCTTTTCTACGACCACCATCGTAAGAGATCCGACAATACTGAATGCGGCAACCACACAAATGAGGGCCAGAATCAGGGATGCGCCCCATTTTTCCAGTCGCATGACATCATACAGAGAGCGTTGCAGGTCGTACCAGGTTTGAACCCTTAGCCGGTTGGGGTAGATTGACTCCAGGCTTTGCTTCACTGCCTGTGCAGTTTCCAGGTCCGTGAGGCGTAACTCTATTCCGGTCACCGTATTCTTCAGATGAAAAAGATCCTGTGCCTCTCTGATCCCGATAAATACATGTGTGTTGTCGTAGGTCTCTTCGAGCTTATAGAGGCCACGAACTTCAAATTTTCGCACTGCTGGCGGAGAAAAGATGCGCGTGAGCATCTGCCCCAGCCCCTGTGCAGAAAACAGCATTGCCTCATTATTCTCTGCACCAGGCGACAGCCCCAGACGCTGTCCCAGACTGAACCCCATCACCATTCCCTGTTCACGGGTATCAAACTCTCCGGCAACCATCCCGTCGCCGGTTGCATTTTCTGCCACGCCTCGCAGGACAACAACCCGATTGACTTCTGACGGTGCGGAGGTAACCAGAAGGGCTTTCCCTTCTACATAGGGCTCCGCACTCAGCACCTCGGGAAACTGCCTGGACTGTTCTGCGATTTGATCTGCTTCCTCCTCCGGCAGTCCGCCCCCGGTCTCCGCAACGATACGGACATGCGGGTCCAGTGAAACAAGCAGATCTCGTACAACATCATAAAACCCGTTCATCACAGACAGCACCACAATCAGGGCGGCAACACCCACCGCCACACCGGCCATGGAAATACCCGAAATAATCGTTACTAAGGGGATTCGATGCCGGCTGTACAGATAGCGCCGTGCAATAAATATCCGGTAATTCATTCAGGGCATCTCTTTTCCTGTCGTGATCCTATGCGTTCGGCCGGGACCGATGACCTTGCGCAGGATTCCAACCAAACTATACATTGAACCGAAAAAGGATCACATCTCCATCCTGAACGATATATTCCTTCCCTTCGGACCGCATAATCCCGGATGCACGCGCAGCGGCTTCGGAGCCGACACGAATCAGGTCTTCCACCTGTACGGTCTCGGCACGAATGAATCCGCGTTCAAAGTCACTATGAATTTGTCCTGCCGCCTGTGGAGCGCGAATTCCACTTTTGATCGTCCACGCACGGGTTTCGTTGGGACCGTGCGTAAAGAACGTAATCAGGTTCAACAGTTTATATGCTGCCTGGATCAGGCGCTGCAGCCCATCTTCCTGAAGCCCTTCGCTTACCAGAAAAAGATCTTTTTCTTCGTCTTCGAGTTCGGAGAGCTGCGCTTCAAATTCTGCACTCAGGATGAGGCATTCTGCCTGCTCACTGGCGGCGATGCGTTGAACCTCTTCCGCCCAGTGGTTCCCCTGCGGCAAATCCACCTCTCCCACATTCGCTACATAAAGCACCGGCCTGCTGGTTAAAAGGAATAATCCCCCTATATAGCGTTGTTCTTTCTGGGAGAGATCCCTCAGGAGCCGTGCGGGGCGGCCCTCGGAAAGATGCTTCACGAGGCGCTGGCCGAACTCCGCCTTTGCCGCCGCGGCGGCATCCCCTCCCTTCGCCACTTTTCCCCACTTTTCCGCGAAGCGCTCGGCGGTTTCCAGATCTTTCAGCAGCAGTTCTGTATTCACGATTTCTATGTCACGCCCCGGATCGACACTTCCGGCAACATGAGAAATACCCGATGCATCAAAACAGCGGACCACATGCACCAGTGCATCCACCTGGCGAATATGTCCTAGAAAAGCGTTCCCCAGCCCTTCGCCGCGCGATGCCCCCGCGACCAGACCCGCGATATCTACGAATTCTATGGTCGTTGGAACGACACGCTCGGACGGAGAAACGGCAACGAGCCGCTTTAGCCGTTCATCGGGGACGGGCACGATCCCCCGATTGGGATCAATGGTGCAAAACGGATAATTTGCTGCCACCGCCCCGACTCCGCTCAGCGCATTAAAAAGGGTGGACTTCCCGATATTGGGCAGTCCAACTATACCACAATTGAGGGACATTGCCTAATGGTCACCGGTTCTTGCCGGGATGGAGCACAACTCTGGTCAAACAATCAGGTTTACCGATCTACAGCCTTCCCAGCGGTTCGCGTGTGCACGAAGTTATCCTTATCCATCCTGGACGTTTCGGCCTCTTATACGTTCGCCGGGCAATGAGGCTCACTTGGCATCCCGCTTACTGTCTTCGTTGTATAACAATCGGAGATTTTCTTTTCGCTACCAACTTACTTCGGGAGTAATGGAAGTGGTCACGGCTAATCATAATTCGGGGTCACGGAACCCGTTTGGGAGAGGATAACGCTCTACAACTTCTCCATGAGTTGGTTTAATTTCTTTTCTTTTGAGAAATACAACTGCGGATTATTGATGTAATACTGTGTCACTGATATTATATAATCATCATCCATAGTCCAACATCCGCACCTGCTGCACTGATAGCCTATCATCCCATGTGAAGTGTAGAAATGAGATTTTACATGTTTTCCACTTTCTGTTACGAAAATACTGGTGTGCGGACATGTCCTCTGTATTTTTTCCTTTAAGTGTTCACGCCTTCGCTCTAACCACCGATTTAAATCAAACCGAATAGAGAAAGCCAGTTTTAATGCGGACACGCTTACCATCAGCAGAAATACAAATCCTGCGAGTTCCCAAAATGTGCTTGGCAAGAATTTCATGATTGATTTCCTCAAAATAATTAAAGAACAGGTGCTTGGACGCTTCACGAATACATGTGTTCACTGTTCACATAATTTTATTTTACCTGCTTAATAAATTTGGGGCATCTTTGCTAGGAAACAAAGATGTCAATTTCCCAAGGAAATTTGAAAATGCGGTTCCTCGTTGAAGAGACTACATCATTTTATGCTCCGCTGCTTGAAAACCGCTCAAGAACATCCTGGGGTAATGAAATATCTTGATTTACCCAATTTAGGATTCGATAAAGACCTGCCATATGATAAATCAACAACTCTTCAGATTCATCCTCACGCATCTGCCGACCCAGTACAAGAATCTGCGGGGTTCCGTTAATTCCTGGCATTTTATTCAAATAGAGCTGTGCTCCAAATCCCTGCTCTGGTATCCAGTCTATGGATAAACCGATTGCACTGAAAGACCATCCTTGTCGGATGGCCATGCGCTGTAATTTTATCTTTGCATCATCAATCAATTTGGGCAGGGAACTATCATTGCTGTAACCGCAAGTAGACGATCCAATGTAGACCATCACGATCTCTTTCTCCGAAACTTTTTCGCCAGCCCTAAACCCGCTGACGTCGCATAGAAGCCGGCGGCAAACACCATCAGGAAAAGTGAAGAAATCCATACAGAACGATGTGCTTTAGAGGATTTCATTTACACTTTGGGCTGGAGTCCATACGGAGATGAAAACTCGGGGATGCACACTGGAACAAATCTACCGTGCTGCTCCATTTTGAGCAATGACTCTTTCGTACTGCTCACCCTGCAAGTTGTCCGATTTTTAAATTAATTGAGGGCTTATTAGCTATTTTGTTACTTCGCTGATACCGTAGACCGAAATTCAGGAATTGGAATATGTGCGGTGAGCGTACATACGGCTTTCGGTCACTGCATGTATTAGAGGCACCGTGTCACCGAACAAACATGAAGGTATTTTAACTGTACGGGTCCATCCCATCAGAAAAAATTCGATTCGAACCATCTAATCATGATGACCGTTGCCCTGATCGGTTCCATTTGATGCAAAATGAACGCTCATGCCGGTAGATGTGTAAACGATGACCTTGCTGACCTGCCTATTCAGTGTTGAGATTATTCCGAACAACATTCGTTTTTGTCGTTCTGACCCTGACCGGGTTTTCTGGATTTGCACAGTCATCCCACATACAGATTGGACTGGGAGGCTGGCCAGGAGCCGGCATACAATTTGCTCACATTCAGGCACGTAGCATCTACTCACTTGAAGTTCTTGCCTCGGTTGATACCGAATTTTGGAAAGAAAGGAATCCCGTATATATTTCCGCGGGTGTTGGTGCAGCATTAAGACCTTTGGGGATTCTTCGTGTAATTGGTCAGGCAAACTATCCCTATGATATCTATCTGGGAATCCGATTTGGTCCAGCGCTAACTTTCCTGCACAAACAGACCCGCGCAGAAAAAAATCGCCAGTTCAGCCTCTTCCTTGATCCGTTCCTGCGATATACACAACCAGTTGGACAACGGACCGCTTTCATTGAACTCGGATCACAGCGTCCATCTCTGCGTGTTGGGCTGTGGATTCCCCTTGACCGTGATCTTTAGCGTAAGCATAATGTTCCTGCAGTAAACATGAATACATTCAGTCCCAAAACAGACCGAATATGCTGCAGGAACTACTTTGAACGTTGCGTATCCTGCCTGCTGATCATCTCTTCCCATCCTTGACGGCCTGCCTCACTTTTTATCAACCTTCCCCCCTTCCTTAACCGGAACGCAATTGTATCCAGTACTCCATTCACGAAGTCTTTGCTTTCCTCGGTACTGAAAATCTTTGCCAACTCAATCGCCTCGTTCATTGTCGCCTTCGGTGGGATCTTGTCAAAATGCAAAAACTCACATACTGCCATGCGAAGAATGATCAGGTCAATTCTGAGTATTCGGCCTAAATCCCAGTTTCTGGTATTCTCAGCAATGATTTCATCCAGTTGGTCCTGCTTTGCAATCACAGTTTCAAATAACTGGATTCCCATTTCCGTTGCTCCATCCTCCCTTGGCAGTCTAGGAAGAAGAGTCGTCTTATAGACATGTGCCTGTGAATCACCACTGAACATATGCGCATAGAGTGCCTGCAGAGTCGCATAGCGAGCACGGCGGCGGGGGGGTATCGACATTAGATCTTTAGCTGTATTAGAGGTTAACGCTTGAACTCATTAAATGTACCTCCTTCTGGTTACACACCATACACACATGAATCCAGACAAAACCCGCCTTACCGAAGACAATCCCAACTTGCTGCAGCAGAATCATCCACCCCACACTCTTTAGCAAATTTCCAGTCTGACTCCGTTCCACCGAGAATACCCCGCAGGTTTTCTTCCGGTGTGAGATTGTAACTGGTCATTCTCAAAGGCATAAAGGATTCGCCGCAAGTATCCAAGCGAATAGTCTGGGAATGATACAGCATTTTGAAGAATGGCTATCCACAAATGTACGCGATCAATATTAACAGAGGGGTTTTGAAAAAAATCTCTTATATTGTTGAACCTGTGGAATTGTTGATAACGTGCTATAATTCGAGGGTATTTGGCCACTGGGTATACCTTGACGGGAATTAAGATCGTCATCCATGATGTTGGAATCCTGTGGGTTACCGGCAGTAATTCCACAAATTCAGACCTTTAAGATAGAACCTGCACAGAATGACTGCCAGCGTTCACACATTATCCACTCAAGTATGGCAGATATTCACATTGTGTCTGGTTACGTGATCGAATCGGATAGAGGGCCGGTGGGATGTTGAATGCCCAAACTGGGCTGTGTGCTTATTTTTTCTAATGGTACGCGAGGATTTTATCGCTCATTTGCAGGATGTGGGCAGTTTGATCAGCCCTTATCACTGATATTGGGCGGTGCATCTTGATTACTGAAATTCAGCGCAGCACCCGTTTCGTCAAATGACGCAGGCCTCGGGAATGTGGACTTATCGGGAGACATTCCGAGAGATTTTGATGTGTTACGCTGGATGCAGATCAAATCTCAACGTTAAGCATCCATGACTCGGAAAATCTCCATGCTGGAACCGTGAATCCTAAAATTTATTTAAGATGGCTTGATATTTCTTGTATAGAGGTCTATCCGATTCACACTCATCTCGGTTACGATGGGCAAATCACGGAAATCTCGCCTCGTAAAGCCTGCTACGTTGGAGCGGGGCGAGGCCCGTTATTTTCATGGACGTACGAAGATCCTAGATGATTTCAAAAAATTGCTAGGAAGAGCAAAGGAGGGAAATTCTGGCACCTCGTTCCTTATTCAGGCTGCACCAGACGCGGGCAAGACCGCCCTTCTAGCAGAGTGTGGACGAATCGCCGGGGGGCGTGGATATGCGGTGGCAAAGGTGGAGCCGAGTTGGTTTTTAGATCCGCAGACCCTGTACAAATCAATCAATTCGTCCTGGAAGGGGTGGCGCACCTGGCTTGATCATGGGTCGGTTAGCATAGATCCTGGACCTGTCAGGGCAGAGATTGTGGTGGGAGGGAACGCGAATAATTCACTGAAAGTTATTAAAAGCGGGGAGGAGCCGTTACTGCTCCTGCTGGACGAGGCACAGCGGCTGGCGCGTATTGCCCGCAAGCAGGGGGAGCGGTTCATACAGTTAGTGGATCTGTTGAAGGTCATCCACGCGGGTGGGACTGGCCGACCACTGATCCTGTTAGCCGCAGGGCTGGGCGCAACCACGCAGGCCTTCAAGGATATGGATATCTCAAGATTTAATACCGGGTGCAGGATTGATCTGGGACGGCTAAAGGAAGAACCTACACGGGCGATTCTTCAGGACTGGCTCCTGGAAGATGGCAGAGCAAAGGGGGATCCCGTAAGATGGATTGATGGAATAGCAAAAGAGACTCACGGTTGGCCTCAGCATATTATGGCATATGTTTTACCTGCTTTGAGGCAACTGAAATTGACGGGTGGAGAAATGACCGGTACAGGATTGGAAACGGTGTTGAAAGAAGGACGGGAAGGGCGGGATCAGTTTTATCAGGCGCGAGTGGACGAATTTGAGAGCAAGGAACTTCGTTGTATCGCAAGAGCCGTTGCAGATGTCCAGCCGGGGGAGCGTGTCAGTAAGGAGGATATTATGGATTCCCTCTTACAGGACTTCAGCCATAAGAAAGCGCGGACAATTTTCAGGCTGGCACTACACAAGGGGCTGTTTGATAAGCAGAAGAACGACTACGTCATCCCGACCCCCTCGATGCATGACTGGCTGGTGTCTAATTTTGGAAGCAAACATAGATAATCCTTCACATCGTAGTTTCCACCGTCTGGACACATTCTCTCTGTACTTGCCTGATTTTGAATGTGGAATAAGCTATCTGATGTGGATGACTCAGTCTTGAAGGAACTGCGTCCAGTGTATCCTCTCAGAGATGATAGAGTCGCATCCGATCTGTATTCAGTTCAAAGAAAAGGGTACCATGCAGTTGGGATACAATTAGGACGGATCTCAACCGGATGAAGTGGATCAGCGTATTAACATTCAGTTTGACGGGGGAGATCATCAATGATCAACGGATATAGAATGTCCAAGTTGGGCTATATGTTTATTTTTAGGAGTCCAACTGAATGGGAATTTTAACAGAGACAATCATGTGGTATCGTGAATTGAACACAAATCTGCAGGATGTGGACGATTTGATCAATCTCTATTGTCGGTATTGGGAGGTGCATATTGACTGCTGAAAATCAGATTCGTGCAGGTCAGGTTTTGACGGGGTCGCTGTTTGATGAGCCGATGAGAGTAGAGACGGTTCAGGCAAATGGGAAAGGATTTTGGAATGTGGGACTGGTCGGTCAGCGTTCCGAGAGATTTCGTCGGGTCACGCTGGATGTAGATCAAATCTCGACGCTAACCATCCATGACTCGGAACTCTCCTATGATGGAAAAGGGCAGTTATTACGACTTGCCCTGCAAGCCTATTCACTTGGCATCGCCTATGAATTTGACCCTTACTTTGGACTGTCCATTTCAAAGGTAGATCCATTACCGCATCAACTTGAAGCGGTATATGAACATCTGCTCAAACTTCCTAGAGTGCGATTTTTGCTTGCGGATGATGCGGGTGCAGGCAAGACGATCATGGCAGGATTATTGATCAGGGAACTCAAACTGCGGGGGCTTATAGAGCGTGTTCTGGTGATTTGTCCAGCGAATCTGTCATTTCAGTGGCAGCGCGAACTGACGGAGAAATTTGGCGAAAATTTTCTGGTTCTGAAAGGTGCGAGCATTCGGGAACAGTTCGGGATCAATCAATGGATTGAAAATAACCAGATCATTACCTCTCTTGATCTGGCGAAGCGGGATGATATCCTACCGGGGTTGAAGCAGGTCAACTGGGATCTGGTTATCGTAGATGAAGCGCATCGTATGTCCGCACGAGATAAGAACAAGCGCAGTTTGCGCTATCGTCTTGGAGAGTTATTGCGGGACACGACCGATCATATGTTACTTCTCACTGCGACACCGCATAAGGGGGATCCGAAGAATTTTACATTGTTCCTGCAGTTGCTTGATGAAGATGCTTATGCAGATGTGCAGTCTATCCGCGAAGCAATGGAGAACCGGCATGCTCCCTTCTATTTGCGGCGGACGAAGGAAGCCATGGTTTATTTTCCTGAACTTCAGGCGGACGGGAACTGGACGGCAAGGCCGGTCTTTACGAATCGGATTGCGCGTACCGCCAGCTTTACAATGGACGGTCAGGAGTACGACTTATACGATAAGATTACACGGTTTGTAAAACGGCAGAGCAGGCGTGCTGCAGCAAGGGAGGATGATCCCCGTTCCAAAGCCGTTGGGTTCCTGATGTCACTCTATCAAAGGCGCTTGGCATCCAGCATTTATGCGATGAGGCGGTCTCTGGAAAATCGGGCGGAAAGGCTAAAACGAGGCTTGGCGGATGCACAAAAACTCGTTCAAACTGCACCACCAAAAATTCCCGGTTGGGACGAATTAGAGGAGTGTGATGATGCTGACCGAGAGGAGTTGGAGAAATTATTAGATGCGATCACGCTTTCAAAGAACGCAGATCAGGTGCGTGAAGAAATTTCTGAATTACTGGGATTAGCAGAGGATGCCCGCCGGGTTCAGGAAACCGGCAATGAAGCGAAATTAGATCATCTCCGCAAGATTCTGACGGATGAAGGATTCTTTGACCGTTCAGATCAGCGCCTCTTGATCTTTACAGAGTTCAAGGATACGCTCTACTATCTGATTGAAAAATTAGAAAAATGGGGGTTTCAGGTAGGGTGTATTCATGGCGGCATGAAACCGGGGTCCCGAAATGACCCAGGAACCCGCCTTTTCGTTGAGCAGCAGTTTCGAGAGGGTGCCATCCAGATTCTGGTCGCTACCGAAGCGGCAGGTGAGGGGATAAATCTTCAGTGCTGCCACATCCTGTTCAATTACGATATTCCCTGGAATCCAAACCGGCTGGAACAGCGCATGGGGCGTATTCACCGGTATGGGCAGAAGCAGGATTGTCTTATTTTCAACTTTGTGGCAACAAATACCATAGAGGGTCGCGTACTCCAGCGACTATTGGAGAAACTTCAGGAAATTCGTGATGCGCTTGAGGATGATGCGGTGTTCAATGTGGTGGGCGAAGTATTACCGTCCACTCACATAGAGGGGGTGCTGCGAGATTACTATGCAGGAAAACTTGGAGATGCCGATCTTGAGGATCGACTCCTGATGAATGTGGACGAAAAGCACTTCAGGGATATCTGCCAGACGGCTCTGGAAGGTTTGGCGACGAAAAAACTGAATCTTGAGATTCTTAAGAAGCGCCGTGCGCGGGCGCAGGAGCGACGTATCGTTCCCGAGACCATTGCACGGTTTCTTCAGGAATCTGCACGAAATGCGGGCTTGAATCTGAGGCCAATGAGTAAACCGGTGCATACGTTCCAGCCGGGTCGAACGCCGGCGGAACTGAAGAAATACGAGCGAGAACCGGACTGGAAGTTAGCTGACCTGGATGTACGGTATCCGCGTTTAACCACGGATCGCACGGCAGCAGAGAAGTATAACCTTGAATGGGTAACTCCCGGGCATTCCCTGTTTGAGGCTTTACGGAGACATGCACTGGATGCCGGGCAGGAGGCGTTCGCGTCCGGGGCATGCTTCTATTCGTTGAAGTATGACACTCCGAGGCGGATGGATTTCTATCGGGCTCGGATCGTAGATGGTTTGGGTCAGATTATTCATGAACGGCTCTTCGCCGTGGTATTGTCAGATGATGGCACGGAGGTCTTGAACGATGCAAGCATGTTAGGGGATCTTACTCCGGCACCTGCTCCAGAGGAATTGCCTCAAATCGCTACTTTACCCCAGAAAACGGTCTTTCTTAATGAGAACGCCCTTGTACCGTTCATTGGGGAGGTTCAAAGGGGGCGGGAAGCCGAAGTCAAGCGAATCCGTGATCATGTTGAGATTTCTTTGACGGAGATCCTGCAGCGTGTAGACGAGGAGATCGGCCGTGCTCACGAGGAAGTGAGCCGCAAAATTATTGGTGCAGAGGGGCGCTATGCGAAGGCGGAGCGCCGGCATGCGGAAGTTTTGGCGCGGCGTTCCCGGCGGCGGGAAGAGCTTAAACGGCAGCGGGCGGTGACACTGCAGGGGGTTGAGCGACTGACGAGCGTTCTGGTTCTGCCTCACCCGGAACGTGATCATCAGGATCTTCGACACATGCGTCCACATCCTGAAACGGAAATGACCGCAATGCGAGTCGTTATGGAATACGAAACCGGGCAGGGCAGAGAAGTCAAAGATGTCCACAAGATGAATATTGGCTATGACATTACCAGCTTTGATCCAAGATCAGGCGAGTTGCGTCTAATCGAAATCAAGGGACTTGCCGGCCCCATTGGAAGCATTCTGATCACGCCGAACGAGTATCGGGTTGCAGAGGACCGCCGGGATTGTTTCTGGCTTTATATTGTGACCAATTGTGCAGATACACCGGAGCTCCATCCACCGATTAGAGATCCGGCCAGTTTCCCATGGAAAGAGATAAGCAAGGTGCAGCATTACCAGTTGAACGTTAAGGCATTAACGGGGTAAGGGATTACGGAGGGACCGCGGTGTCCTTCCCCGGAAGAGATGAGTTATGACAGAATCGTTAACGAAATCGGCCGCAATGGATCAGAGGGGGCCTTTGTTTTTCAGCAGTGTGCCCGACTTTGATGCGGTCCTGCGACGACCCACATCAGAGGATCGGAGTGTCGGCATGACGGCAGCGCCAAGGGCAACAGGACGGTATTGTACCGGGCGTAAGAATGAAGGAGGTAAGCGCACCGAATATGGCAAAGCGAAAGATGGGCGTGCAGCGATGGATCTCCAAAAGCATTTTGATTTAGGTTTCAGTGCACACAGGATTTCTCCGAGAGGACTTCCCATTTTGGTCGCCAGATTCTACAGACACCGTCTGGAGAATCTGGGTGCAGCACAGATCTTTAGATGGTGTCTACGGAATCGGGGGGATTGTCCAATTCTGCAGACGGCGTCTGCAGAATCTGGAAGTGATATAAATTCGCGGCTGGTATCTAAGAATCGGGGGGATTGTCCAATTCTGCAGACGGTGTCTGCGGAATCTGGAAGTGGTGTAAATTTGCGGACGGTATCTATGAACTGGAGGGATTGTCCAATTCTGCAGACGGTGTCTGCGGAATCTGGAAGTGGTGTAAATTTGCGGGCGGTATCTATGAACTGGAGGGATTGTCCAATTCTCCAGACGGTGTCTGTAGAATCTGGAAGAGGTGTAAATTCGCGGTTGGCACCCATGAATCGGGGGATGTATTCAATTCTCCAGACGGTGTCTGTAGAATCTGGAAGTGATATAAATTCGCGTCTGGTATCTACAAATCGGGGGGATTGCCCAATTCTGCAGACGGTGTCTGCGGAATTGGAGAGTGGTGTAAATTCGTGGACAGTCTCTATGAGTCTGGGGGATTGCCCAATTCTCCAGACGGTGTCTGTAGAATCTGTAAGAGGTGTAAATTCGCGGCCGGCCTCTATGAATCGGGAGAGATCTTCAATTCTGCAGACGGTGTCTGCGGAATCTGGAAGTGGAGTAAATTCGTGGACAGTCTCTACAAACCGGGGGGTGTCTTCAATTCTGCAGACGGTGTCTGCAGAATCTGGAGGAGGAATTTCGCGGTTGGCCTCTATGAATCAGAGAAGGTCTTCAATTCTCCAGACGGTGTCTGTAGAATCTGTAAGTGATGTAAATTCGCGGCCGGCCTCTATGAATCAGGGGATGTATTCAATTCTCCAGACGGTGTCTGCAGAATCTGATAGCGGTGTAAATTCGCGGTTGGCCTCTATGAATCGGAGGGATTATCCAATTCTGCAGACGGTGTCCGCAGAATCTGGAGGAGTAGGAATTTCGCGGTTGGCCTCTATGAATCGGGGGATGTATTCAATTCTCCAGACGGTGTCTGTAGAATCTGTAAGTGATGTAAACTTGCGGCCGTCCTCTATGAATCGGAGGGATTGTCCAATTCTCCAGACGGTGTCTGCAGAACCTGAAAGTGGTGTAAATTTGCGGACGGTATCTATGAACTGGAGGGATTGTCCAATTCTCCAGACGGTGTCTGCAGAATTTGGAGGAGGAATTTCGCGGCCGGCCTCTATGAATTGGGGGATGTATTCAATTCTCCAGACGGTGTCTGTAGAATCTGGAAGTGGTGTAAATTCGCGGCCGGTACCTATGAGTCGGGGGACGTATTCAATTCTGCAGACGGTGTTTGTAGAATCTGGGAGGGGTGTAAATTCGCGGCTAGCCTCTATGAATCATGGGAGATTTTCAATTCTGCAGACGGTGTCTGCGGAATCGAAAGATGCAGTTGTGCGGGCGGAAGTTTAATTTGATAAAATCAGATTCTTGAGATGGTCAAGGTACACCAAGTGCAACATAAAATACTCCAGTAAAACAAAAGAACGATGGCAAATTCTGTAGAGAAAACGGCATCATTTGACAGAAAATATGATGTAATTCTGGAAGATGTGAAGAATATCGTTGATGTTGCTCGAGGATCCGCAGTTCGTTCAGTGAATGCCATCATGACGGCTACATATTGGCTGATTGGCCAGCACATTGTTGAATTTGAACAGTCGGGAAAGAAGCGAGCGCATTACGGAGAAGCGATTATTAAACGTCTATCTGATGACCTTTCGGCTCGTTTTGGCCGAGGATTTTCCGTTAGCAATATTTGGCAAATGAGAGCCTTCTTTCTTGCTTGGCCAATTCCAAAGGTCGCAAATGGAGAGCAAGAAGACGAACCAATTCACCAGACAGTGTCTGGACAATCTTCACTAAGGCACATTGCCCCTTTCTTCCTCTTACCGTGGTCTGCTTATGTACGATTGCTTGCCGTCAAAAACAAATATGCACGAAAGTTCTATGAGATCGAGGCGCTACGCGGAAATTGGTCTGTCCGACAACTGAATCGACAGATCAATTCTCAGTTCTACGAGCATACAGCGTTATCAAAAAACAAGGCCGGAATGCTAAAGAAAGGCCAGATAACAAAAGATGGAGACATTCCCATTCCTGAAGAGATAATAAGAGATCCGTATGTCCTTGAATTCTTAGATCTTAAGGACGAGTATTCCGAGAGGGAACTTGAAGAATCTCTGATTCAACATCTAGAGACCTTTCTTCTTGAACTGGGAGGTGATTTCTGTTTTATGGGCAGACAGAAACACCTCCGTATGGGCGACGCTTGGTATCGCGTAGATCTACTGTTTTTTCATAGACGACTTCGGTGTTTGGTTATCATTGATCTGAAACTGGGGAAGTTCACGCATGCCGATGCTGGGCAAATGCATGCCTACCTCAATTATGCAAAGGAGAATTGGGTTGGTGAAGGAGAAAATCCACCGGTAGGATTGATTTTGTGTGCACAGAAGGATGAGGCCGTTGCCCGATACACATTGGAGGGACTGCCAAATAAAGTAATGGCCGCGGAGTATTTAACCATGTTGCCGGATGAAGGGCTTCTTGCTTCTGAAATTGAGCGTACGCAGAAAACATTGGATTTCTCGGAACCATATCACGCGAATACCCGCAAAGGAATGAAAGACAAGTCAGAGAGCGGTTCATGATTCCCAAAGAATGCAAGCGACTAGCCGAGATTGACTTTCCCCTTGCTGAAGTGTCAAGGTATGCTGCACGGGAGAAATTGCTTCGGCATGGGCATCCCTCCACGCTTCATCAGTGGTGGGCCCGTCGCCCGCTGGCATCTTCCCGGGCAGTGTTACTGACCTTGCTGTTTCCAGACCCATGTGATTCTCATTGCCCAAGAGCATTCAAAGAGGATGCGCGTCAAATTCTACTGAAATGGCCTAAAAAACCTCAGGGATGGGCAAAAACCATTGCCTCAGACGCAGGACTTCGTAAGGCAATACAGGAGTTCATAGCTGATTTTTCTAATTGGAATAATGCTACAGATCCTTCCTATCTAAGGGTGAGCCGTGCACTGGTCAAAGTTGCTCATGGCAATGAACTTCCATTGGTCGTGGATCCCTTTTCTGGTGGAGGGGCAATACCACTGGAAGCATTACGGCTTGGATGTGAGGTGTTCGCAAGTGATCTTAATCCAGTGGCATGTCTCATTCTTAAGACAGTTCTAGAGGGCATACCTCAATCTGGTCCGGAGTTAGCGGAAGACTTGCGCCAGATTGGAGCAGAAATTAAAAGCGTAGCCGAACGGAAATTGGCCGATTTGTATCCGACAGATCCAGATGGATCAATACCAATAGTTTATCTATGGGCACGTACTGTTCGCTGTGAGGCCCCTAACTGTGGAGCAGAAATTCCGCTTATGCGCTCATTCTGGTTATGCAAGAAGGCTAAGAAAAAAAAAGCATTACGATACAATATTAAGAGACTAAGCGGTTCGTCTCCCCGAGTTGAGTTTGAAGTTTTTGAGCCCAAATCGGACGAGGATGTACCCGTAGCTACGGTAGTGCGTGCGAAGGCCACATGCATCTGTTGCAAGGCGGTGTTGCCCCCCGAACGGGTACGGGCACAACTTGCAGTACAAAAGGGAGGGGCAGATGTTATTTTTGATGCCGAGGGCCACCGGATAGGAGGGGCACGCATAACAGCGGTGGTAATTCTAAGATCAGGCCAAAAAGGCCGGTATTATCGTCCTCCAGCTGATGCAGACTACGTAACGGTTCGTGAAGCACAGGAGCGTGTGGCGAAGATTTTAGATGATTGGGAGCGTGGAGGAAAACAGGATATTTGCCCGATTCCAGATGAGCCAACTCCGGCGGGTGGTGGCTCAGGGGCTGGGCGTGCTTTCAGTGTGCAACGTTACGGAATGCTCCAATGGGGTGATTTGTTTACAGCCCGCCAGAAGGTGGCTCTGGTAGAGTTTGGAAAATGCTCAAGTAGGAATTCGATCTCATTTGGAGCACAACATATCTTGATAGCGCTGCTTCTAGGGAAAATGGCTGACGGAAATAACTCGCTTGCTCGCTGGGAAAGTGGAGCAGAGAATCCGGTGAATCTATTCTCACGTCAGGCCATTCCTTTGGTATGGGACTTCTGCGAATCTACCCCAGGCAGCAATGCGAGAGGTGTTTTTCTTTCAAGCCTTGAGTCTGCGTGTAAGGTGATAGAAACTCTTCAAGTTGAGACTTCAGGCCAAATACAACAAGCGGATGCGACGAATCATCCGTTACCAGATCAGTCAGCCGATATCTGGTTTACCGATCCACCGTATTATGATGCAGTGCCTTATTCGGATCTGTCGGACTTTTTTTTAGTCTGGCTCAAACGCACTCTACCCAAGCATTATCTTCTTCAGGACCCCTTTAACACGGAAAACCTCCTTTCTCCTAAAGAGGCTGAAATTGTGCAGGACGAAACGAAAATAAGTAACGGTCAGCCTAAGGATCGTCACTGGTTTGAGGAGAGTATGTCACAAGCTTTTGCAGAAGGGAGACGAATAATACAGGAGGGCGGTGTGGGTTCGGTTGTGTTTGCACACAAGACAACCGAGGGCTGGGAGGCACTTCTTTCGGGAATGATTCGAGGCGGTTGGACCATCACCGGTTCATGGCCGATTGCGACCGAAAGTCCATCACGTCTGCGGGCAAGAGAATCTGCTGCACTAGCTACCAGCGTTCACCTTATCTGTCGTCCAAGACCAAAAGATGCAACGGTTGGTGACTGGGTAGACGTGTTGCGTGAGTTACCAAAGCGTGTAAGTAGTTGGGTGGAGCGCCTTCAGGGAGAGGGCATTCGGGGGGCTGATCTAGTTTTTGCATGTATTGGCCCGGCACTGGAAATCTTTAGTCGTTATCGTGCGGTAGAGACCGCAGAAGGTCACGAAGTCACACTGGCAGAATACCTGAAAAAGGTCTGGGAGGTTGTGGGACGTACGGCATTGGAACAGATTCTCGGTACGGGAGAATCTTGTTCGGGTGATGACTTAGCCGGAGCACTGGAGGAAGATGCCCGCCTTACGGCTTTATTTCTCTGGACGCTTCAGAGCACAAGAACGGCCAGAGACGATGAAGCGGAAAGTTCAGAAATTCCTGCCAAGACGAAACCCAAGGGTTTCAGTCTCCCATTTGATGTCGTTCGCCGTTTTGCTCAACCCATGGGGATTGATCTTGATTCCTGGAGTGGCAGTGTTATCTCCCAGCAAAAAGGCATCGTACGTTTACTACCGGTTATGGAGCGCATTAAGGATCTCTTTGGTGAGGAAGGGGCAGTCTCAGCAGCGGAATGGATTCATATTGATTCTCAAAAGAGCCTCCAGGGAGAACTTTTCGCTGAACAAGACACCGTAACAGCCCCCAAGAAATCTCGCAAAAGAAAAAGAATTTTAGGGGATGATGCAGAATTCGACTCCAGTGATGTTACAGTGCTGGATCGGGTGCATGCAGCAATGCTGTTTCAGGCTGGCGGCCATACGGGCGCTCTGCGGAAATTGATAGAAGCGGAACTTGGCCGTGGTCCAGAGTTTCTGCGGTTGGCCAATGCATTGTCTGCGTTGTACCCAGGGGGCAGTCAGGAAAAACGGCTTTTGGATGCGATGCTGTTAGCAGCACCAAAGTAAAACGAAAATTCCGATGAAAGAGATAACGTTAGAAAACTTCCGGTGTTTTCATACGAAGCAGTCCGCTCACCTTGCTCCACTCACGCTGCTAGTAGGGGAAAACAGTACAGGCAAGACTTCTTTTTTGGCCGCGATTCGGGCACTGTGGGACTGTATATATGGACAACGCAATCCAAATTTCAGAGCGTCTCCGTTTGATTTGGGGGATTTTGACGATGTCTCACATCGACGAAGTGAGAGGAGTAGGTCAGCATCCGAATTTGAGATAAGGGGACAAATTGATCAGGGAGGGCATGCCAAGGTTGTATTTAAGAAAGAGGGCAGAAATCCCGTACCGGCAAGGATCCGTTTTACCGAAAATGACAATTGGATAGAAGACTCCCGTGAGAGCGAAACGAATCACTGGATGCGGGTTGGTACTCGCAGAGGAGCATGGGAAGTATCCTTGTCCACAATTTTTCAGGGCAGAGCCATGCCATTGATTGATTCCAGACAATTCATCTCGGCGATTTTATTAGGTAGGCTCTCGAATGAAAGCGAAGATGGAACAATGCCTGTGCCCTTAAATGGGGCACCTGCCTTCTCAAAAGAAGATTTGGACTCAATCAGAAACATCAGGTTGATGGATCACCTTCCTGCCAGGAATCAGCCGTATGCAAATGCGCCAGCCCGTTCAAGTCCGCGACGCACATATGATCCGGCATCCCTAGGCCCAGACCCCAAAGGAGAGCATGTTCCGTCGCTCTTGGCGAATTTAGCCGTTGAGGCTCCAGATGTATGGACAAGCCTTAAGCAGAGGCTAGAAAAATTCGGATCTTCCGCTGGAATTTTTGACGAAATTGACATTAAGCGTTTAGCAAAATCAGGGGATGATCTATTTCAGATTCAGATCAGAAAATCTGGCAAAAGACTGAAAGGAACGAAACACAAATTAATGGACGCA
>JAJEFL010000067.1:0-4647 GCA_022820435.1 Rhodothermales bacterium
CCGGTCAAAAAGGCCGAAAACAGAGGGAATTCCGGCCAAAAAGTCAGAAATCAGACGGAAATGGGGCCTGATTTTTAGGAAATCAGGGGGGAATACCCGCTCAAATCCTCAAATTTGAAAATTCTAGGGGGTAAGTTCAGACTTAAGCGCTCCAGCGCCTTATCCACATCCTCTCCGTGGACGGTTGCACATCCACCCCGCACCTCACCCACAATAATCCGGTTGGGCGTTACCCGTAAACTGAATTTGACCAGTTCCCGCATTCCAATCTTAGGAGTAATCTGAAGTTGGAGCAAGTCCGCTACCTCAACAACAAGTTCCGCCGTATCCTCAAGAAGAACGAGACGCTCATCAGGAAACGTATCTGCAATCGCTTTATTGTGAGTTCCCAAATGCGAACTCACGATTCTGTGCGGGGGAAAACTGATCACAGGTTATGCAGGAAAACGACCCTCTGCGCTGATCTTCATTTTAGAGGATGTTCTTGCAGCAATGAAGGGGGACGATTCTTGCCGTACAGAGGGGGTATGCGTGTCATTTTGGTGTACTGATCTTGAGATTTGTTGAATTAACGGCATTTGAATTCAACAAATCTCCTTTAATAATCCATCAAATCTTCACACAATGCCGGGAACATCGCCCTGTTGGGGCGTTCAAATGGTTATCAGCATGGTCAAATTCTGCATCGGCAGATTGGATTGTGAGGATATAAGTCGAGTACTGATTTTCGTCAGTGCCCATTTTTAACTAAATCTTATTTTACAATGCAATACTCTATAAAAGCAGGACATGGGACATTTGGATGGTGTGTTCTGGGGTTTATGTTTATAATCCTCTTCGCCACTCAGGGATGTGATTCAGGTACGGGGATTGATCGCGTACATAGCGACTCAGATGGTAGAGAGACAACCGACAGGGTTCGCTATGTATACGGGACACTTGATAGCGGTGAGGAGCATGCGGTGGAAGTCATTCTGGATAAGGGGCTTATCCAGGAACGGCGGACGTTCAATAGCGAGGATGAGTATCATGAGGAGGTAGAGCGATTGCTGGAGGAAGATGAACTAACCTTGAGTGCACCGTTGTACCATCAATTAATTCATGCACTATACCCGGCGGAGATTCGCCTGTTGGATATGGAGGGGGAGGTTGTGATCGGCGAATACGTATATTCGATGACAGAAGAAGCATCTTACAGGTATCCTGTCAATGATCCGAATAGTACCCTGGAACTGGAGGAATACTGGGGTGAGGATGGTCGGGAAGTGGAGCGGGAACTTTCGAAGTTCTATTCTTTGATCGGAATGCCAGAACTCCTATCTACACAGTCATTTAAGAATCCATTCATTCAATCTCAAGCAGATGAGTTTGTTCTGGCAGCAAAATCCTTTACGCCATCTCAAAATAGTGAGAGTTTTGGACCCGTTCCAACCGGTAGGCATGTTAACGTCTCCTATACAAAGATCACCACTGTTTGTCTGCCAAGCGAACATGCAGGTACTGATGTGTCACGGCGATGCTATTCTGTCAGGTTCATCAACTGGAATCAATCCATTGGACGCGGCCGTTCTGGGCGGAGAGCTTTCGCAGGGACAGAGTCCCAGGTTTATTTTGAGAATAAGTGGCGTGATCTGGATTATCAAGGCCCCCCTGGCCTAGAGACACGATTGCGATTGGACGTGGAGGTTAAAGGTGGGGGATCATGGAGTTCCAAAGATGAGTGTGATGGGCAGTTGAGAGTGGGCATACTGGATTATTCTAAGAATCCTCCCTATTCACAACTTTTTGAGCATGAAAGATGCACTAGTGTCACGGCTAACGCGTATAGGAGCCCCGGTAAAGGTGCCACCAGTTATCATGACTATGGATTTACGGATCATTTTTTTCCGTACGTTATAAATGGTAAAACCTATCTGATATACAGACCTATCGACTCGGGTGATTTCTCTCGTTACCTCCATTGATTGTGAGGGTTCTGCTCTCTTGATCAGATGCGCTCCAGATTGATCTCATTCACTTATCTAAAACCTGCTACTCCATCTAATCTGTTCACGGGGTTGCAACGGACGGTGCTCCAATGAGAGGATTCTATTCTTACATGGCGTTGATGAGTTGCATAATTACAGTATGCAGTTCCTCCTATTCATCTGCCCAGACACTCACCATCAGTGGCTATGTGACAGACGGAACGACGGGTGAGGCCCTGATTGGAACGAATATTTATGAGGCGGATCTCCAGATCGGTACAACCACAAATAATTACGGATTCTTCAGCCTGACCCTGCCGGCTGCTACGGCCGTGGTTCGCTTCAGTTATCAGGGCTATGCAACGCAAACGATGACATTTCAGGGGGGCGTTGAAGAGTTGCTTCAGATTGAACTGGAGCCTATCGTTCTCGTTCTGGATTCGCTGGAGGTGACGGCACTCCAGGATGACCGGCTTGAAGAGCAGGTGCAGATGAGTAGCCTTGGAGTATCTATGGCAGATGTACAGACACTTCCTTCCCTGCTTGGAGAGCCGGATCTGCTTAAGACCTTCCAACTCATGCCGGGTGTATCCTCAGGGGCGGAGGGTTCTTCAGGTCTGTATGTTCGCGGAGGAACTCCCGATCAGACGCTGATACTGATGGACGGTGCAACTGTCTACAATGCCGGGCACTTGTTTGGATTTATGTCCACCTTCAATACCGAGGCGATTAATAATGCAACTCTGTTGAAGGGGGGATTTCCTGCACGCTATGGGGGGCGACTGGCTTCTGTATTGGACATGACCATGCGGGAGGGCAACCGAAAATCGTTTATGGGAGGGGCCACCGTTGGACTTCTGGCATCACAGGCAACGATTGAGGGGCCAATTCGGAAAGATAAGAGTTCGTATATCGTATCTGCACGTCGGACTTATTTTGATACACTCTACTGGGGGCTGCAGAAGATTCTCGGATCAGATGTAGTCCAAGGATACTTTTTCCACGACATCAACGTGAAGGCGAACTTTGATCTATCTCGGCGGGACCGGCTGTTTGTGAGTAGTTATTTAGGAGAGGATAAAGGATATGAAGTCTACAAAAATCCATATAACGGGCGTCGGTTTGAGATTGGATGGCAAAGTATTACTTCTGCACTCCGCTGGAACCGTGTTGTAAATTCCCGAATGTTCGCCAACACCATGTTCCTGTTTAGCCAGTTTCGCACACAGATATTTGATCAGACATATTTTCTTCCCGATTCAGACGATGAAGGAGAGAATGTACGCAGCAGCCGCTATTCCAGTGGGATCCGAGATTTTGGCTTAAAAACCGATATAGAATATCAGGCCCATCCAGATCATTATGTTCGTTTTGGTGGTCAGGTGACACGGCATTTTTTCCGTCCAAGTATTCAGAAACATCGTGAGGTGAATGAGATCGCAGGGATCGACAATTATTCCTCACGCACCATCAAGAAGATTGCCCATGAATGGAGTATCTATCTGGAAGATGAGTTCAGGTTGGCGGATCATTTCAAGGGAAATGCAGGCGTGCATGTATCAGGGTATCATGTCGACGGTGTATTCTACTCATCCGTCCAGCCCCGCATTTCTACCTTGTTCCTGCTTCCGAGGCGCTGGGCTCTGAAGGCTTCTTTTGCTCAAATGCAGCAGTACATTCAACAGTTATCCAACAGCGGTGCAGGATTGCCAACGGACCTCTGGCTCCCGAGTACATCACAGGTTCGTCCTCAAAAGGCATGGCAGGTTGCGGTAGGTGTCGCCCGAACGATTGAATCCCATGATCTGGATGTGAGCATTGAGACCTATTACAAGAATATGGATGGTCTCATTGAATACAAAGAGGGGAGTAATTTTGTGGGATCCAGCAGTGACTGGGAAAGTACGGTCACTGCCGGCAGGGGATGGGCGTATGGTGCAGAATTTTTTGTTCATCGCAAGCGTGGCTCGGTCACAGGTTGGGTTGGCTATACACTCTCATGGTCAAAGCGGCGTGTTGCAGCATTGAACAGAGGGGATGTATACCCGCATGAATATGATCGGCGGCATGATTTCTCACTCGCCGTTATGTACGACCTAGGGCGAAGAAAAATATCCGCTACCTGGGTGTACAGCACCGGTCGGTCGGTCACATTGAATCCTTCCAAGTATCGTGATACAGGATCAATAATAGAAGTCTACCCCGGACGGAATAATTATCGTATTCCCGCTTACCACAAACTGGATCTGGCGTTTCATTTTCCGCCGCGCAAAACCAGCAAATCCGAACTCAGCGTCAGTCTCTACAACGCATATAACCGCCTGAATGTGTTTTATCTCATCACCAGAGATTCAATAGATATAGATCCCCGGACTGGATTTTATGACGAGCGGCGCACTTTCGAGAAAGTCACATGGTTTCCGATTCTTCCTTCGGTCAGTTACCGATTTCAGTTCTGATGATGTATCGTATTTTTGGTCTTGCCTTACTGCTTTTTGCGGTCACCGGTTGTGAAAACCTGATTGAAATCGAACTGCCAGATTCGTCTCCTGAGATCGTTGTCATCGCCCCATTCACCACGGATATTCCCTGGCAGGTGACCTTGCAGAGAACCGTGGGAATTCACGATACAACTCCCAAGCCCGCCGTAATTGAGAATGCTACGGTAAAGATTCAGGGG
>JAJEFL010000125.1:0-46267 GCA_022820435.1 Rhodothermales bacterium
TGCCCGTGCGGATTTCACCTAACCCCATGTGATCCACAATCGTCTGCGTCACCGGAGACCACTCCACCTCCGGCAGGAGCTCCTCAAAGGATGCCCCCGCATCAATCCACCACCGCAAAAGCTCGGCTTCCGCAATGGAAAGTTGCGGACTTTCCAGGGGCGGCATCTTCTTATCCGAACTCACCGGCAGCCAGATCCGGTGAATTAACGCACTCTCATGGGCTTCTCCTGCAACAATCGGCGAACCGTCATCGCCCCCCTCCGTGATGAACCCGGGCGTATCCAGACGCAACCCGCCCCGCTGTGCATCCGGGCCGTGACAGGCAATACACCTGGACTCCAGAATCGGTGCAATCAGCGCCGCATAGACGGTCGTCTCGGCAGGGTTCTCCAGCTGCAAACGACCGATATCGGCTTTCTTGGGCAAACCTGCCACCTGGCGCAGTCCATCCGGCAGATAGCGGGATAAATAATCCGAACCATGCGTCAATACGCCTCCAAAATGCCCCGTAAGGGTGACCGCCAGAAGCATGACTCCCATTGCGATTCCGTACACCCGGCGCTCCCAGTGCCGGAGCCAGCGCTCCGACAGCCCCGGCCAGACCTTGTACAGATAGGCCAGCGAAGCAAACAGCACCACCAGAACCCCCATGCGTTTGTGCCAGGCCAGCTGGCCCGCCGCATAGCCGCCCCCCTGTGCCAGATAGAGCCCTGCAATGACCGCAAGGATGGAACTCCATACCCCGATATACAAGAGCGCCAGAATGCCCGTGTCATAGCGTCCCCTCAGAGAAGGCATTCGGGAAAGCGCCTCAAGCAGAACGGCCACCACCAGAATTCCAATCGGCAGATGAACGACCAATGGATGGAACCGGCCCAGAAACAGACTGAAATCGCTCGGACGCCCGCTGCCGGGGACCATCACCAGCATCAGTACCACAAAGGCGAGGCCCACGCCTAACCAAAACAAAGACTGCTTCATCAAATCAATAAAAATTTATGCCAGCACCTCACGCACAACCTGCCCGTGTACATCGGTCAATCGAAAATCCCGGCCCTGGAATGGATAGGTGAGCCGCTCATGATCAAATCCCAGTACATGCAGGATCGTTGCCTGAAGATCATGGACATGCACCCGGCCGCTGACCGCACTGTAGCCGATCTCATCGGTCTCCCCGTGCGTGATCCCGCCCTTGATCCCGCCCCCGGCCATCCACATCGTATAGACATCACTGTGGTGATCCCGTCCGACAAAAGGGTTGTCCGATCCGCTGCGGTTCTCCAGCATCGGAGTCCGTCCGAACTCTCCGCCCCAGATCACCAGGGTTTCTTCCAGAAGTCCCCGCTGCTCCAGATCGTTCAGGAGTGCCGCAACGGGGCGATCCGTCTCCCGGCAGCGCTCCAGAAACCCTCCATTCAACGCCTCACTCTCCCCCGCTCCGTGAGAATCCCAGCCCCAGTGAAATAATTGCACAAAGCGGACCCCGCGCTCCACCAGCCTCCGCGCCAGAAGACAGTTATTGCTGAATGCGGTCTCTCCCGGCTCAGTCCCGTACATCTCATGGATATAGGCAGGCTCACGGCGGATCTCCATTGCGTCCGGGACAGAGGTCTGCATTCGGAACGCCATCTCGTACTGTGCGATCCGGGTAAGGATTTCCGGGTCTCCCACCTCTTCATGCTGCTGCCGGTTGATGGCATTGATGGCATCAATGGACCTGCGCCGCAAACTGCGCGGGACCCCGCCCGGGTCTCCAAGAAAAAGAACGGGATCCCCCTTGGTCCTGCACTGCACCCCCTGATAGACAGTCGGCAGAAACCCGCTCCCGTAGACGCTCGCACCTGCGTCCGGGGCGGCACCCCCCGACAGCAGAACCACAAATGCAGGCAGGTTTTCATTTTCTGTCCCCAGCCCGTAGGTCACCCAGGATCCCATACTTGGGCGGCCGAGCCGCGGACTTCCCGAATGGACCAGTAACTGCGCAGGGGCATGATTGAACTCATCGGTATGCATCGCCTTCAAAAAGGCAATCTTGTCGGCAACCTGTCCCAGATGCGGCATATGATTGGAGATCCATGCGCCGGACTCCCCGTGCTGCTGAAACGCTGCCTGAGGTCCCAGCATCTTCGGGATCCCCCGGATAAACGCAAACCGCTTCCCCTCCAGAAGAGACTCCGGACAGTCCTGACCATGCAGACGGGCCAGTGCGGGCTTGTAGTCAAACAACTCCAGCGGGGAAGGGCCGCCCGCCATGTGCAGGAAGATGACCCGCCTGGCTCGCGGTGCAAAATGCGGGCCCCGGGGAGAACGTGCATCCGGCAGGGCGGCTGAACCCGCTCCAAGCGACGCAAATGCAAGTGCCCCCAGCCCCGCCCCCGCCGACTTCAGGAAATGGCGCCGGGTGACATGGCCCAAATAGGTATCACGGGCTTCTTTGGCAAGATTCATGTTGACCTCTGTTCGATGAGATACATACGGTTTGGGTTCTTTCAAACGAAAGTTACTCCCTCATAAGAAACTGATCAAGGTTCAGGATCGCGTTGGCCACCATCGTGAGTGCAGCCAGTTCCGCAGAACCGGGATCGCCCGTCAGCCGGGCAGCATCGCCGGCGCCCTCGGTATAATGCGCCAGCGCGTCTGTATACAGGCCGGTCAGCACATCCAGTGTTTCGCGGTTTGGAGGGGTCCCCAGGGCATAGGTGTATCCTGCCGGGATGGGGGCCGCATGCTTTTGCATCCGCCGCGCCAGCCCCTGAGCAGCCTCTATAAATACGGGATCATTCAGCGAAACCAGCGCCTGCAGAGGCGTATTCGTGCGAATCCTCCGGGATACACAAAATTCGCGGCTGGGACTGTCAAAGGTCGCCATGGACGGGTAGGGGACCGTACGTCTCCAATACGTGTAGATCGCACGGCGGTAGCGGTCCTCCCCTTCACTGGTCTGCCAGCGGCGGCTGTCATACGGATTCTTCCAGAGCCCCTCCGGCTGCGGCGGCATCACGCTCGGCCCATACATCCGGGAACTCAGCAGACCGCTCACCTGCAGGGCCTGATCCCGGATCTGCTCCGCACTCAGGCGAAAGCGGGGCCCGCGTGCCAGATACCGGTTGCGTGGATCCTTCTGCAGCAACTCCCCGGTTACCTGTGAGGACTGCCGATAGGTGGCCGAAAGAATCATCGCGCGTAACAGAGACTTCATCCGCCAGTCATAGTCTTCCACAAAACGGACCGCCAGATAGTCCAGGAGTTCCGGGTGGGACCGCTCCAGTCCCTGCGTCCCGAAGTCTTCCAGCGACTCCACCAGCCCCGTGCCAAACAACTGCTCCCAGAACCGGTTGACCATCACACGGGCCGTCAGCGGATTCCGGCCGCTCACCAGCCATTCGGCCATCCCCAGTCGATTACGGGGAGCATCCTCCGGCATCGCCGGCAATGCATCTGGAGTATCCGGGGCGACCACCTCCCCCTTCAAAAGAAAACTGCCCCGCTCCAGTACATGGGTCCGGCGCTGGAACGGGAGCTCCCGCATGATCGGGGTCTGGACGGGATTGAATGTGCGCAGTGCACGCTCTTTTTCGGCTTTCTCCTCCCGTAAACGCACAATCGCCGGATCATCACTCAGACCGGCATACACATAATCCAGCGTCCAGCGCTGCGCATCGCCCCGCTCAGTCTCCAGCTTTGCGACAACCCGTTTTACTTCGTTCTGCAGCATGAGCCGGACCTGCCCGATCACTTCCGGCGCATCCAATGTGGTTTCCCAGATGCGGCGCTCTGCGGCCAGTTCATCCGAGCGCACCCGGGCAATGATCGCCTCTTCCAGCCGGGCAATCTCACGGGTCAGTTCCCGACCCTCGGTGTCCACCTCCTCCTCAAACAGGGGAAGTGTCGGATACTCACTATCCAGATCCCGGTCCGCCGTACTGTTGAAAAAGGCAAAGAATTCGTAATACTCCTCATGCAAAAACGGATCATAGGGGTGCCCGTGGCACTGCACGCAGGCAAAGGAAGTCCCCTGCCATACCTCCCATGTCGTATTCACGCGGTCCATGACCGCTGCCGTGCGAAACTCTTCATCATCGGTCCCCCCTTCCGTATTGGTCATCGTATTGCGGTGAAAGGCCGTCGCAATCAACTGACTCTCGGTTGCATCCGGCAGCAGATCCCCGGCCAGCTGCTCAATCGTGAACCGGTCAAAGGGCATATCCCCGTTGAATGCCTGAATGACCCAGTCCCGGTAACGCCAGATCGTTCGACCGATATCTTTTTCATACCCCTTGGAATCCGCATACCGCGCAAGGTCCAGCCACATTGCCGCCCAGCGCTCCCCGTACGCGGGAGACGACAGGAGCGAATCAACGTAGTCCTCATAGGATATATCCGTGTCCGTACAGACCTGTTGTACATCTTCCGGTGCCGGGGGCAGGCCGGTCAGATCCAGTGCCGCCCTTCGGACCAGAACCGGACACGCCGCCTCGGACTGCGGAGTCAATCCCCTCTTGTCCAGTTGTGCAAGGACAAAGTGATCTATGGGATCACGAACCCATTCCGGATCCGATACATCCGGCAGTGAAGGACGCGCAGGGGCCACATACGCCCAGTGATCCTCCCAGGGTGCCCCCTGCTCAATCCAGGTTTGCAGCGTCTGGATCTCTTCAGGCGTGAGCGACGCATCCTCCTTCGGCATGCGGCGGGCGGGATCCGTATGGGCAACACGCCGGATAAGTTCACTTGATGCAGGCTCATAAGGAACAATGGCACGCGCCCCCGACTCGGCCGCCGCAAGCGCCTCCTGCCGGAAAAGCAAACTCAGATCCCCCTGCCGCCGGATCCCCCCGTGACAGTTCACACACCGCTCATTCAGAATGGGGCGCACCTGCTGATTAAAACTGACTGGCGGGGTACGCTGACAGCCGCCAGACAGGAACAGGGCCGTGAGCGATACCGCACCGGTGATCCAGAGATTCTTCATGCAATCAGCGGCTTGATCACCGTCCCGTGAACATCCGTGAGGCGAAATCGCCGCCCCTGATACTTAAAGGTAAGACGTTCATGGTCAATCCCCAGCAAATGCATCAGGGTTGCCTGCAGGTCATGTACATGCACGGGATCCCGAACAATATTATACCCCAGTTCATCCGTCTCCCCGTAACTCAGACCACTTCGGACCCCGCCTCCGGCCATCCACAGCGAGAAGCACCGCGGATGATGATCCCGCCCGTAGTCGGCATCCGTCAGGCGCCCCTGACAGTAGTTCGTGCGCCCAAATTCGCCTCCCCAGATCACCAGTGTATCCTCCAGCATTCCCCGCTGTTTCAGGTCCTGCACCAGCGCCGCCGAGGGCTGATCGGTTTCTCTGGACTGCACCTGGATCCCCGCAGGCAGGCCTCCATGATGATCCCATCCCTGATGAAAGAGCTGAATAAAGCGCACCCCCCGCTCCGCCAGCCGTCTGGCCAGCAGGCAGTTGGCGGCAAAGGTGCCCGGCTCACGGGCATCCTCGCCGTAGAGATCAAAGATGTAGTCCGGCTCTCTGGTGAGATCCATCACCTCAGGCACGGAGGTCTGCATCCGGTAGGCCATCTCATACTGGGCAATCCGGGACTCAATCCGTGCCCAGCCGGGGGACCCTTCTTTCAGGCTGTGCAGCTCACGAAGCCGATCCAGCTGCATTTTTCGCTGCGCAGACGATACGCCGTCCGGATTGCTCAGATACAACACGGGATCCTGCCCGCTCCGGAACTGCACTCCCTGATGCTGTGACGGTAAAAAACCATTCCCCCACAACCGTGCATACAATGGCTGTCCCCCTTTATCCTTGGTGATCAGCACACAGAATGCGGGCAGGTTTTCGTTTTCCGTACCGAGCCCGTAACTGAGCCAGGACCCGAAAGAGGGACGGCCGGCAATCTGTGAGCCGGTCAGAAAGAATGTGATGGCCGGATCATGATTGATCGCCTCGGTGTGCATGGACTTGACAAAGCACAACTCATCGGCCACTTTTGCCGTATAGGGCATGAGTTCGCTCAGCCATGCACCGCTTTCCCCATGCTGTGCAAAAGAAAAATGGGAGCGGGCCAGCGGCAGCGTATTCTGGAACCCCGTCATCCCGGTCAGCCGCTGCCCCTTGCGAACCGATTCCGGCAGTTCCTGTCCGTGCATGGCATTGACTGCGGGCTTATAATCGAAGAGTTCAAACTGTGAAGGCCCGCCACTCTGGAAAAGATAGATGATCCGCTTCGCCCGTGGAATCATATCCACAGGCGCGGCCGCCGCCGGATTGATCAGGGAGGACAGGGCAAGCCCGCCCAGTCCCATCCCGAGCCGTTCCAGAAACTCCCTGCGGGTGCTCAACGGATTATAATTACAACACGCGTGCATCAGTACTTCTCAACGGACTCATCAAAAGATAAGAGTGTATTGGCAATCATGGTGTGGGCGGCCCATTGCGCAAGATCCGGCCCCGGCTCCAAACGGGAGTCCCCGGTCTCCAGTAATTGTCTTGCAGACTCCGGGTTCCGCGAAAAGATTTCGAACTGTTCCCGGTACAGTGCCTGGAGGGTTTCGGTTTCAGGGACGGTGGGGCTTCGCCCTGTCAGGGACCGGAATCCCAGTTGAATCTGCGCCTCAAGCGTATTCTCCTTCAGCATACGGGCGGACAGATGGCGTGCAGCCTCTACATACTGGGGATCATTCAGCAGGACCAGAGCCTGCATAGGCGTGGCGGTGCGCTGCCTGCGCAGTACACACTGCGCCCGCGTCGGCATATCAAAAGTGATCAGAGACGGGGGCGGGGAGGTGCGCTTAAAAAAGGTGTAGAGTGTGCGCCGGTACAGGTCACTGCCTGATCCCTGATCATACCGGACCCCCGACTTCTCTTCCCAGAGTCCCTCCGGCTGGTACGGCTTCACGGCCGGCCCTCCCAGGGTCCGATCCAGTAATCCGCTGACCGCAAGCGCCTGATCCCGAATCATCTCCGCACTCAAACGAAGCCGCGGCCCCCGGGCAAGGAACTTATTCTCCGGATCCAGGGCCAAAAGTTCCGGCGTGGGGTCGGACTGCTGCCGGTATGTGGCACTGGTGACCATCCGCCGCTGCATGGCTTTGATGTCCCATCCGGACTCTATGAATGCAGCGGCCAGATAATCCAGGAGTTCCGGAAAGAGGGGCAGTGCCCCCTGAAACCCAAAATCTTCGGGCGTGGACACAATCCCGGTCCCGAAGTACTTTTGCCAGTACCGGTTCACCGCAACGCGTGCGGTCAGCGGGTGCTCAGGACTGAAGAGCCATTCCGAGAGTCCGAGCCGGTTAGGCGGCAGATGATCGGGGAACGGAAGGATCGCCTCCGGGGTGTGCGCCTCCACCGGTGCCCCCTTGGCATCATACTGCCCGCGCTCCAGGATATAGGCCGGGCGCGGCATATGCATCTCCTGCATGGTCATGATTTCCGGGATCTCTTTCAGGATTGCATTTTCGGCTTCACGCAGTTCCTGAAGGATTGTCTGGGAGCGTTGCCACGGGATCACCTCATTGGCCAGATACCACCGAAACAGATCCTCCGGGTCCCGGGGTACATCCGCATTTCCGGCCAGCCGTGCCACTTCAAACCCATACAGCCGGCGATCATACAATCGCAGTGCATCCACCGCGCCATCCCGCAATCCGCTGTCCCGGAACCGGTACCCGACCTGAAGTGGCACCTCCATTGCATCATACGTGATCTGGCGGGTCAGGCCATCCCGAATCACCTCTGTCTCTGCGGACCGGCCGTCAATGTAGAGGCGCAGACCATCCGCACGGCTGGATCCATCATAGGTCATCGCCACATGGGTCCATTTCTGGAGAGGAACCGTGGCTTCGCTCTGAATGCGCACGGAATTTTCGGGCCACATATGGGCCAGCTGGCCAATCAGGTGACCATTCTGGAGCGCCAGTTCCCAGCCCCGGCTGCCTGCATCCAGGGCGGCCTGGGTCCGGTGAAGGATCAGCCCCGTCTCCTCACCGGGATTCACCCAGATACTGACCGAAAACGGCATGGTCCGTTCAAAGTCTCCCGCCCCTTTAAACAAAAAACCGCTCTCGCCATCAAACGCCATGGCATTGCCGCTGCGGCCGGGCACAATCGTCGGCCGGAAGACGGCTTCTCCCGACTTCGTTCCGTCACAATAAAGCTTCTCGCCGTCCAGAGATTCAAATTCGCACCGAAGGACCGGATTGGATGGAATTCCGGAGGGTGTGGACGGTGTCCAGGCGGCAAAGCCCTCTCTGGATGCTTCGGCCAGATCCGCGGAGGCACGCTCTGCCGCAATAATCTCACGGGCAAGACGATCCAGCTCCCCGGTCTGATTGGGATGGGGCAGATCCATCGCCGGCACCGGCACCGCGTTCGTAAAATGTGAGGTCTGCCCCGACTCGTCTACATTGTTAAAAAATGCGAAGAGTCCATAGTAGTTGCTCTGCGTGATCGGATCGTATTTATGATCGTGACACCGTGCACACTCCAGCGTCAGTCCCATGAAGGCCGTCCCGAACGTATTCACACGATCTGCGACGTATTCGGTACGAAACTCCTCCTCAATACTGCCGCCCTCGTTGGTCTGCCGATGGTTCCGGTTGAAGGTTGTGGCAAGCCGCTGCTCCAGGGTTGCATCCGGCAGCAGGTCGCCTGCAAGCTGCCAGGTCCCAAACTCATCAAAAGGCAGGTTTTCATTGTAGGCGCGCACCACCCAGTCCCTCCACGGCCATACATAGCGGTCCCGGTCATTCTGGTAGCCATGCGTATCTGCATATCTCGCAATATCCAGCCATGCGGAGGCCATATGCTCTCCGTAGGCCGGAGAAGCCAATAACCGGTCCACCACTTTCTCGTACGCATCCGGGGATGTGTCACTCAGGAACGCATCCAGTTCCTCCAGGGTCGGCGGGAGTCCGGTCAGGTCCAGTGTAACCCGCCGCAGGAGAGTACTTCGGGCGGCTTCAGGGGCGGGGCGGAGCCCCTGCTCCTCAAGATTCGACAGAATGAAGGAATCCATCGAGTTCTTTGGCCAGTCCGATTGTTGGACCGGCGGCAGATCTGCCCCCGCGGGGGTAAGAAAACTCCAGTGCGGCTTCCATTCGGCTCCCTGATCAATCCAGCGGCCGATCAGTGCAATCTCGTGATCCGTCAGGGACAGATTTGACTCCGGCGGCGGCATCTGGAACTCGGAATCCTCCGAACGAATCCGTGCATAGAGGCGACTCCTGCGGAGACTCCCCGGAACAACGGCGTACCCGCCTGATGTCAGTTTTTTTTCTTTTGCGCCGGACTCTTTATCCAGACGCAGGTCCGCCTGTCTGGCGTTGGCATCCGGTCCATGACAGGTGTAACAGCGATCCGAGAGGATCGGGCGGATATGAAAATTGTAATCCACAACCTCCGGCAGCGCTGCATGGCCGGAATCAGGCACACGCCCACATCCCACACCCGCAAGCAGCAGTACCGCTCCTGCCAGAACGGAATGATCACGCCAGAAGATCTTTAACCACATGGCCATGTACGTCGGTCAATCGAAAACGGCGTCCCTGATGCCGATAGGTCAGCCGTTCATGTTCAATCCCAAGGAGATGGAGTACGGTTGCCTGGAAGTCGTGCACATGAACGGGATTCTCGGTGATATTATATCCCAGTTCATCGGTCGCTCCGTAGGTGAATCCCGGCTTGACGCCCCCGCCTGCCATCCAGATCGTAAAGCATCTCGGATGATGGTCACGACCATAGTTGGTTTCTGTGAGGGTGCCCTGAGAATAATTGGTACGTCCGAATTCTCCGCCCCAGATCAGCAGAGTATCCTCCAACAGGCCCCGCTGCTTCAGATCTGTAACCAGTGCGGCCGATGGCTGATCGGTATCCTTACACTGCAGAGCAATATCTTTGGGCAGATTTCCATGCTGATCCCATCCCATGTGATAAAGCTGGATGAAGCGCACATCCCGCTCCGCAAGCCGCCGGGCCAGGAGGCAGTTCGCCGCGTAGGTTCCCGGGGTGCGGGCGGCTTCCCCATAGAGTTCAAACGTGGACCCGGGTTCATCCGAAAGATCCGTGACATCCGGTACCGAGGTTTGCATCCGGTACGCCATTTCGTGCTGGGCAATCCGGGACTGGATTGCAGTGTCGCCGCTTGTCTGATAGTGCATTTCGTTCAGGCGGGCCAGCTGTTTGAGCATGCTGCGGCGGTCGCCGGCATCCAGACCGGGCGGATTATTCAGATACAGGACCGGATCGCCGCCGGCGCGAAACTGTACGCCCTGGTGCAGTGCCGCCAGAAACCCGTTCCCCCAGAGGCGCGAATAGATCGGCTGCGGACGCTGCAACCCGCGGGAGAGCAGGACACAAAATGTGGGCAGATCTTCATTTGCGCTCCCGAGCCCGTAACTGAGCCATGCCCCCATACTGGGGCGGCCCGGCTGCTGCGAACCGGTCTGAAAAAACGTGATGGCCGGATCATGATTGATCGCCTCGGTATACATGGACCGTACGATACAGAGTTCATCGGCAATCCCGGATGTGTACGGCAGCAGGTCACTGATCCATGCACCGCTGTTTCCGTGCCGGGCGAATGGATAACTGGTGGGGACCATAGGAAACGAGTTCTGATAGGCGGTCATACCGGTCAGGCGCTGCCCCATCCGGATTGAATCCGGCAGGTCCTGCCCCCGCCGCACCTGCAGATCCGGCTTATAGTCAAAGAGTTCCAGTTGCGAGGGACCTCCGCTTTGAAACAGATAAATCACCCGACGCGCCTTCGGGGCAAGGTGCGGCGACTCCAGAATCCCCTGGAATGCAGAACCTGCAGCCGATGGATCCGAATCGGGGCTGCATCCGATCAGAGATGCCAGAGCGGCACCGCCGATCCCGAGACTGAGTTTTGAAAAGAAATGGCGGCGGTTCATCTGACATCCGACATCGCAGATCAGATCATTCATCGGTACTGTGCTTCATCAAGATTCATGATGGTACTTGTTACAACGGTCATCGCGGCCAGTTGCGCAATCCCTGTATTCTGCCGCAGCGGACTGACCCCCACTGACACCAGATCCCGCGCCCCCTTCGGATCCTGCTCAAACTCCGCGGCCTGTTCCTGAAACAGATCCAGTAACGCGTCCAGTTCCGCCTCCTCTGGCATCCTGGAAGTCAGCCGGCGGAATGCCGCTGCAATCTGCTGCCGCGCATTGGATGCTTCATGCATGCGGACACTGGAGGCCAATGCGCGTGCGGCCTCCACATACTGCGGATCATTCAGGAGGATGAGAGACTGCAGCGGAGTGGTCGTTGATTGCCGCTCTACCGTGCAGACGGAGCGCTCCGGTGCATCAAAGGTCAGCATGGCCGGCGGGGGGATCGTGCGCTTCCAGTACGTATAGAGGCTGCGCCGGTGCATATCCGGGCCGGGACGATAGCGATTCTCGCCGATCTGATTGGCGAGTGCCTTCCAGAGTCCTGCGGGCTGATAAGGGCGCACCGGCTCGCCTCCGATTGCCGGATTCAGCAGTCCGCTCACCGACAGTGCGTTGTCCCGGATCATTTCGGCGGACAACCGCTTCCGCGGAGCGCGGGCCAGAAGAAGGTTGTCCGGGTCCTGCTGTTGCAGAACCTTGGGGATCCGGCTGCTTTGGCGGTAGGTGGAGGACAGGACCATCTCTTTGAGAAGGGCCTTCATGTCGTATCCGGAGGCTGTAAAGGCGACCGCCAGATAGTCCAGCAGTTCCGGATGTGAAGGCAAAGCTCCCTGATTCCCGAAATCTTCGGGAGTATTGACCAACCCCTTTCCAAAGAGGAGCTGCCAGAATCGATTCACGGCAACACGTGCAGTCAGCGGATTCTCCGGGTGCATAAGCCACTGTGCCAGTCCCAGCCGATTTCGAGGGAGGTCATCGGGGAACGGCAGGATTGCGGACGGAGTTGCCTGACCGACGGAATCCAGGGGCGCATCATACGCACCGCGATCCAGAACATGGGTCGTGCGCGGCGCGGGCATCTCTTCCATGACCATCACATTGGGGATCCGCCGGATACTGCGCCGCAGACTGTCCAATGCAGTGTTCGCCGCCTGAAAGGCAGGATCATGATGCTCCCGATAGTGCTGAGCCGACTGAAGAGAGGATGCGTGACCTGCCAGATGAGCAACTTCACGGTCTGTGAGGGCCCGGGCATGGACATGGACATCATCTAACGCCCCGCCCATCATCCCTTCAATCGCGTCAATCGTACGATTTCGTGGTGTCCAGTGACCTGCCAAAAGCCCATTCCCGTTCAGAATACTTTCACGTTCAAGCGTATCCTCAAGAACCCGGACTCCGCTTCGCACGCCATCCAGATACAGCTGTACACCCGCGGCCCGCCCGCTTCCGTCATACGTCGCCGAAACATGAACCCAGGTATTCGGCAGAAATGAGCGGCTTGATTCCACCGAAATCTGATGCTCTCCATCATGAATTAACCGCAGCCGCAGCCGTCCTGACCGGGTCCGTACCAGATCGTAGCCACTGCGTTTCTGCTCCCCGTTGCGCTTGGAGAGCAGGGCAACATCCCCGGCCTGCTCTTTCGCAAGCACCCATGCACTCAAAGAGAACCGGTGAAACCATTCAAAATCGGCATCCAGCCCAAGGTTTAAAAAATTTTGCCCGTCAAACTCCACGGCTCCGCCCTTCCTCCCGCTGACCACTGCCGGCACGGCCACCACTTTCTCGAGTCCGGTATTCGCCATTGCATCCGGCCCTTCAAGTGCGGGGGAGATCAGGTGCTTCAATGTATCCAGCGGCAGAGAGAGCAGGCGTGCCGATGCCACTGTGCCGGCAGGATTCGGCACCCACCCGGACGGAGGGACCGGTTGCGGCCAGGAGGCAAGCACCTGCTCCAGAGAGTCAATGCCTGCCTCCGTTTGCAAAATGGACGCTTCCAGCACCGGATCTTCGAGGGGTATGGAGGGCCTTGGTGCGAGATCAAAATAGCTGATCTGTGCCTGCTCATCCACCCCGTTAAAGAATGCGAACATGCTGTAGTACTCTTCCTGCAGAATGGGATCGTACTTGTGATCGTGGCACTTGGCACACTCCATGGTGATCCCCAGAAATGCCGTGGAGGTGGTATTCGTACGATCCGCAACATATTCCGTCAGGTACTCCGCTGCGACAACGCCGCCTTCCTGGGTAATGGCATGATTCCGGTTAAACCCGGTAGCAAGCCGTTGCTCAAAGGTCGCATCCGGCAGCAGGTCACCGGCGATCTGCCAGGTCACAAAGTCATCATACGGGAGATTTTCGTTGAACGCACGCACGACCCAGTCACGCCAGGGCCACATGGTCCTTGGACGGTCATCCTGATACCCATGCGTATCGGCGTAGCGGGCCACATCCAGCCACATGGAGGTCATCCGCTCGCCGTATGCAGGGCGTGCAAGGAGCTGATCCACAATCTGTTCATAGGCATCGGACCGCGCATCACGCTCAAATGCATCCAGTTCCGCCGGGGTCGGCGGCAGGCCGGTCAGGTCAAACGTTACACGGCGGAGCAGCTCCGTACGACTTGCTTCACCGGATGGGGACAGCCCCGCCGATTCAATCTTTTGCAGGATGAAATGGTCAATCGGTCCGCGGACCCATGCGTTATGGTTGATTTCGGGGAGGTCCGGTTCTGCAGGGGGAATGAACGCCCAGTGCGGCTTCCAATCGGCCCCTTGATCAATCCATCGCTGAATGAGTGCGATTTCCTGCTCTGTCAGGGACAGGTTACTTTCCGGCGGGGGCATACGCTGTGTGGGATCGTCACTGGTGATCTGCTTCATCAGCAGGCTCGCTGCAGCATTGCCTGGCGCAATGATCTGGAGAGTCGAGTCTTCGCGACTCACTCCGTACGCGCCATCCTGTGTATCAAGCCGCAGCGCGGCCTTCCGGGCCTGATCATCCGGGCCATGACATTTGTAGCAGCGGTCGGAAAGGATCGGCTTGATATGCCAGTTATAGTCCACCGTCTCCGGCACAGCGGCCGGACCTGACAGGGACTGGCTGCAGGCGGCCAGAAACAGCAGAATCAGGGGCCAGATGGATCGCAAAACGAACACGAACAGATATTTGATTGCCTTACATGGAACCCTCTAATTTACAACGTAGAAATGAATAGATGGCCGGATCCACAGCGATCTGTGCAATTGAGTCTTCCGTATCCCCGTCTCGGCAAGCATGCCGCAGGTGGATGGTGCCTGCGTTACGGATTCACTGCTGCTGCAAAATTCAAACCACATGTCTGAACACGAAACTTGTACGCTTTCAGCAATGCACGAGGACCGCCGGTGAACAATATTAATTAAACTGTAAGCGGGGATGCACTGGGACTACCCGGTCAACTTATGCAAGATTAGCAATCTCCGAACAGCAATTCCCAGACAGATACTCTTGATATGTAAGCCGCAGGCCTCATGCCGCGGACATGTTAAAAAACGACTTAGCGTTGGAACTAGCGTTAAGGGGCAAGGAGAATGCGAGAACTTCAAGCAAAGCATCTCGATGCCTAATAGCTGAGGCGCGGAAGAAGCGGAACAAACAGGGCGGAGAATGATTTCCCGTACTATACTCAACTCCAATCCGTGAACCATGGCAGACTCTGCAGACCAGTACCATGACATAGAAGACCGAGGAAGGGCAGAGTACTTCCACGGGCGGCAAGAAATACTGGGCAACTTCCATCGGCGGCTGAATCGGGTAAAGAAAGATGCCAGCAAAGGTACTACATTCCTGATCCAGGCCGCACCCGGTGCAGGAAAGACCGCGCTGCTCGCCGAATGTGCTCGAATTGCGGCAGCCGAGCAGTTCGCGGTGGCGGCGGTCGACCCGTACAAAATTCTAAATCCTCGGGTGCTTCATAGGTCTATTCACAAATCATGGAAAAACTGGCGCAGATGGCTTGCGCAAGGAAAGGTTGGCATAGATATTGGACTTCTCACGGCGGAAGTCGCAGGAGGTGGCGCTGCAGAAACCTCTCTGGAGGTGATCGAGAGCGGAAAAGGGGGACTCCTACTCCTGCTGGATGAGGCGCAGTCACTGGACGATCTTGCTGCGGGGAAAGGGATCCCGTTTATGGGGGCAAAGTCTATGCTGACCGCAGTCCACAACGGGGAGGCGAACCGCCCCGTGATCCTGCTCGCCGCCGGGCTGAGTGCAACGAGGCAGGTATTCAGCGACCTGAAAATTTCCAGGTTCAAGGCTGGCTGCTATGTTGAATTGGGACCGCTGAATACCGCAGAAGAGCGGGAAGTCATTAAAGATTGGCTCACGGAGAATGGCGGCGCAGAAGGCGACACGACCGCATGGATCAATTCGATTGCGGCAGAAACCTACGGCTGGCCGCAACATGTTGCGACCTACGCCCAGATCGCTGCACTGCAGGTGCAGCGGGATAAGGGGAAGATGACCTCAACGGGGCTGCAGGCGGTGCTGGAAGCTGGACGAGTGGAGCGAACAAAATTCTACGAATCCCGCGCAGACGGGCTTCAGGAACATCACCGTAAGGCCATCGCCCACGCCTTTGCCGAGGTACGAGAAGATCACACGCAGACAGGCCTCGTAATCATGAGACAACTGACCGAGGCGGTCGGCGAAGCCAAAGCAGATACCGTCTTCAAGTTCGCACTCCATAAGGGCGTACTGGATTTTCGGAACGGGCACTACGCCATCCCCATTCCGTCCATGCGGGACTGGTTTCTGGAGAACTACTTCTAGAGCACGGAGCACCGCCGCCCAAGTAAGAAGCATAACGGAAAAATCCGAACCGCATCAGAACACTCCATCCGGCGAGTCTGAATCCTGCCTGTCCGGAACGGGATTGAGGGGATACTAGAAACCAAACTCATCAGTAAATACTTGATACAATCCGCAAATACAGACCCCTCCCATTTGCGTCAATCGGAGAACTCGAAGGGGCGAGGTTGCCCTGTCGGAGACTTTCCTGGATATGCGCTTTGCGAACAACATCCAATACATTGTTGATGCCAAACGTGATCGCCCAGGAATCACGAAAAGCATATCCGATCTCGGCATCAAAAATCCAGGAACCCGGAAATTCCTCCAGAACATCGATTCCGTCTGCGCGGCATGTGGAACTCCCGTAGCGGCACTGCTGCCAGCTGTCAAACCAGTTCATGCGCAACAGCCCGGACCACCGGCCTGCGACCTGCCGGTAGGTTGCCACAACCCGATGCCTCGGATTCAGGCGCTCCAGTTCAATCCGTCGCTGCAGAGTCAGCAGGCTCAGGGTCAGGGGAGTCTCCAGCGATTCTCCCAGAAAATCCGTGATCTGCCGTGGAGATGTAAAATGAGTCAGTGAAGTCGCCGTCCAGTTCCAGGCAATACTTCCCAGAGATGCACGGGTGCGACTCCAGTCATGATCCCATGCCAACAAAACATCCACCCCGTTAGTCCGCGTACTGAAATCATTTGAGTAAAACCGGACCTCCCGGATATTGGTAACCCCTCCCAGAAGATCCCTTGAATCTATGATCCGTACGATCTCGTCCGTGATCGGGATATTGCCGGTCAACGAAAGCCGATCCTCTAACTTAATCGTGAAGAAATCGGCGGTCAAGGTGAGGCCGTCCCGAAATTCAACAATCAGCCCCGACGACAGACTTCGGGCAAGTTCCGGGGTCAGGGGCTCGCCCCCAAGCGCTTCCGAAATTGGATGCGTAGACGGCAGAACGCCAACCTCAATGAGTCCCTTTTCTTTTGAAAATCCGGTCGTTCGGAATACATTCAGATTTGCCTGCCCGGGAGTCGGTGCACGAAAGCCCGTACTCGCTGCTGCACGCAGGGAAATCTGCTCCGTTACCCGATAGAGTGTCGCCACCTTACCATTAAGGGTTCCGCCAAAATCGCTGGTATAGTTTTCGTATCGAACCGCAATATTGCCCACCAGCCGCCGGGTCAGGTCTGCCTCCATATCCGCATACACTGCAAGGTTCGGACGTCCCCATCGACCTGCAAAGACCGGATTCAATCCCTGATACCCATTCGCCCCAACACTGAACCCCTGATCCGCATAGGGCCCCACCTGCCAGGAAAATGGATCACCTGCCTGACTCTCAAAAATTTCGGTACGCCACGATACGCCCCAGGCCAGATTGATCGGGGAAGACAGCTGCCGCACCTGAAAAGGAACGGAAAACGCGGCCGACACCTCTGCCTCCTGTTGAACATACGAGCGCGGCTTGAATGAATTGGGGGTGTCCGGCCCAAAAGAGGCGTTGACGGAATTATAGAGGAAAAAATTTATACGACTCCGGGCACCACTGACACTGACATCCCAGTTCAGCCCATCCGAAGAACCCCCGCGCAGACCCGCGGTCAGACCAAGGTCAAACACATCCCCCCCGAACCGGGGTGTAAATCCACCTGGAAACATCTCATTGAATAAATAACACTCCCCCCGAAATTCCGTGATAAATGCCTGGATCTCCGAATTTGAAGCATCCAGTCCCGGCAACCGGTCATCACTTCGGCAGTCAGGGCCCTGATCTGGTTTCAGGTCGATGACCGCGCGTTCATCACCAAAGCGAAATACACTGCTGCGTGCTGTTCCCGTGCCGGGAGCGCGAAAATAAAACCCGGATTCCTGGGTTCTGCGTCCTCCACCGCCAAAGGCATAAGCCCGGATTTTGGGGGTCACATCCAGTCCGGCATTGAAGAACCCGATCACGCTATGACTCACCTCAGGACTGCCCCAAATCTGGGCGGGATCTTTTACGGGATAGCCTCGCTCAATCAGTTTTCTTGCATCCTCACGCTGGACACTGCGAACCGTAGCCTGCACATCCCTGTATTCAGTGCTGAGATTGAAAAACCCGTTCCAGGGTAGCGAAAACCCCGCATTCGCGGCCAGATGGATATAGCGCCCGTCTCCTTTTGAATACTGCCCCGTCCGTACAAGAGAGCGTACCCCCTGCTTATCTTCGCGTAACTGCAGGTTAAACACCCCCGCGACCGCATCTGCGCCGTACTGGGCTGTCGCGCCATCACGAAGGATTTCCATTTGCCGCAAGGCAATCGTAGGAACCATATTCAGGTCCGGTCCCTGTGCGCCCACATTCAAAGAGCTTCCTGAAAGCGCAATGGATGCGGACCGGTGGCGGCGCTTGCCATTGACCAGAACCACAACATTATCAGTGGGCAGCCCCCGCATCGTTGCCGGACGTACTATAGCCGCCTCATCCCCCGTATAGCTTTGAAGATTATAGGATGGAATCTGCGACCGCAGAACCTGATCCATGTCCGTTGTCGCCAATGATTGCAGATCCGAAACCCCAAGTACATCCACCGGCACGGCCGAGTCTTTCAATAGTCTGGGCTGCCGCCGTGATCCCACAATAACCACTTCGCCCATACCGAAGATTGCAGGGATCAGCATGATATCAAGCTCTTCGGTACTTGACGACAGAAGAACCTCCTGGGTTTGGTATCCAATAAACCGGAACACCAGCGTTGCACCGGCGGTCGGAACCTGGACTGTATAGTTTCCGTCAAGGGCGGTTGTGGTCCCGAGCGTCGTCCCACGAACAGATACGGTGACTCCAGGCAGAGGCGTAGCCGTCTCACCATCGGTGACCGTGCCTTGAACTATGACCTGCGAACTCGCAACCGATGCCGTGCAATGAATGACCAATAGAGCGACAATGCAATACCTAACCGTTTTCATCATGTCTTTCGTATCAGGAATCAGCGTAAATATACCGTTACGAAAATTAATTTTGGGCTTATTGCACTACCCTGTAACGTAACATGGATTGCGCTTTTGGGGGTATAATATCTGGAAATATCTGATATTGGTTGTGATTTTTATATCCTAACATGAGTCTCAGTGTATAGAACCTTGCACACATTCAGAATAAAGCATCGTAACATCCCATGAACATTACCGACGCAGAAATCCGTCAGCGTCTTCAATTGAGTGAAGATGGTCGCTGGGGATTCCAGGAAATTGAATTCAACGGGAACCGTCCAAAGAGTCCCCGAAGAGACGACTTCGCTGATGAAATGACCGCGTTTGCAAATTCGGATGGCGGAGTGCTTCTTTGCGGAGTTTCAGACCGCGGAGAACTTCAGGGAATGTCCAGAGAGCAGGCTGCCGCACTAAGTCTAATGTTGGCGGAAATATCTGTCAACACCATAAATCCCCCGCTTAATATTATTCTTGAACAGCGGCAGCTCGACGGAAAGATCATTGTCCTCGTAGAAATACCGAGAGGAACACATGTACATGAGCGGGCGGGGCATGCTTATCTTCGGGTTGGTCCGATCAAACGTTCCATGGGACATGACGAACGTCTTCGACTGGCCCGGCAACGCGCCCAGAGCCGATATCTCTGGTTTGATCGGCAGGCGGTTCCAAATACCGGATTTAATACACTCGTAGAGCGTCTATGGGAACCACTGCTCAGTGCAGCAGGTGCGGATAATCCTCCCCTTGCATTGAAGAATATGGGATTAATCATCTCCGATGTCAGTGGAATAGATCGGGCGACCGTTGCCGGAATCCTGCTTTGTACCAATTCACCGCATGTATGGTTACCCCAGGCCATCATTCGGGCCACGATGTATAGAGGTACCGACCGATCCTCCGGGCACTTGGATATGCAGGAAATCCAGGGCCCCATCTCCCTTCAGATTTCCGATGCAATGAAGTTTGTAGCCCGGAACATGCGTGTTGCAACACGAAAGACCCCGGCCCGGGAAAATATCCCGCAATACCGTCTTTCGGCGGTATTTGAGGCGATTGTAAATGCGGTTGTTCATCGTGACTATTCCATGGCCGCCCGCCATATCCGACTTTCCATGTTCAAAAACAGACTGGAAATTGACTCTCCTGGACCGCTTCCAAATGGAATGACCATAGAGGGCATGAGTTCCAGCCGGGCAGATCGAAACCCCGTGCTTGCATCCATGTTGGGACGATTCCCGGTAGGGAACTTACCGGGATCTGAGCATCGGAGGTACATTATGGAACAGCGTGGAGACGGCGTTTCCATCATATTCAAAAAGACCCGGGAATTACTGGGAATCAGTCCGGAGTACAGGATTGTTGATCAGACAAATTTGGTTTTGATCATCCCCGCCGCTAAGTTGCAAATTACCCCACTGGATGCCATCATTACCGTTTATTCTAAAGGACAGCCCGTAGAAGGCGTGGATATTCTGGCGCTCTTTCCGAATAAATCCCGGGTACGGGCAGTCACCGATGAAAATGGGGAAGCAAATCTTAATCTGGATAATTCACATCTGCCGATGACGGTGTATGCCGCAATGCCCGGCTATTCAGCAGCATTCATGCAGCAATGGATTCCGAACCAAAAAGGATTAGCTGTAGAATTGAATCCGCTCATACGCGGAGGCTCCATTATTTTTCTGAACGCCTCGGGCCACATTCCCGGACTGCATGGACGACTGAACCTGAAACGTAATGACCTAGATCAAACCTATCTGTACGCGGACAATATTTCCATTGATCAGGGAAGGCAGCAGCCGGTCAGCTTCCGGTTCGGAAAGCCCATGAAACTTACAGACACATCCGGCTTTGAGGTAATGGCAAAAATCATAGACCTTACCGATCACGCGGCCCTCGTAGAATATCAACAACTTACCCCAGGATCCTGATCAAGAGAGAATGAACCCGTTTTCTGTGACAATGCACAGATCGAACTGAAGTGCTCCCTCCCAAAACACATCAATCCATTCGCTCATGTTTGATCGTAGTTTCTCTTCCCAGGAAAATCTGGAAGCGGTCCAGTCCCTGCTGCCACATCTGATCCTTCCGAAGAAGGGCCGTCTCAACAAGACGGATCGGGAGTGCCAATCCACGCCGGAATTCAATAAGGCACAAAAGTAATCTGTTCTGATTAAATCCCGAGTTGATGTTCTGGAGCATCATGGTGGCGACCAGGTTCGCACCAAAGGCGGCAGGGAGGGGATTTGTGCGGGCCGTAGGCGCGAGTATTGTTGCGACCAATCTGTGTCAGATCGGCAGGTTCCTGATAGACCGGGACTGGAAGCAGTTACGACAGGCGGCATAAAGCCCGCCCAACCTATTCTGCACCGTAAACCGCCAAAAAGCATTGAGAATCTGAACCCTGAATCCGGCTCTGAAATCTCGTTCGCAAAAAATACGCAGTCTCTTTCTAGATACCGAAGATCCGGCACTTTCAGAGTTTTGTTATTTGATCAGACACATTGACCGAGCCGGCCGCGTCCAGACGTGATATTGCAGCGGTCATGAATTTTCGTGCATAGCGAACCTGGTGTCGACCGCGGTGATGGAACTGCTGCGATCCGTACGGAGATGCCACAAGATCAGCAAACAGCACCTGACAGGCGTGTGTTACCCCTTATCCGGGCCACTGAACGCAAATAAGGGCCTCGGATCGCATCTAATGATGATTTTCCGCCGCTCTCCTTTCACTCCAGGTTAAACGGATAACCATAAACGTATGCTTCCCAGGGATCTACTACGTACAAATGATTTTTATACAGAAGAAAGTCATTTGCGATAATGTTTCTTCTATCTTCTGTGTCATTGAGGGGGCGGAAAATGATTTTTCTTTCGAGCCTATAATCATCTTCAGACAAATCAAAAATGTAATGGTCAGCTTCGGGGGATCTTGTGATTAGATAGCGGGAATTGATGAACTTGATTACAGGTATAAACCCCCGCGTGAGAGCATCCCCTGCGACTGGAACTCCTGCCGGAAAACCACTAGTCTGAAAATCCTGAACCCGCTTCCCCTCAAATCGAATCGTTCGTAAATGCCTGAGCCGATCATCGTAAATGAAGATATACGGGAATCCGGCATATGCCAGAGCAATTCGATCCCCGTCAGGAGAAACGGTTACAGTGTTGCTGTTTTCCCCCGTTTGATTCGGAATATCCAGATTAGGAAGCAATTTAATAGACGGAATCCAATGATACGGGGGCGATAAACTGCGCGCACAAACCATCCAATCCTCTCCCCGTGGGTCCCCTGGGCATTGCAGAAACATATAATCGGGCGAAATTGAGAATGTACTCAGCAAAAAATCCAGAGAGGAGAACGAATCGACATATTCGAAGGTTTCCGTGAATACCTGTACACGTTCCATCTCCTTCACGAATACGTGTGAACTGCTATACTGCATCCCATTTAGATCCGTAAACTCTCCAGGACCTTTTCCCAATCGTCCTATTCTTCGGCTGATATATCCATCCGCGCCTATCGCAAATATATTATGTCCGAACGCCTCAGAGATATAAAGACTATCATTGATCACCATCATATGGCCCGGTCTGCCCAGTATCAGCGAATCATTTGGAATCCCCACTTGGACTGCAGCCTCCCATCTTTCCGGTTCAATGTCCGTATTGACGACGAACTGCGGCGCAGAATCTAGTAATTGATCAATGATCGGGGAATCTTCAAAGCGAATTTCCCCGTTTTGACATGCAATGATCGGCAAAATAAACAAAACCGCTACATACCCGCACCTAGTAGATGTGCAGCGGTAGGAAATGGAATTCATAATACGCAACCCGCTTCACTAAGCGGTGCTCTTACACAGTCTTCCAGCTAGCGTATAGTCTCTCAATCACCCCAATAATATCTGTGGGAAGATATTGCTTTGCCCTTCCCACAAGATCCTTCGGAACACCATGCAGGGCTTCCGCGATAGGCCCGGCTATTGCTGCCAGTGTGTCGGAATCCCCTCCGAGCGAAATTGCGTTCCGAACAGCGTCTTCAAAACTTGTTGACTCAAGTGCGCATGTGATGGCTTCGGGAACACTTCCCTGACAGGTCACATCGAAGGCATAATCAGGTCGGATATCGTCAACGGTTCTGGAAAGATCGTATCCGTATTCGTGCTCAATGGTTCTTCGTATATGCTCCGGTCTGTGTTTCTGAAAGGCCAACCAGGTTGCGTGTGTGGTTGCTCTTGCTCCCTTAATACCCTCAGAATGGTTATGGGTAACCTCGGTTACCCGATCAGCGGCCAATAGTGCTTCTTCTATGGCTCGGTGCCGGTTAAGAAAAGCTGCCGGAGACACTCTCATCGCCGCTCCGTTCCCATAACTGTTATACGCGTCCATTTCGTCATTATTGATCCAAATGAGAAACATACCGCCATACCCCCTGCCCGGGTGATTCCGACACCATTGACGCAACGCTTGAGTTGCCGAAGGCGGGTCATTCAGCAGTATGTGTGCGACCGCTGCCGTACATACCGAATCGTCGGTATAAAAACACTCCGGCTTGAAAAATTCAAACTCCTTTGTCTTGATTCGATCCCACTCATAAACCGAACCGACAAGGTCTCCTATTATAGCTCCGTATGACATCTTGATGCACCTCTTAATCAAATTTATTTGGGAATCAGCCGGCTGGAAGGAATCTTGCATCCGGCCGCAAAAACACCCCTCTGGCTTTTCGCTGCGGAGTAGCTTGGAGGTGAGATTTCCCAGGCTGCTCGACAAAATGCTCATTTTGAAATTTCGCCCGTAAATGATATTTATCACGCCCCCGCCACAGGCTGTAACCTGAGCAGTTGGACGGGGTTCCGTTAGAATCGCCGGTACGGGTGAGATATGGGAGGCAGTCCTGAACATGTACGCCCAAAAAAGACCATCAGCATGAGTACGCCGGACCACGACCATATTCAGCGTAACCGCCCGATGCAGTGAGGCCTCCTCCTTCATACGCAGTTTTTCCTCTGAAAGCCGGTTTTGAGGACACGGAAGGTATCCTCAACCCGCCAACGGAGCACGTAACAGTCCACCATCTGCTTCACTTTCGCCACATTGATGATCTCTTTGATAGTCAGCAGATACCATTGAAGGGATACTACATTTTCTGGCAGACTGAGTTCCGACATGTAAATGCACCGGGTTAGCATGGGGACTAGATCAGTTCTTCGCTGGCAGGAGCATCGCTTTGCAAAACCGCAATTACATTCGCGCATTCCGCGCCGGACGGCCTTTGCTCGTAATCCGACCCGACTTCTGCCGACTACTCATCACCTGTACCTCCACATAGATCACCCCCGCAGGCATTGCACTATGCATCTTCTTGAATAAGGTCCACTGATCCCGGTTCTGTTTTCGCTCAGTCCTGTTCAACCTCCGGTCATGCTTGGCACGCACCAAGGGATGCGCCCGATTCAGCCGTTTTGTATAATTTGGCATCTGACGTGCCCTTTCGTCTTATGATAGGAGGATTCGGATATCATCTTACCGATCTCTCACCGAAAGGACTATTCATTTCGGGATTACAATTTTCAGTCTGAATTTCCAAGTGAGCGGGTACATCTTAAACTCTCTCAGAAATTCAGGCTAGAGAGTCAATTCAGAAAGGGCAAATATCCTGCTTCTGCATGCATGACAGAAAATTGAACCTCTCCGGTCATGGCCAATATGAAATGGGAACCATAACTCCAAAGCAATGTACCGGCAGTTGAACTGTCTTCGGAAACATGATTAACACGCTTACGATTGCCCGTAAACTCACCAAGTCAGGGATTAAGCGGGAACAAGCTGAAGCCATTGCAGATGCCGTTGCAGATGCCGTCAGCCATCAAAACGGGAATCTCGCAACCACAGGGTTCGTGCGTACCCATATTGGTGAGCTGCAGAAAGGTACGAATGGTAAAATAGACTCCATACGCGTGGAAATTGGCGATTTGCGTATAGAAATCAGTGAGTTGCGCAGTGATATGGAGACCCAAATAGCTTCAGTTCGTGTGGACATCAGTGAGTTGCGTGTGCAAATCAGTGCCTTGGATGCAAAAATCAGTGCTACCGAGGTTCGGATCGTGCGCTGGTTAATCGGAATAGGCCTGACCTTAGGACTCTTTCAAGGGGCGCTCCAGTTATTTTCTTAAAACGGCTCTTTTTTGAGTGTTGACATTCTGATTCGGACTTATATCCCTCCGTACTGTTGTATCTCACAACCGCGCAAAATTTGACGCACCCCCTACACCCACTTGCGGATACACCGCAGTTTGGTTCCGGTTGATGAGCGTGATTCGGCAACTATAGACTCCCGGAATCACGAACAACCCGGAAATAGAATGGTAAGGGATCCATAGACTCCTGTGCATATGGCCCGTGCTGTTCCGTTGATTCTTGCCGTCGCAGTTTCTCATGCAACGATTACCCAGGCACAATTTCTGGGCTGCCGCCTCATTGACCAAATCACCTTGGAAGACTGTAAAGTTCTGGAAAAACTCTTCTACGAGACCGACGGATTTAACTGGCGGAATGTGCGCGGATGGCTCCGAACAAATCAGCCGTGTGACTGGTACGGGATTACCTGTCAATCCTCGGAATGGCCCAGAGAAATCATTCACATTGATCTGTCCGGAAACGACCTCAGGGGTACGCTCCCCGGCGACCTGGCTTTCCTGACAGAATTACAATCCATCCGTATTGATAACAGCGGCCCGGGAGTCCGCCAGAGAAAACTGACCCATCGGATCCCTAATACACTCGGAGATCTGGAGCATCTGGAAGTCCTTTTGCTCGGCAATAATGCCTTCACCGGCACGATCCCGCCGGAACTGGGAAACCTGATCAATCTTCGTGAACTCAGTCTAGGAGATAATGAATTAGAGGGGGCCATACCCCAGCGACTTGGGAAGTTAACCCGGTTACAACACCTCGATCTCAGTGGAAACACCCTGGGGGGATCCATCCCTGACTCACTCCGTCACCTTACCAGACTTGAGCATCTGGATCTGAGTCAGAACCTCTTTCGGGGAAATCTTCCAGCCTGGTCGGGAAACCTGAGTGCTCTCAAATTTTTTGATGTCAGCGAAAATATGTTTTCTGGAACCGTACCTGAAGAACTGACTCAATTGAATCAACTCGTATGGTTCTCCCTCGCGGATAACAACCTGAGCGGGGCACTTTCGCTCACCGCAGCAACTCACGCCGCCAACATTACCAACTGCCAGATGGGAGGGAATCTTATTTGTCTGCCCGATGCTCCTCCCTACGCAAATTTTGACCAAGTGTGTTCTCTCTCCCCGCAAAGTTCCTGCAAAGCATGCCGGAGGGAGGACTGCCGGAGTCTGGAATCCATGTACCTTGAAACGGGTGGAGTTTCCTGGCTGCAAACTGATGGCTGGCTTGCCAGTTCAGATCCATGCGATTGGCATGGCATTACCTGTTCCAGTGAGGTCATTACCCGTATCACCCTGTCCGAAAATCAACTCACTGGTGACCTGCCCCGCTCCTTATCCTCTCTGTCCAGCCTCCAGATACTCAACCTCTCCCAAAACAACCTGCAGGGTGAGATTCCGGAGCAGTACGCCGGACTGCGTGAACTCAAAACCCTGGATCTCAGCCGCAACGAACTTACCGGGATCCTGCCCCTGCAAGTGGCCGCACTCGGTACAAAACTGAATCAGTGCAACCTGTCGGAAAATGCAGGCATCTGCCTGCCGGATAATGACATGTACATTGCGCTGAACGCGAACCCGATCTGTCAATTGCCGCTGCGTAAAGATTGTCTGGGCTACGACTTTGTCGCATTCAATGCGTTGCGTGCAGTCCCGGGGGAACGCTCCATTCAACTGGTATGGTCTACAGCCCAGTCCTCCGCCGGAATTACATTTGTGGTCGAACAAACTGAACCGCCTGCCATTCTCGCTGAAGTGCCCGGCCGTGCAGAAGCGCCTAGTAATTTTTCGTTCACCATTGCAGATCTGGAACCTGGATCCTATTCATTTCAGATCCGCCAGGTCACGGCATCCGGTTCGTTCAGGGCCACGGCCCCCCTTACGGTTGAACTCTATGCAGATGCTCTTGAGGTGAGGACCACCTACCCCAATCCATTCTCCTCAGAGGCAATCCTTGAATTTACCTCCGGCAGACAGGGAGCCGTGGAAATCCACCTGTATGACCTCATTGGCCGCCGAGTCCGTACACTTTTCAGCGGAACCCCTGCACTGCATCAGCCGACCCGCATCGTCCTGGAGACGGAAAGCCTGCCCAGCGGCACCTATTTTATTCACAGTTTCCTTAACGGCCATCCCGTCTCCTCCGAGAAAATCACGCGTGTGCGATAACTAGGGGAATTATATCCATAAGTCACAATGAGGGGAACTTTTTCCATTCAGGTGGATAAAACGGATACAATTGAGAAGGATAGTGCCTCCCTGATTGTCTATACAACATCATCCGCTTGATACTATGCCCGTTAAAGATTGTAAAACAAAGTCCCCCGCTAGTTCAAGAACACGGCAGCATGTGACGATCCGCTTTCGCCTGTGAGGTGACAAAAAGACCTGCCGGTTCCTGAATGAACTGGCGGGTGTCAACCGGTATCTCTGGAATGCGGCGCTGGCAAAAGCCAAAGACGATTACGCGGAAACTGGGCAATCCCAGACCTCTCAGTTTGATTTCTACAAGTGGTATAAAGTACACAAGGATATGGTCGCACCATGGCTGAGAGAATATCCTGTAAACGCGACTCGCACTGGACTGAAGGATCTGGCGGATGCCTACAAGCAGTTCTTCAAGAAAAAGCGGGGGTTCCCCAGATTCAAGAAAAGAGGCAAGGCGAAAAAAAGCTTCAGCGTAGATGTGTCAGGGGGAAAGATGTTTTCAACGAATGGATATGTTCGGCTAAAGCGGGGCATGCATATGAAAATGCTGCGATTTTATCGCGTGAACCGCTACACAAATCCGGTACCCAAGACGGCTCGTATCTTTGAAGAAAACGGGAACTGGTATATGACGGTCGTCTATGAAGTGGATGCGACCCTGCAAGACGCGGACGGCATTGGGGTTGACCGTAATTGCGGGCAGGTTGCGGACAGTGCGGGAAGGATCTTCTATCTGACCGATACCTCTGGTATTAAAAAGCGCATTCAGAAGCTTCAACGCCGACTAGCGAAAAAACAGAAACGAAGTCATTCCTGGAGGAGACAAAAGAAAACCATCGCACGCCATGAACACAAGATCAAGAACATCCGAAGGAATGACTTACGTCATACTGCCTTATCGCTCACCGAAATCTCTACGCTTGTCATTCTGGAAGACCTGAAAACCAAGGGTATGACCGCAAGCGCGAAAGGAACGGTCGAGAATCCGGGCAGGAATGTGAAGCAGAAAGCAGGACTGAACCGCTCGATACTGGGAACAGGATGGGCGATACTGGAGCAGTTCCTGCGGGAGCGAGGCGTGGTGATCAAGGTGCCCCCGCATTCTACATCGCAGACATGTAGCAAGTGTTCCTGTGTAAACGCAAAGAATCGGCAAACACAGTCCGATTTTCTATGTATAGCGTGCGGGTACCAGACGAATGCGGACACGAATGCGTCCGTAAATATCCGGGCATCGGGGATGGTGTCCTGGCACGAATTGTGCCGAACGGGTTGTGGAGCCTATATAAGACCTGTCATTGCGGAGCGCAAGCCTGCAACCGGGCAACAGGTGATGAAGCACCAAAAAGACTATGCAGTAAGTTGTTACTGATAGATATAATTCCCATTGAAAACTACAGCCCGGCATGGTTCCTGGGGTTGCTTATCTCGGTAAATCTTTTTGTTGGCGGGTGGATAATAAGTGATCCTTATTTCCTGCGCCTGCCGGTTGTACATAGAGCGTGGGGAGAGTATATGTTCGCTTTTGGAATTCTGCTGCCGATCATTCATATACTATACCGTTCTGCCGGTAAACCCCGCGAAAAGGGAGCATTCTTCAGGCGCACAAGGCTAAAAGACGGCGCAGAATCGGTTTGAGGACGATGGGGATTCCGGGGAGGGGCGCGTTGTCTGTTCAGTGGCACCTTTACAGAGAAGCCGATGCCTGCGGAGGTGTTCCCGTATCCAGACAAAATTACTGGAACTCCCGGAATGACGGTTTGCGCCGACGCTTCCAGATGGGCACGCTCCTAAAATCGTCCGGGTGGAGAGAGAGTCCAGCGTCAGAGATTTTTTCTGGAGTGATCTGATCTGGAGGGAAGGCGTTCGGCGACGATTTCTGCGATATCCCTGATCCGTGGCCCGTTCGTGTCATCTTTCGTGGCTGCATCACGCAGCATCGTCAGGCAGAACGGGCATCCGGTGGCAATGGTGTCCGCTCCGGTAGCGGCGGCCTCGGCATAGCGTACGTCATTAACTCTGGGTGCAGACTCGTCCATCCACATCTGGGCACCTCCGGCCCCGCAGCAGAAGGAGTCTTTCCGGTTGCGCGGCATCTCGGTGACGGTTGCTCCAACATTTTCCAGAACAGATCGCGGGGCTTCAGTGATGTCATTCTGCCGTCCCAGATAACACGGGTCGTGGAACGTGACCTCTTCCTTCAGCGCCTCCATTGGGATGCGTCCCTCACCTGCCAGTTCCGCCAGTAATTCCGTATGGTGGATCACCTCATAATGCCCTCCCAGCGCAGCATACTCCTTGCCCAGTGTGTGCAGGCAGTGCGGGCAGGTGGTCAGGATGCGTTTCGGCTTGATCTGATCCAGTGTGGCAATATTTGTCCCGGCAAGTTCAGAGAACAGATATTCGTTCCCGCTTCTGCGTGCGGAGTCCCCGGTGCATCGCTCACGATTTCCCAGAACTGAAAAAGAGATTTTAGCTGTTTGCAGGATGTGTACGAGTGCGCGTGCGGTTTGCCGGGCCTGTTGATCGTAGGAGGGAGCACAGCCGACCCACCAGAGCAATTCGGCATCAGGATTCTCCTCCGCCGTAGGGACTTCTAAGCCCTCGGCCCAGCCCATGCGATCCTGTGCGCTCATGTTCCAGGGATTCCCATTGCGCTCCATACCCTGATAGACCGGTTCCAGTGTTGCGGGGTATTGATCTTCCATAAGCACCAGGCCGCGTCGGATCTGCAGGATATCCTGCATCGGAGCATTGGCAACCGGGCAGATCTCGGTGCAGGCACCACATGCGGTGCAGGCCCAGACTGCCGCTTCTGTGATGGCATATTCGGTAAGTTTCACATCAGGGGCTTCCCCGGAAGCAAGGTCCCACAGATGTTCGCTGGCAAAGTAGCGTTTATTGATTTCCAGCGCAGCAGGAGACAATTCTTTTCCAGTTGCATACGCAGGACAGACATCCTGACATCGATTGCACATGATGCAGGCGAAGGTATCTGCAATACTGGATTGCGGAAGCTGCTCCAGTGTGAGCGATCCAAAAACATCTGCATCCTCATCTTCAAAATTAATCGGATCCAGTGCGCCCGGCGAGGAGCGCCGGATCTGTGTGGCGAAGTTAACCCCGGCCATCATGAAATGAAAATGCTTGGTATAGGGAAAATAGGGGGCAAAGGCTAGAATCAGGCCCAGCGCACCCCACCAACATACATGATGCCAGATTGTGAGATGGTCAGGACTGAGGCCGGCCCAGACAGGTGCGATGGTGGAAGCCAGCGGCTGCCATGGATCCGGGCCATGCAGTCCGATGGCGACCGATTCTCCAAGTAAACGAAATCCCACATGCAGCAGGATGAACAGTCCGACGATCAGAGAGTCACGGGAAATGGTCTGTCGCAGAAACAGGAGGCGTACCTCATGGATACGCAGAATATTATCCCGTTGCGACAGGGCATCACGTCCGGGCAGGAGGAAGCGTCGCAGCAGGAGCAGCAGCATGGCAAGGAGTACGGCACCACTCGCAAGGTCCACCGCAAGGCGGTAGCCGTGATGAAGCCAGTCCGGGAGCAGAACCGGCACGGAGAAATACCCCCGGGCCAGATCCACCATATTCACCAGGAGGTAGAGCACGAATCCCCAGGCGAGTGCGGCATGTATGGTGGTGACCAGCGGGCGGGCCTTCCACATGCCTCCCATCGTAATCCAGGCTCCGATTGCACGAAGTGTGCGCCTGCTGTCAAGATGCAGGGCAGGGGACTGCCCCTGCCGGATGATTCTGAATACCGCGGAAATTCCCAGGCCAGTTCCATACACGGCAAAAAGTGCCGCCAGGGTAAAGAGAACTTTTTCCGTCAGGGTCAGCATGGCCCTGAACTAATCCAGCGTATACAACAGTGGATCAATCTCCTTTGCAGTCCCCTCAACAATGGCCTGGTTCGCCGTAATCGCAACTGCGGCCGCCTCTAATCCCCGCTCCCAGTTTGCAGCAGGCGGATAGGGGCCGAAGGCGTGATTGTCCATGAACTCCTGCATTGCATACCACATTGGAGTCTCCACATTGGGGTCATCTTCGGTCGGATCTAGATTCTGGGCATCCAGCTGGGTTGCATTGGCAAGAAGGGCAATCCCGGTTTCCTTGTAGAACCGGTCTTTTCTTGCATAGACCTCCCAGCCAAGCATCAAGGAATCCACCTCTTTGAACATCCATGCCTTGCCCCGGTCCCGAAAGACAATGGTACTTTCGGATCCCATGTACACTTCATACGCTTCTTCATAGGAACTTACGAGGGTTGCGTCAAAGATCAGGTGCAGGCCGCTCGGAAATTCAAAGATGGTCTGAATCGTATCGGCGATTTCGCGTCCGTCATTCCAGCCCATGATCTGTCCGAATCCCTGAACTCTGGCCGGAAGTTCACCGAGCACCCAGTAGGCGACATCCATTTGCAGCAGGGCGGCTTCGCCAATCAGCCCGGTTGTGAGTTCGGGATCCAGGCGCCAGTTGAGTTCTCGAACGCGTTCGGCATTCGGGGAAGCGCGTCGCCAGCTCTCTTTTGCATGCCACTGCCCCCGCGCCATGGCAGGTTTCCCAATTGCACCACTGCGCATAAATTGAAATACCGAGCGGTGTTGCGGATTGGACCGATAAATCTGGCCAACCTGGAAGATCTGCTCAGGCACATTCCGTGCTGCGCGTGCAATTGCTTTCGCATCGTCAATGGAGGATGCCATCGGCGCTTCGCAGTACACATTCTTGCCTGCCTGCAGTGCATCAAGCACAATATTACGGTGGAGGTGGGTAGGGGTTGCTACGATCACGGCCTGGATGTCCGGATTGTCTAGAATCTCACGATAATCTTCATGTCGGGCTGCCTCAGGCACATCCCGCTGTGCACGGCGGAGCATGGGGGCATAGGTGTCACAGATGGCCGAAACAACCGCACCCGGGACCCGGGCCAGTGTCGCGGTGATTTCGCGCCCTTGTGGACCATAGCCGATAATGCCACAATGAACCTCATCACGGTTCCCGGGCCATGGTCGGGTTTTGATATTGGCTGCACGCACCAGACCTGCTCCGCTGAGGGCGGCACTGCCCATAAGAAAAGCTCTTCTGCTAACCGTTTTTTTTGTCATCGGGAATTGTTGAGTCTGTTGAGTTGAATCCGTTGGAAACAAGTTCCAGTTCATTTCCGTCGGGGTATGCACAAAGTATACGCATATTGTCGAATTTCTGTGCCACATGATCCATTTCGGCGCGGTTCATGGCCAGCAGTGCTGTTGAGACGGCATCACAGACGGTTGCCGATGAATGGATTACCGCGGCGACTGCCGCCCCTTGCACGGGATAGCCAACACGGGGATCAATCACATGCCCCCACATGTGATCGCCTTTCTGAAAGGCTTTACCATGCGGTGCCGACACAGAAAGGGCTTCGTCGCAAATGGCTGCAGAGGTCAGCACATGGCTTTCGTCTAGAGGATCAGCAACTCCGATGGTCCATTCCCCTTCACCGCATGAAGGGGATCCGATGGTGACCATCGTACTTGTGCCTCCGTGAAGGAGTGCGGACATGACTCCACATTCCCGAAGCAGAGTGGCGGCTTCCTCAATAGCATACCCTTTCCCGATTGCGCCAAGGTCAATGGCCATCCCGTCCTGTCTAAAGCGGACACTACATTCGGATTCATCCAGCTGCACCTGATTCATTCCGGTTCTTTGCAGGGCTTCTTTTCTTAGGGATTCCTCCGGCCAGGTCCCTGAACCGTGCACAAATCCCCAGCAGTGCATGAGCGGCCCCACGGTGACATCAAACGCACCATCTGTCCTGTCAGAAAGTTCAGATGCCATTTTCAGGAGGGAATAGAGATCTGGGTTGATCCGTACAGATCTCTTTGATGCATGATCATTAATGTAACTGACCTCACTGTTTGGGTTATAGAAACTCAATCGCTCATCCAGACGCTTGATCTCTGACAGAGCCTCTTCGCCTGCTGCTCTTAGCAGCACAGCATCCTCTCCATACATCACCAATTCAAACCGTGTCGCCATGGCATTCAGTGCCAGTCGAACGGTTTGCATCAGCAGTTACTCCGGGGCAGTTGATCGGGAAGAGACGGGATTCGTCTCTTCCCGATCTCTGCAATTTACCGAATTCAGTGTGTTTCGGTTTCGTAGGTGATGGGTTCAATTTTTGAACCACTGCCGGTATGGAGTGACCGTTCTTCCTCGTTGAAGTAGATCATTTCACCCATACGCTCACTCAATTCTGCCATAGAGATGATCGTCTGTGCCCGGATGGCCACATCAATATTCCCGTTCGTCTGCCCGTCTTCACGGATTGCCGTAAAGAAATTATGGATATGCGCAGGCACATCTGCACCGGGCAGGAGGTTGTCCATTTGCTCTCCATCGACCAGATCAGCGAATGGGCGCTCGGGGCGGAGTTCCAGACTTTCTCCACTGAAGTACAGCGTCCCTTCATTCCCGCGGATCACCTGACCGAGTCCCTGTTCGTTTACACTGCTCCCGGTGACCACCATACAGAGGCCGCTCGGGAATTCAGCGAGCAACTGGCAGTTATCCGTTACATCGCGGTCTTCTGCTCCCAGGTTTGCATCTCCGATTTTTTTATTCCCGACCGAGCACACGCGTTTTGGGAACTCTGGAGCGCCGGTCGCAATCAGGAGGGGATGGATCCGGTGCGCAAGGAGATCTCCGAGGATCCCTGCACAGTACGGATAATACTTGCGCCAGCGGTGGTAGTGCTGTGCATTGAACTCACGGGAGGATACGGGTCCGAGCCATTTTTCCCAGTCCAGGGTGACTCCGGGTTCCAGTTCCGGCTCAAGTGCGTAATAATTCCACTCACCGATGGGCGTATTGCGGCAGTAGGAATCCTGTGCCAGCACCAACGGGCCGACCCGTCCGGCACGAATCAGGTCTGCGGCGGCGTGCCATTTGCCCTGAGTACAGAACTGTGAGCCAATCTGAAATTTATGGCCCGTCTCCTTGACCTTGTCATGGATTTCAAATCCTTCGGCAAAATACCGGGTCATCGGTTTTTCGCAGTAGACATGCTTGCCTGCATCCAATGCATCCACGGCGATCTTTGTATGCCAGTGGTCAACCGTGCCAATAAACACGGCATCAATATCCGGATTATCCAGAACTGCCCGGTAGTCTTCATGGACTTCAACGGCGGCTTCGCGGCCGGCTTCCTGACGGGCGGCATCCAGCGCAGCGTGCGCCTGATCACGCCGTTTGGAGAATAAATCGCAGGCGGCTGCGCCAATCGCATTCAACTGGACATTGTGCCGTGGTCGGCCATTGTCTGTGGGATTGGTAACGTTCAAGAGATGTGCATTGTAGCCTTGCCCTCCTACACCGATGAACCCGCATACCACGGTATCATTGGCACCCAATACCGAACCGGCAGCGGGTGCGGCTGCACGCGCATTTCGTGTACCCTGTACACCGGCCATCACTGCGGCGGTACCGATAGCGGATTTCCTGATAAAGTCACGACGAGAATTTTGCTTGTCTCCTAGCATGAAAGAATGAAGTTATAGTTAACTGTGGATGTGGAACCGCTTTCATATAAGCGGACTAAGAATCTCAATATAAGAAATTTTTGAACATTATTGACACTCGGAGCAAATTTTCTGAAACCATCCGTGATTTCTGGAGCAGTATTGCTGCTAGTTCGGGAGATGATGCAGCAGGTATGCACTGGAACCTCAGGGACTGTGCGGGAACCAAACCGTGGCAGGCGGCGAATTTGAGGCTCGTGGATTTTGTCAGCATTTGCAGGCCGAGGGGGCAAAAGACAGAATCTGGCTTTCCGGAGATGCAAACAGGTTTACCGGGATCCTTTCAGTTGTGTTCTGTATAGCGTGGGTGTTTAAGCGTTGATGCATGCACTCCTGTTGCTGTCAGTTTTTGGGTGTCCGTTTGAGGCGTACTTAAATCAATGTCCCGGAAATGCGGGGAGATGAGATTTGGGCTTTTGACCTATCTGCGGGGACGGTACTGGGATGTTACACACGGATACCGGGCTGCCAGAATACCGGGGTAGATGGAGCACTATCCGCCCCGTTTCTATCTTAAAGGGGAATTTATTGAGGGGACTGTGTTACCGGCCAACAGTAGAACCAATTGCGGAATGTCATGTACTGCCGTGTTCTTGGGTCAACGGGAGGCTTTGTGTGACAATCCTTAACGGGCATGGCATCAAGCGGATGATGTTGTGTGGGCAATCGGGGAGGTGATGATCCTTCGTGATTGTATCCGTTTGTCCGTCTGACTGGAAAAGATTCCCATTCTGGACTACAGTTTTAGTTATAACTCCCAGCCTATCCCCACAGGTTTCTCTTTGATGACTCCTTCAGAACATAGTGTCGTCATGGTTTTGTCTGCTGCAGGGTGATACAGCAGGGAGGCATTCAATCATGGCATCTCTAACAGTTCAAGCGCCTTCCTGTTGTTTCCATGTACGGTTGGTTCATAACACCAATGGGAACGAAGCATATTGATCGCTGGAATTGCTTCACGAAGGTCCAAGTTGAACATCTTAACGACCGCTTGATCAATCTGCTGTCGCACTTCATCCACATGAGCCTGACATGCGGGAAGCAATTCCCTTTGGGCAATCTCGTCAAACATGTTTTCTGCCTCACACAACCGGGCTTCGGGAATTTCATCTAAACGCGGACACGGAAGATTCGCAATCGCTTTTATCCTTGTTGTGGAACGCCCCACTTGCGTTCGCGTCCCGTATGTCCAGTGAACCAAAAAACCTAGTGTTGAGTTGGCCCACAGGACGAACGCTTTTCTGATACGCCCGTCATTGTGTGCCAGCGAAACCCACGCCCTGCCGCCCATTCCTGGATTTTCAGTCATTGCGGACAGTAATTTCTGGGAAGTCCAGCGCATATTCTTCGCATAAAACAGTGTGGATTGATCCCCAAGCACCCTTTCGACCTGTTGACTGCTCCCGATTTCTTCCCACGGAACGCCTTTGTGAGTGAAATCGACGATTAATTTTTTCTGTTTACTTTTGTCGGCCCGCCAGAGCATTCTGTCTGTTCCAGAAGCATCTGCCTTATCAGCGACCGGGTAGACCTCAAAAGCCCCCCTTTGATCCCCTCCGACGATATTTCCTATCTTGCCTTCATCCGGGCCGATGGTAAACAGATCAGACATTTTCACCATTGAGACTCCGAGTGGAATTGCTGGAACAGTATAACTCAGTTTTCCCTCTCGAAGCCCTCTGCAAGCGACCACAAGATCCTTGTGCAAAACCCCTAAGGGCGACCACGGATCTCCTTCCCCTCCGACGGGAAAGGCAAAGAATTCGCCGATTGTGTCATCTCCGATCCGTACCGGGCAATATGTCTGTCCCCGATTTTTGGCTTCGTTGATCAGGTTCTTAATAGCACGTGCTGCTTCACGGGCTTCTCCAAGACGTACCACAGGCTTCCTGAGCGTAATGCTGTAAATCCGGTTTGGATTGCATTTTTTGTTCGGGCCTTCCCGCCGGGATCCAACTTTCGTAGCCACAAGCAACATCTCCCCCATCCCTGTATCAGCAGATAAGGACCCTTCCCTGTACGAGTGATCCCCCGATACGGTTATTATCGTAATCTCACTGTACTTCTCCTCTATCATTTTCCTTGTCTTTATCCATTCTACTCCGAATGCTGCAGTAAGCGGGAGTACAAATCCAATCCGCCCGCCCTGCTTGCATTTTATATCTGCCAGCACAAGAAATGACGCGCCCAGCCCGGCACTTTTGTTGGCGGCTTTATTCCGGATCAACCTCCCCCATCTTTCCTGACATTCTTTACGCTCTTTATCTGAAAGGCCGCTAACGTCAAAAGCCCCTTGCTTTCCATCTGACCTCTTGTAAGGAGGATTCATGAGAATCCAGTCTATCTTCCCCTCCGGGATATCCACAGAGATATTCTCGTATTTCCCCGAACCAGATGTCTTACCTATATGCGGGTCTGAGAAAAGGTCGTTTACATTGTCGGTCTTAAAATACTCCAAAGCTCCTGTCTTATGCCCCTTCCCTCCGATGCCTATCCAACCAATCTGAGTATCCCCATAAGTATCTCCCTCGCCGATGGATGCTAAAGACGATGTGGTCAGGTGAGCGGCGATAGGAGAGATATCTGCCCCGATAAGTCCGCCCTCCATGGCTGCTGTGTGCATTGAGCAGATATCCGCATTTTTGCGTGCATTTCTCTCATGAAGATCTACAATGCGCCTATATCCTGCACGAAGGAGTGTGCCAGTGCCGCATGCCATATCAACCAATTTATGGGAGCGAAAGAGGAATGGGTCTGCCCAGTCATCCTCTGACATGTTTTCCTGAGAAATAGTTAGATCCGCAAGCATTTCCGCCGTGCTTGGCCGGGTATAAAACGCTGCCGCCGCTTTGCGATCATCGCTCAGCACAGGAAAGAGTTCAGCTCCTACGCTAATATGTAAGCCAATTTGTGCATATTCTATTTTCCTGACACACTCATCCAGGATGGAGAGTGCACTGGAAGTGGCACCTGGGTCTAAACTTATTGACTCTCGCAACACTTCAATCGCGGGCTGGAAGATGGATCTCCAGTTATGTCCATGGATGGACTCCCACACCTTTAATCGCTCTCGTGGATCAAGCGGGGGTTCTTCAGAAGCTGACGGTACCACGGGGACATGATTGTCCCTTCCATACTCAACTTGCAGTTCGAGCCTTCGCTGCACTAAAAGCGCATTTAACCAAAGCACCATCATCGTGCGTAATCCATTCAATGGGGAACGCTGAAGTAGTCGACTTGAGAGCAGGTCCTGATCATTGTCAGATAATCGGGCAGCTAATATGTTTGCTGTATCTCTCACCAAATTTGCCACTTCCTGTCCCACTTCACTAATCCTTTCATCGGGAATGGCGAGGGACAACAGTAATGTTTTGATGTCGTGAATTGCCCCGACTATAAAACCTTCTCCTGGCCAGCGCCCTCCATTTCTGTTTTCTCTGTGAACCGCGTACCGTACTTCAGCGCCCGATAAAAGGCTTTCGCAAATTTCCGAATCGGCTGTTTTCCTGAAACTGCCGGGAATATGAACGGCAACAGATGTGTGGATCGGGTGGGCGGATATCTTTGTCAGTCTCCCCAGATATTTCGTTACATCTTGATCTGCATCTCTGGCATGAAAAGAGGTCTCAATATTCAGGGGAGGATACTTTGGGTCATTAATCACGATGTCCGGCTTCAGATTAGACCCGCTAATCAAACCATGTCGTTCGACAATGATGCAGTCTTTGGGTTGCCATGGCGCATGGGTTTGACGAAGAGCTTCTGCGAATTTCTGATTGAAAGTTTCTTCGCCTGTCGTACCGATCATCTTCGAATTGAGTGGTTGTTCATTTTTTTGGAAACCATATACATGAGTACCCCGGTATCCCGCATTCTCTTTGGCGTTTCATGGTCTGTTGCCCGGTTGCAGACTTGTGCTCCGCAACCACAGGTCAACCATAGGCCCCATACCCGTCCGGCAGGTTTTTCTGCCAGAACGCCATCCCCAACGCCCTGATGTTGACGGACGCGTTGGTTCCGCATTCACTTGACCACCGCACGCAAGACACAGAAATTCGGATTGCGTCCGTCGATTCTTTGTGTCCACATAATAGAAGATCCTTCCCGTATTGTCGGCGACCTGCCCACAATTGCGGTCAACCCCAATGCCAGTACCGTCAGTATCCCGCTTGATTGCATCCATTTCATAGACTGCCGTCATGTGCCCATTCCCGTTTTTCTCAAAAATGCGGACAGGTTTGGGAACTGGATTTGCATAGCGGTTCAATTGAGAGAATCGTATCATCTTCACATGCATGCCCGGCTTTGGCCGAACGTATCCATTCGTTGAACACCTCTTTCTACCTGACACATCTGCGGCGAAGCTTTTTTTCGCCTTGTCTTTTTCCCTGAATCTGGGGAGCCCGCGCCTCTTTTGAAAGAACTGCTTGCAGGCATCGGACAGATCCTTCCGTACGGTACGGGGCAAATCAACCGAATACTGCCTTAGCCATGGTGCGGCCGTATCCCTGTGTTCGTTATACCACTTGCAAAGATCAAACGGGGAGGTCTGGGATTGACCGGTTTCTGCGTAATCGTGTCTGGATTTTGTAAGCGCCGTATTCCAGAGATACCGGTTGGTGCCCGCCAGTTCATTCAGGAACCGGCAGGCCTTCCTGCCCCCTCGCAGACAAAAACGGAGGTTCACATACTGCCGTGTCCTTGAACCGGTGAAGGGCTTTGTCTGACCATCCTTAACGGGCATGGCATCAGGCAGATGATGTGGTGCAGGCAGTCGGGGAGGCGATGATCTTTCCCGATTGTATCCGTTTGATCCGCCAGAATAGAAAAAAAATCCGTTCTGGATTACTCATGTAGATAAGTTCCATAGTTTTCTACACCAAACTCCGCTCCCAATGCAATTTTCATAGACTGAATCCTGAGCACTGGAAGCATCCCGGTTGCATCTGAGGGTTCGTCAGAGAATAAACCACCCATCTTCGTTTCCAGAGATGCTTGGATAAATCTGTATTACGGTGTCACGGGGATTAACGTTCCGCTTGTCTCCTTCAGTGTGACGAGGCAGGTTTCCAATGTCGGCATATGAGCGGCCGGTGATTTCCGGATTGATGCTATCGCCCCAGTTGGAAATGAATTCGTTGTGAGGTTCTGGCAAAACTAATAATACTCAAATACAGGCAAAAGCACTCCTGGGTGCACTCAGGTGAACAAAAACCCTCAAGATCAAGGATTTTGCAAGAGGTTCGTTGTGAATCAGGTTTAATTTGTCCGTCTGCTCCCTGCTGATGTTGATTCCGGTTTCCTGCTGTTATGGTCACCCGCATGGTATCCACGTTTCGTTTGGAATTGTTGCTGGGAATACGAATGTAGTTTAGGATGGTATTTCTGTAGTCCGATGGTCGGCTCGCCCAGTTGCAGTTAATAGCCCTGAAGAGGATGTGTTCTGTGGGATTCCATATACAGCTACTAAACAAGAGAGATAACCTGTGTTTTCCCGGAAGTGCGAATAAGTTTGTCGGGGATCCTTTCTGCTGTGTTTCGGTGTAAGGTGAGGATCCATGCTGTGATACATGTACTCATCTCGTCGTCAGTTTTTTATGCGGCCGCTTGGCGGACTGCTGGATTCAATATCCAGGGAACGCGGGGATATGAGATTTGGACTTGTGACCTACCTGTGGGGACGGGACTGGGATATCTCCACACTGATACGGAACTGTCAGAATACCGGGGTGGAAGGAGTGGAACTGCGGACCGAACACGCACATGGTGTAGAGGTGCACCTGTCCGCGGCAGAACGCGCAGCCGTGCAGTCGCAATTCATGGATAGTGACATGAGACTGGTCGGACTGGGAACCAACTGGTCATTCCATCATCTTGAAGCCGCCCGGCAGGCGCACGCAATCAGTCAGGCAAAAGCGTCTATTATTCTGGCTCACGATGTAGGCGCAAGCGGGGTCAAAGTAAAGCCGGATGCTTTGCCGGATGGGATTTCAGAAGAGCAGACGATTGCCCAGATTGCCCGGGCTCTGCGGACACTTGGCCGGTTCGGGGAGGATTATGGGCAGGAAATTCGGCTGGAAGTTCATGGATATCGTACGGATGCACTCCCCGTAATCCGGCAAATCATGGAGGCAACCCGTCATCATAATGTTCGCGTATGCTGGAACTGTAATGAGGCGGACTTAAATGCGCCGGGACTTGCACACAATTTTGAACTTGTCCAGGGATATCTTGCACAGACCGCCCATGTGCGTGAACTGAACAGCACCACATATCCGTACAGGCAACTCTTTGAACTGTTTGCACGATCCAATTATGCCGGATGGATTTTACTGGAGGCCCGAACGGATCCTCCAGACCGGATTGCTGCACTAAGGCAGCAGCGCTCCTTATTCGACTCCCTGACAGGGTTATCCGGGCGGAATTAAACAGGAATGCCCGCACAAGGCGGGCATTCCTGTTGTGGAGATGCCGGGAATCGAACCCGGGTCCGAAAGGTCGGACAGACAAGCGTCTACGTGTGTAGGCCACACTTTAATATCTTGCATTCACCCATGGCGTGCGGCCAAAGCCGGGTGTCCGCAAAGGCTGATCAATACCCCGTCAGGATCCAGCCGGAATCCTGCCCAGGGTGCTCACATTTGGCGATGCCTCCTGTACCACCTGTGAGCGGGTATGCACAGAAGACAGACAGCGGGTCTATGCCGCCATCGCGTACGAATAATCGTTCGCAGTTACAGGTTTTCTGACGTGATTTACGAGCCCAGGTCAGATTGACTCGACACGCGACTTGTTGTGCGATGCCATCCGTCGAAGCCTGATCATCCCCATGAAGAAGCGTATACTCCGAAAATAAAGAAAGGTTCCAGAACTGGAATCTTGGCCGGATTCAGTCTGGATACGTGGGCAGTGAATTACCTTGAACGAACCTTATCCCTGGATAGATCGGTTCCCACGGCAATGAGTTCGTAGGACTCAAAAACCCGGTCAATATCACGAATGACCCGGCGACGGATACTGCGTTTCAGAAAGGGGATTTTGCTGCGTGCGCCACTTGGATAGATGCGGTATGGATGCACAAACAGTCGTACATGTCGTGCTCCGATGGGGACGGCCTCCACCTGCACAACCACCTTGTAGAGAAGCCAGTTGCGGATCTGGCGATGCATCGTGGAAACCGTATTGGGTGGAGGAGAAGGAAGCAGTTCCCAGCCCACTTCCAGCAGGGCCTCCTCAATGTGAGACAGCGGAACCTTTCCCGCAGAACTGTGCTCGTAGTCTCGATAAAGCGGGTAAAGAGTCGGAGAACAACTGATTACGGTCAAACTGAAAAACAAGACAGCAGGAAGGTTTCTGCACACGGAGATAGGATCTAGGCGGGAGTGGTTACGGGATCGAAAGAACAATCCAGGAATTCCAGCATCAATTGATTAAAAATTTCCGGGTGCTCCATCATGGGTGCATGGCCGCACTTCTCAATGAAACGCAATTTTGCGTTCGGAAGCAGCTCCTGAAATGTATGGGCGACATCGGGAGGTGTGATCTGATCTTCTGATCCCCAGATCAGACAGGCAGGTACATCAATCTTCTCAAGTTCACCGATGACGAGGTCTTTCATGGAACTGCGAGCAAGCCAGACAAAGCGAAGTGCACGTAATCGGCTGGTCGCAATATCAGAGATGCGATCCACCAGATCTTCCGTCACCATTGCAGGGTCGTAGAAGGTTTTCTCTGCTTTAGCGCGGATGTAATTGCGGTCATTCCGTCGGAAAGTTGTGTGTCCCACTTCCGTCTCATAGATCCCCGAAGAGGCGGACAGGAGCAGACCGGCAACACATTCCGGGTAGCAGGTCGTATAGCGGATGGCAATCTGTCCACCTAGAGAATTGCCAATCAGGATCATCTGATCCAGCCCCAGAAATGTGGTGAACCTGCGCACATAATCAACGATGCCCTGTACGTTGGACTGCTTTCTGGAGAGTTCATCAAGCTTCAGGTCGGGGACGAGAGCACGGTACCCGCGGTCGACCAGAACGGAGGCCGCATCAAACCAGCCCTCAGGGTTTCCAAGAAGCCCATGCAACAGAAGCAGCGGCGGACAATCACGGTTTGTCCCCGAGTCAATATATCTAAACCCGCCGGATTCGTGGAGTTGCAGATTCGCTGGAACGGAATGATTATTTAGATCAGGAATGGGGATCACCGGTTTGAATGTCGGAAATATAAGTTATTTTAGGGAATAGGAGATGTAGAGATCATGGAACCCCTCTTATTTTCCCTGCGTACAAGGGGCTTCTTTTGGTTATGCTGTACCTAATCACAAAACAAAATTACGAAATGCCGTGTGGTAAGAAGAGGAAGCGTCATAAGATCGCAACCCATAAGCGAAAAAAACGACTGCGCAAAAACCGTCATAAAAAGCGAAATCGTTAGGTTTGGCGGTCTGGTGCGATTTTTTTCCTAACTTAGGGGAGAAAGTTGCAGGTCGTTATCATATACAACCGGAAAACAATGTCCAAAAATTATGGCATAGGAGATGTAACCCGGGCCTTGGGCTGGGGGCTTCTGATGGGAGGAGGAGTCGGTTTTACACTGGGACTCCTTCTTGCTCCCGAGGAGGGTAGTCGTTTACGTCGCCGGGTAACCTTTCATCTGGAGGAATTAGCGAAGCAGGTTGGAAGTCTGGCGGAGACCATGAAAGAGCCCAGAGAGAATGCAGGCGCAAAGTCCGAAGGAGAAGCACTTGTAGCCAAAGCAAATGAGCAGGCACAGGAAATAAATTCGCAGATGGACGAAATCATGGGATCGGCGACTTCTGTACGCTCTGAATCTTGAGTGGGGAGGGAGAATTATCGACGATCGATTTGCAGTATTGGTTGCATCGGCGAATATCATGGCAGGCGGTGGAAATCCGTTCGCGCCTGATGTTTTCGACTATCGCTCCAAGACAACGTTCAATTATTTTCATCAGTTGATCCCCGAGCGCCGGGAAATTTTAGATCACCTGCTGGATCTTATTGAGAAGGACGAAACGGAAATTCTTGAAGGGATCTTCGGCCCCGAAACGCTTGAGGATACGATGAGCCTGATTCAGGCTGTCTATTCCGCACCGCTGATGGCGGCACGCAAGCGGTTTGTGCCGGATCCGTTTTTCAGTGCGGTTGACTTTGATGGACTGCCGACAGGTGCACAGCGGCGTCTGTTGGAAAACAGTATCATCCTGAGCGGTCTGTTCGGACTGCTTCGTCCAGATGACCTGGTGCCGGAGTATAAACTCAGCATGACAGCGGATCTTCCGGGCACGGGCCCTCTGGCATCGTTCTGGAAGCCCTATATCAGCCCATTCCTGAACAAAGCGGTTCGAAATCGCTTTGTATGGGATTTATTACCGGAATCCCATCGGGAAGCCTGGGATGACAATGAATCCTATACTGTGCGGGCAACAGTCGCCTTCTACAACTCGAACGGAAGTATCCTGAAAGATGATGCGGTCTATCGTGGTCAACTCATGAGTTTCATTGTAAAGGATTCAACGATAGATGTGGAGGCCCTGGATACCTGGCGTCACCCGGGCGGGTTCAAGTTGTCGAGGAGGAAATCAAGCCTGGAAGGTAAGCAGAAGTCCGTTGTGATGGTCCGCCGCTAGGACAACTTCATGCCGGAGTTGCAGGCCCTTTTGATTCTTTTCTTCGCAGGTGTGGCTGCAGGCATAATGAATGTGATGGCAGGAGGAGGCTCAACCATCACCTTACCGGTACTTGTCCTGCTGGGGCTAGATGCGGGTGTGGCGAACGGAACAAACCGTGTTGCGATTCTCGTCCAGAATATATCGGCCACGCTGACATTCTCTTCGGAGAAGAAGACGCGCATACGAAAAAGTATATCGTATGGGTTATGGACCATACCGGGTGCAATATCAGGTGCCTTTATGGCGACCAGAATTGATGATGCCCTGTTTGAGAAAATTCTTGCGGGGCTGTTGATTGTGGTCGTCCTGACCATGCTTCTTCCGCGTGGAAGTGGCACCTCCAACAGGATTGCGCGGGAGTCTGTCTGGACGGGGCCGGTGCTCTTGCTGATCGGGTTTTATGGAGGATTCATCCAGTTAGGGATCGGATTTTTGTTTATGGCCGTCTTTTTTCACTTATTACATCTGGATCTACTGGCGACAACCGTTCACAAAGTCACGGTTGTGCTGCTTTATACGATTCCGACCCTGATCGTATTTGCAGCACTGGGAAAAGTGGACTGGGGATTTGGGCTGACGCTGGCCGCAGGCAACGCAACGGGAGCATTTATTGCAGCGAAGGTTGCAATTCGGCGGGGAGAAAAGGTTATACGGGGCGTGATGGTGATTGCGGTACTGATCATGGCCCTGCGCATTCTCGGTTTAGTGTAAGCCCCAAATAATTCATGCAGTGCAGTAAATTTCGATATATTTGGATGCGAACTGGAATCACAGTGTCTGGACGGATCATCACGGGATGCAGGGCAGGGTTTCATCAATGTCACACGTAACAAGCAGGATGATCCACTTAACGGTGCAGGATGGGGGGCATCGCTATGGGTACAGGCGAATTTTTAGCGGGGTCAATCTGGAACTGTCTTCAGGGGAGATCCTGGCAATCACGGGTGCAAATGGATCGGGAAAGTCAACCTTGCTGAAGGCATTGGGGGGAATCCTCCGACTGACCAGCGGGAAAGTGGGACTGATCCTTTCCGAACAGGTCATCTCCCGAGAGCAGCATGCCCTCCACATCGGATTTGTAGCACCTTACGTAAATTTATATGAAGACCTGACCCTACAGGAGAATCTTGCATTTATTGAGAGGGCCCGTTCTATGAGATCCAATTCAATGCGGATAGAATCTATGGTCGCGGACGTTGGATTGACCGCGCACATGGACGAACCGATTAGAACTTATTCAACAGGGATGCAGCAGCGGGTGCGCCTTGCCGCTGCCCTGTTCCATGAACCCAAGGTCTTCCTGCTGGATGAGCCAACGCTGGGACTGGATCCAGAAGGAAAAGAAATTTTCAAGAATATGGTCGCCCGATCCAGAGAATCGGGGCATCTGGTTGTGATTGCTTCCAATTCGGAAGACGAAATCGCAATGGCCACTCAATCTCTTTGTATTGAAGATTATGGGAATTATATCCATAAGTAACAATGGGGGGAACCTTTTCCATTCTGGTGTATAAAACGGATGCAGTCGGGAAGGATAGTGCCTCCCTGACTGTCTACACAACATCATCCGCTTGATGCTATGCCCGTTAAAGATTGTAAGACAAAGTCCCCCGCTGGTTCAAGGACACGGCAGCATGTGACGATCCGCTTTCGTCTGCGAGGTGACAAAAAGACCTGCCGGTTCCTGAATGACCTGGCGGGTGTCAACCGGTATCTCTGGAATGCGGCGCTGGCGAAAGCCAAAGACGATTACGCGGAAACCGGGCAATCTCAGACCTCGCAGTTTGATTTCTACAAGTGGTATAAAGTACACAAGGATACGGTCGCACCATGGCTAAGAGA
>JAJEFL010000174.1:0-37135 GCA_022820435.1 Rhodothermales bacterium
AATCCAGAAATGGATACACACGCTCAATCCTGTATACATCATACCTCGCCGCCTTTCGATCAAAGCCGGACAGGTTTGTTTTCGCCGCTGTTTCTCCAATTGGAATTCCCGGAGCAAACTGCACCACAACAACATGATCCAGGAAGTCGGGTTTCCGTTCCTGTGCGGAGGCCACATGCAAAAACCCAAAGAAGAGCAAGGTGAACAGGAAGGTTTGACGGAGTTTATTTTTGGTCAACATGGTTCAAGTATTGACGGGTTCGTTGAAAATTCATTTGAATAACGGATATGTGATGGAGGTTATTTTCAGAGATAACTGTTATTCGTCCATGAAAAATGCACCCCCGTTGGAATTCCGGTCAAATTTCATTCACTTTGGCACACGCAACCACCAGAAAGAAGTACCTTTCCACGGTAAGGGGGATACGTCATTGTTAGTTGGTATTTATGAAGTTTTGTAGGGGTGCAAGATAGCGTTTTTTGGTTTAACTATGTCGTTTTAGTGCTCGGAACAGCCCCTTCCACTGCCAGTCCTGTGGAATCGCGTTGAGCAAGTGCTTTTCAATGTTCAGGTACGCCGCGGCAATCTATCGCTGGCGCTGATTTGAATTACACCATCGGGTAGCTCTGCGTGTCGTGTGTGAAAGTCCGCCGTTGATGCTGTCAATAATGTTCGTGGTTCGGAGCCGGTCCCGCAGTGATTTGACGATGCCCAGTTTATGGAGCGTCAGCGTTTCTTCCAACCCTTCTCGTAAACTGGCCGCCTTGGGCTGCCTGTCACAAGATTTAAACTCGTAGCATTGGTAGAACCTGAGCTGTTTTCATGGCCGGTTCCAGTGTCTTCACATCGACCGTATTTCCAGGGAAACAGTTCATAGGTCACCGGGAGTCCCTCGTGGGTTTGCACCAGTACAAGAACCACTTGCACCCGGTGCGGCTTTCCATCCTTGCTGAAGCCTTTTTCCGAAGTTCATCATCGTTCTCACTCGCAAAACTGAGCGTGGTCACATCAAAAAACAGAACATTGAGCTTGCCTCCGAGCATTCCAATGGTTTCGTCCGACACCAGTGCACAAATAGACCGGAATTTTGTTGAGCAATCCTCCCTAACCTGGATTCCCATCGGTAAACTTGCAGGTGACTTTCACGCGAACTCAATTCGGAGGCTTTTGTTGTCTAGCCAGGGGATTGGCAGATTTACTTTGTGGTATTCGGCATTCATGAGCAGAGGATTGTGAGCTCGCCGGGGATACTGGACGATAATTTCTTTTTCTGTGAGATGGATTTTGGCTCGTTTTGGAATCAATTCCCTGAACAGGGTTCGTGTTTCGGCGAGTTCCTTTCGTTCCCCGACACGTATTCCGAGGAGGCGGTACAGCAGCCCGGCAATGAGGGTAAGTTGTAGATCCACATGGATTTTCATGGGAACGGCTGCACTCAAGGCATCCATATGAAAGAAGTCAATGGTATCACTGATCACATTTTCGATCATCATTCGGCGGGCATAGCGGTCAATGATTTTGGCGGGGGCTGGCTCGGTTTGATTGGTAATCAGAAACATGAGTTGATCCCGTCCTAGTCCGTCAATGGCAAGTTGACGGACTTCATCGGGGTATCCTTTGAGCCTCACTTTCTGCTCCAGAACACGCGGATGGCGATACTTGCGTTCAATGTTGGTCAAGGTGACGGAGCGCCACCGATTGGCAGGTTGTTCCCGTGCGGCCTGAACCATGGATTTATGCCGTTTTCGCAGCGTAATAAAGCCGATCTTCTGCGCATGGATCTTGGCCAATTGGGCATAGGTCGTCACGCCACTGTTAAAGACCAGTTCACTCGGTAGGGAACCGGTCCGCTGCTTCCAATCCTCAATGAAATAGTGGATGGCCATCGAATGATCTTTTTTGTGTACGGTGGTGTTTGCGTAGGTGAAGATGCGTGTGGAGGCATCTCGGACCAGAAATGTGAGAATTCCCAGTTGTCGACGACTGCGTTTACTCACATAATGTTTTTCCATCAATGCCTGATCTCCATGGCAGGGGATGGTATGGAAGTCCAGATCAAAGGACTCTCCTTTTTCTTTCAGTTCTGGATCAAGTTTCGCGGCGGCATCAAACCATGCGTGCGTAAACTCCTGGGTAAAGTGGGGATCGCACAGTCCGGTATATTCGGTGAGCAAGGAACGTTTCGGGATTGCGTTGAGTCCGGCAAAGAGGGCTAATCCTTCGTCCAGAGCCTCCGACGTGACGCGGGAGGGGCGCCCGATTCCCCAGAGTTTGAGTGCCAAAAGAGATCGAACCATGTGGGAGGCCGGGATCTTGTCGGATCCTGGAAAATCTTTGACCAGCGCGTCCATGTCCATCTGAACCAGATCCGGCATAAACAAAAAGAGTCCTCCGCAAGAGGTTGAGAATGAACGGGGAGACAGATCCAGAGTACCGACATCGGCTGGCGGGGCCTGGATCGGCTTCGGTTTTTTGGGTCCACGCGGTAGTGAGGGCACGCCTGCGGCTCGGAGGACCTTACTGATGTAGGAGGGACTCGCCGAGCGTCCTTCTTCTTCCAACAGCTGCTGAATCTCATAAATGGAGACTTTCCGGGTTTTGCGTAACTCCAGAATGCGTGCACGTAACGAGTCCGGGGCAGGTTCTTTTTTGGGAGTTGGCAAGAAGAAGGACATGCTCGGATTTTTTCTGAATTGACAGCAGAGGTTCTTGAAGGTCCCCAAGGTGTAGCCAAATTTTTGGGCAACGTCTTTCCCCGGGGTGCCGTTGAGATAGAAATCTCTCAGGGCTTCATACTCCCGCTGGTTTTTATCCGATGGATGTTCGAAGAAGGTTCTATAAATAGTCATAGATATTAGGTGTCTAGACATGGTTTTGTCGGAAACACAAGGTAAGAACTGAGAAATATGTACGATTCTCGGATGCGGAACTATGGGATACCCACGGTTATGCCGCCTTGTGCCGAAAACGAAAGACCTTCCGTGGACGAAGTCGTGAGTTCAACGGAAAGCCGGATGCGGGGAATCCGCATGTCCGGTTTGATGAGCAGGGAGTGGAAACGGATCTATGGCGCAATGAACGGGAAACAGCAGGAGGAAAAACAATGAGTACTCCCAATCCTAAGGACACCGCGCCTCCCCCCGACTCTACATTTTGATTCGGGACACACATCCTGTCTGGGGTAATTGAGTCAAGCAAGGCGCTACTTCCACCTGCATGATTGCTTTGAGATCCCGCACAAACCGGCCAGCACTTGCCGCCTTGATCAAGGCCGCCAGCGTATCCTTTAAGGTGCCGTCAAGCGAAAAATGAATGCCATGATGGGACCAGAGTCCGTCCGTATCATAATTTGCACATTCGTCGAGTGTGTAGAAGTTCCTCTGGTGAGAGTAACTGGACAGTTTTATCCACAGGCTGCTAAAGACCGACCGACAGGCGCACCATTGCCATGTTCAGCTTCTGGGGATCCCCGACCTGGAGGGAAATCAGGTTCAGAACAATTTCATTCTCAATAAATCGGGTCAGCCCAAATACGTACGCAACCTCTGGATAGAGTTTGATGGGGCCGAGCTTAATCATCAGGCCTCCACCGATCTCCCCCGCGTACGAGAGGGCCTTGAGGTCATTGCTTAGTTCCCGGTCGGTGTTGGAAGGGATCCGGAATACGGGACCTGCAAAGGCATATGGACTCACCACCGGGGAGGGCAGTCCGAGTCGCAGGATCAGGTAGATCTCAATGAGTGAGACATCAAAATTTTCCTGAATGGAAGGGTAGTTCGCCTGAACTCCGTCAAACAGCTTTCCGGCGGCCATATATCGTCCGCCGCCGCGGAGGGCCGCAGCCGGGCCTAGTGGAACCTCAACCCAGGCACCTACATGCCATCCGGTCTGGCTCTCAAATTTCGTTTCCAGTTCATTGAGATCAATATCATTTAGGCGCTGGAAATTCCCGCCCACACTCACGCCGAAGTTTTGCGCAAGCGAACCGGCGGCGAATAAGGATCCAACAAAGAGGGTAGTGATTAGACGAATCATGTATATTTCTTAAGATATAGGGGTGCAAACTTGTGTTTGCTATTCGGGTTTCCCTTGAACCTTATCAAAGTTCATTATGAGAATTGGAATTACTTGTTATCCGGTTTACGGAGGGAGTGGGGTTGTGGCCACTGAACTCGGCAGAGCACTGGCGGCCCGTGGACACGAAATCCACTTCATTGCCTATTCCCTCCCCTTCCGTCTCAGTAAAGTTACGGAGAATATATACTTTCACGAAGTGAGTGTGAATCGGTATCCCCTTTTTGATTTTCCACCCTACGCGCTTTCTTTAACAAGTAAGATGGTAGATGTTGCAAAGTACGAAGCATTGGACCTGCTTCATGTGCACTATGCGATCCCGCATGCAACCAGTGCTGTTCTGGCACGTGATATCCTTGAGAAGGAGTCACGTTCACTTCCCGTGGTTACGACGCTGCATGGAACCGATATTACGATTGTCGGGCAGGATGCATCCTACAGCCCCGTGGTGACCTATTCGATCAATGCATCGGACGGCGTGACGGCGGTGTCTGAGTTCTTACGACAGGAAACCTATGATGCGTTTGATGTGGAGGCTCCGATTAAGGTGATTCCGAATTTCATTGATACGGAGCATTTTCGGCGGCTGGAGAAAGGTCATTTCAGATCCGCAATCTGTGCCCCCAAACAAAAAGTCGTTGTACATGTGTCTAATTTCCGCCGTGTAAAGAATGTCTCTCATGTCGTGGAGGTTTTTCACCGGATCCTTCAGGAAGGGCTGTCCGCAAAACTTCTTTTGGTCGGCGATGGCCCGGATCGCTCCAATGTGGAGCAACTCACACGGGACCTTGGAATTCAGGAAGCCGTACGGTTTCTTGGGAAGCAGGATCCGGTACAGGAAATTTTGTCCATTGCGGACTTGTTTCTGCTTACCAGTGGATCTGAGTCGTTTGGGCTTGCGCCACTAGAGGCAATGGCCTGCGGTGTACCGGTGGTCTGCAGTGATGTGGGCGGATTGCCGGAACTCGTGCAGGGCAGTGAGGCCGGCTACCTGTGTCCCTTGGGGGATATGGATGCATTTTCGAAGGCATGCATGAAGATATTGACCGATGATTCATTACACAGGAAGATGGCGCGGCATGCCAGAGACTATGTGGTCCGTCATTATGATACGCACAGGATTGTTGTGCAGTATGAGGAGTATTACGAGGAGATTATCCGAAAGGTGACTGCATGAAAACCGAAGAGCATCCCCAAAGGACTCCAGTGTGCTCAAATATCGGCGGGTTGCAGAGGAACGGACTTACCGGATCCCGCATGGACATCTGAGTGAGACTATCTCAGGTTGAATCCGGCAGGTCTGAATCTTTGTCAGGAATGATTCGGTCATAGGTGACAAAGGAAAATCCTTCATGTGCGTCCTCGTGACTAAGGGAAAATTCAGTTCCGATCAAATGCTCATAAGCCGGAAAAAAAGTGTCCCCCGCATGGGCACCGTCAATGAGCGTTAGCTCCAGACGGTCCGCCCAGTTCAGAGCCTCTGCGTAAATTTTTGCTCCACCTGCGATAAAAACCTTTTCTTCGTCCTTTATACGATCAAGCGCGGATTGCATGGAGGGGCATAATTCAATCTCAGGATGGATGGATGAATTCAGGTTCCTGGTTAATGCCAGCGTTCGCCGCCCCGGAAGGGGGCTGCCGAAGTCGCGGATCAGCCCTTCGCAGGTGATCCGACCCATGATCATTGGGGACCCGTACGTCAGTCGCTTGAAACGCTTCATGTCTTCCGGCACATGCCAGGGAAGACGGGTCTTGTGGCCGATACACCGGTTCTCACGGGCCAGTGCAGCGATGACGATGACGAAAGGACGGGGAATTATATCCATAGGTAACAATGAGGGGAACCTTTTCCATTCAGGTGGATAAAACGGATACAATCGGGAAGGATAGTGCCTCCCCGATTGCCTACACGATATCATCCGCTTGATGCCATGCCCGTTAAAGATTGTAAGACAAAGCCCTACGTTGGTTCAGGGGAACGGCAGCATGTGACGATCCGCTTTCGTCTGCGAGGCGACAAGAAGACCTGCCGGTTCCTGAATGAACTGGCGGGTGTCAACCGGTATCTCTGGAATGCGGCGCTGGCAAAAACCAAAGAGGATTACACGGAAACTGGAAAATCCCAGACCTCTCAGTTTGATTTCTACAAGTGGTATAAAGTACACAAGGATACGGTCGCACCATGGCTAAGAGAGTATCCCGTAAACGCGACTCGCACTGGACTGAAGGATCTATCGGATGCCTATAAGCAGTTCTTCAAGAAAAAGCGGGGGTTCCCCAGATTCAAGAAAAGGGGCAAGGCGAAAAAAAGCTTCACCGTAGATGTGTCAGGAGGGAAGATGTTTTCAACGAATGGATACGTTCGGCTAAAGCGGGGGATGCATGTGAAGATGCTGCGATTTTATCGAATGAACCGCTACACAAACCAAGTGCCCAAGACGGCCCGCATCTTTGAAGAAAATGGAAACTGGTACATGACGGTCGTCTATGAAGTGGACGCTACCCTGCAAGATGCGGACGGCGTTGGCATTGGGGTCGACCGTAATTGCGGGCAGGTTGCGGACAGTGCGGGAAGGATCTTCTACCTGACCGACACCTCGGGTATTGAAAAGCGCATTAAGAAGCTTCAACGCCGACTAGCGAAAAAACAGAAAGGAAGTCATTCCTGGAGGAAACTAAAGAAAACCATTGCATGCCATGAACGCAAGATCAAGAACATTCGAAGGAATGACTTGCGTCATATCGCCTTATCGCTCACCGAAATCTCTACGCTTGTAATCCTGGAAGACCAGAAAACCAAAGGTATGACCGCAAGCGCGAAAGGAACGGTTGAGAATCCGGGCAGGAAGGTGAGGCAGAAAGCAGGACTGAACCGCTCAATACTGGGAACAGGATGGGCGATACTGGAGCAGTTCCTGCGGGAGCGAGGCGTGGTGATCAAGGTGCCCCCGCATTATACATCGCAGACATGCAGCAAGTGTTCCTGTGTGAATGCAAAGAATCGGCAAACGCAGTCCGAGTTTCTATGTCTAGCGTGCGGGTACCAGGCGAATGCGGACACAAATGCATCCGTAAATATCCGGGCGTCGGGGATGGCGTCCTGGCACGAATTGTGCCGAACGGGTTGTGGAGCCTATGGTTGACCTGTCATTGCGGAGCGCAAGCCTGCAACCGGGCAACGGGCGATGAAACACCAAAAAGACCATGAAAGTTGTGACTCATGGATATAATTCCCTATATCCAAATGCGAACATAAATAATGGGAGTTGACGTATCCCCTCCAAATCCCATCAGCGTTGCGCTGGTTGGCAATCCCAATGTCGGCAAAACAACGCTCTTTAATCGGCTCACCGGTCTGAATCAGCGAATCGCCAATTTCCCGGGGGTGACCGTTGAACGAAAGTCAGGAACCCTCACGGGGGCCCCTCATGTTGAGGTGATTGATCTTCCGGGCACCTACAGCCTTGCCCCAAAATCCCTGGATGAGCGGATTGCCTATGAAGTTTTGGTCGGGCGCAGAGACAAGGCGCCGGATCTCGTGGTTTGTGTCGTGGATGCCGGGAATCTGGAACGCAATCTGTATGTTGCCAGCCAGGTGATGGATATCGGCGTACCGGTGATCGTGGCCCTGAATATGATAGACGCAGCAGAAGAAAATGGATGGATAATAGATGTGTCGGTGCTGGAAGCGGAACTGGGGGTCCCGGTGATTCCATTGGTTGCTACCCGGGGTGAAGGGGTTGATCAGTTGAAAAAACAGATCCTGGCTCCACCGGAACCGGTGCCGGGGTACCGGTGGAGTCTCATGGATGCGGTAAGTGCAAAGGTCCCGGAATTGTCTAGGCAACTGACTGCTGAAGTGGACGAAGTGCCGTCAGATCACATCCAGATGGAGGTATTGCGTGCATTGGCGGAAGATGATGCCCTGGATGTATGGCGAGGGAGTGCACCTGAATTTGTACGCCGCACGGAAGAGTTGCGGAAAGAATTCGCCGAGCGGGGGGTTGCATGGAGACATGCCGAAGTGAGTGGGCGGTATGCATGGATCGGGCCAATCACCCATAAGGCAGTACGCAGAGAGAAAGAGGCCACGACGATCAGTGACCGGATTGATGCCGTACTGACGCATTCCATTTTTGGCCCGCTGTTTTTTCTGGTCATTCTGATTGGTGTTTTTCAGGCCGTTTTTTCGTGGGCAACCCCTGCCATGGATTTGGTTGAGACGGGAATTTCTGCATTCGCGGGTACGGTGCAGTCTGTGCTTCCGCCCAGCTGGGCAACCGATCTGCTGGCCGACGGTGTGATTGCCGGGGTGGGAAATGTGGTGGTGTTTCTCCCGCAGATTCTGCTTCTCTTTTTCTTCCTGGGGCTCATGGAAGATACCGGGTATATGGCCCGCAGTGCGTTCATTATGGATCGGATCATGAAGCGGGTCGGGCTCAGTGGAGGCTCCGTTCTGCCACTGCTTAGTTCGTATGCATGTGCAATTCCCGGGATCATGGCCGCCCGAACGCTTGACAATGAACGCGACCGCCTGATTACGATCATGGTTGCCCCCCTGATGAGCTGCTCTGCCCGTCTGCCGGTCTACACCCTCTTCATTGCGGCCTTTATCCCCGCGGGGACACTCATGGGCGTGTTTGGTACTCAGGGGCTAGCCATGTTTTCAATGTATATGATGGGGACGGTGATGGCGTTTGTGGCGGCGGCGATCCTGAAACGGTTTGTATTCACCAAGGGGCCTGAAAGCTATTTTGTGATGGAGTTACCTCCCTACCGACGGCCCCGGGCGAGGCAGTTGCTTTTACGCATGATCCAGCGCTCCAGGGTGTTTGCAGTACGGGCTGGAAAAATTATCCTGGTTTGCAGTATTGTTTTGTGGTTTTTGGCAAGTTACCCGGCGGTGGATACGGATTCGCTGCGGACGCAGATTGAAATGCAGGCTGCCGGGCAGCGTGAGGCAGGCTATGCCGAAGCAGAGACGCTTTTGCCAGCACCGGATATGGCCTTGCCTGCTCTGGATGATTCCCTAGGGAGCGGAGATCCCGTGATGGCACAGATTCAGTCCATGATGCAGCAGGCGGAATATAATTATACGGCGGCCATGGACAGTGCACAACTGCTCCAGCAGTCGGCACAGATCCGGGGGAGCGCAATTGGATATATCGGGCGAAGACTGGAGCCGGTGATGCAGCCTCTGGGGTTTGACTGGAAGATTAGTGCGGGACTGGTGAGTGCCTTTGCCGCACGTGAGGTGATTATCTCTACATTGGGGATCATTTACAGTGTTGCAGATGCGGAAGAGGGAGTGGCACTGCGGGATGCACTGAAAGCGGATCGTTATCCAGATGGGCGCCCGGTCTTCACCCCACTGGTCGCAGTCAGCCTCCTTGTGTTTTTTGTGTTCGCACTCCAGTGCATGAGTACACTGGCAATTGCACGCCGGGAAACCAATACCTGGCGGTGGCCGCTGGTCATGTGGCTTTACATGACCATACTTGCATATACCGCTTCACTGCTGGTGTATCAGGGAGGACAGTTATTGGGGCTATCCTGACAGATGTGGGCCCAGAGGGACTTGAACCCCCGACCGACGGATTATGAGTCCGCTGCTCTAACCGACTGAGCTATGGGCCCGCAGGACGCGTAATTTAGGTAAATCAACGCGGAAACACGTATACTAGACGCTAGTCCACCATCGTTATACGCTGACAAAATGAAAAATCTTATTCTTGCATCCATTTTTCTGCTCTCCGTAATAATTTGCAGTACGTCACAGGCGCAGATTTCGCTTGATCCGGCTGCTGCTCGAATGGTAGACCTCTCGCACAGTTTTGATTCCACCACCATTCACTGGCCAACGCTCCCGGGATTTAAGCTTCATGAGATTGTAAAAGGGTGGCAGGATCCCGGTTATTATATTGAGATCAACTCGTTTGAACTCGCAGAGCATACCGGCACCCACATGGATGCTCCGATTCACTTTGCGGAGGGGAAGTGGTCCGTTCACGAAATCCCCCTCGAAAATCTCATGGGACCGGGAGTCGTGGTGGATGTAGCCGATCAGGTGGCTGTCAACCGGGATTACCAGATCAGCACCGCGGATCTGGAGTCATGGGAAGCTGAACATGGACGATTGCCGGACGGGGCGATGGTGTTATTTCGGACAGGTTTCGGTGCGTACTGGCCGGACCCTCTTACGTATATGGGCACAGATTTACTGGGGCCGGAAGCGGTCCCGCAACTGCATTTTCCAGGGATTGGAGCAGATGCGGCACGATGGTTGCGGGATGAGCGGAATGTGGAGGCGGTCGGCATTGATACGGCCAGTCTTGATTATGGCCAATCGAGTACGTACGAAAGTCATCAGGAACTCTTTCATGGAAATATTATCGGGTTCGAAAATCTGGCGAACCTGGACCAGCTGCCTCCCACCGGGTTTACACTGATTGCCCTGCCGATGAAGATCAAGGGAGGCAGTGGTGGCCCGGTCCGAATTATAGCGATGATGGGTAACTAAATGGTGGGCAAAAAAATAGACAAGATTGATGCCCGGATTCTGAATCTCCTGCAGGCTTCGGGGAGAATGAAGCGGGTGGATATTGCTGCGCGGGTCGGGCTGAGCATGACCAGTGTGAGTGATCGCATGCGCAAGCTTGAGGAAAATGGATTTCTGACGGGGTACCATGCCAACGTAAATCCGAAGGAGCTGGGATTTGATATTACGGCCTTCATTCGTATTACGGTGGATAAATCAAGCCGTTATGCCACACTGATTGAGCATGTCTGCGGTTGCAGTGAAGTGCTTGAAGCACATTCAATTACCGGGGAAGGCTCCCATGTTTTAAAAGTCAGAACGTATGATACCACCTCGCTGGAGCGCCTGCTTGGCAGCATTCAATCCTGGCCGGGGGTAACCGGCACGAAAACCAGTATTGTCTTGAGTACTTACAAGGAGACGCAGGAACTGCCCGTGTCTCCGGGCAGTTAGCGCACTTCATTAGAAAGACCGTATCGTCGCACATGAGCGGATGAACCGAATGCCTGAAGATCAGACGAAGACCAGAGGGTCAGCGTCCAGTCAGAGGGATCGTGAATGGGTTGCCCGCGCACTGGAAGGGGATCAGCGTGCATACGCGCTGCTGGTGCAGAAATACCGGAAAGGGCTCATTCTGCATATCAAGCGGACGATTGGAGACGCAGAGGGGATTGAAGATTTGGTTCAGGAGGCGTTCATGAAAGCCTTCAAGGCACTGGACACCTATTCCACCGGTTATGCATTTTCAACCTGGCTCTACAAGATTGCCTCCAATCATGCCATTGATTATAAGCGTAAGCGAAGGCTGGCCACGACCTCACTGGACAAGCCGACTCATACCAAAGATGGTGAGATTCGGCAGGAGGTTCCGGACACCACGTACCGGCCGGATCGTGAGATTGAGGGAGGTCAGCGTACGAATATCATTCAGGATGCGATTGATTCATTGCCTCCCAAGTATCACCGTGTGATTGTGATGCGGCATCAGCAGGAAAAATCCTACGAAGAAATTGCCCAGGAACTAGACCTTCCCCTCGGAACGGTTAAGGCACATATTTTTCGTGCACGGAGGCTGTTGTACACGCGCTTGAGAGATAAGCGGGATTCGCTGTAACAGACAAGATCATCAGGATTTGGAATCTTCAGGTACAGAATGGGATTCAACAAGGACCGGAATGGCACGGATGGCGGAATCCGGCTAGTCTGTTCCTGTCCATGATAAATTCAAGAAAACGAGAGATCAAACGTAGATGATTCAACGATATACCCATCCGGTAATGCAGGAACTCTGGAGTGAGCAGCGCCAGTTTGAGGTATGGCTGGAGGTGGAACTGGCCGCCTGCGAGGCATGGTCCAGGATCGGAGTCATTCCCGCAGACGAGGTGCAGACGCTCCGGCAGCAGGCATCCTTTGACCTGCAGCGGATTCACGAGATAGAAAAAAACACGAGGCATGATGTGGTCGCGTTTACGCGGGCGGTGAGTGAAGGACTCGGTCCCGAAAAAAAATGGGTTCACTACGGCCTGACCTCCTCCGATGTGGTGGATACGGCCTGGTCGGTTCGGCTTGCAGAAGCCAATCAGTTTATCAAGGAAGCTCTGGAATCTCTGCGCAAGGTTCTGCATGACCGCGCACTGGAGCATCGGTATACCCTGATGATGGGCAGAACCCACGGAGTGCATGCCGAGCCAACGACCTTTGGGCTAAAACTGGCGCTTTATTATGCGGAGATGACCCGAAATATGGCACGGTTCAAAACGGCCGCAGAAGAGGTGCGGACAGGAAAATTGTCGGGGGCAGTCGGGACCTTCGCGCATACGCCGCCGGAGGTGGAGAAAATTACCTGTGAACTGCTTGACCTCAAGCCGGAGCCGATTGCCACACAGGTGATCCAGCGGGACCGCCACGCGCATTATGTGAGTGTACTGGCACTCATCGGGGCTGGTCTTGAAAAGATTGCCGTAGAAATTCGCCACCTGCAGCGCAGTGAAGTCAGAGAAGTCGAGGAGGCATTCGGGAAAGGGCAGAAGGGGTCCAGTGCAATGCCGCATAAACGTAACCCCGTCGGAAGTGAAAATATTACAGGTTGTGCACGCTTACTGCGCGGCTACATGGTGGCAGCAATGGAAAATGTAGCCCTGTGGCATGAACGGGATATCTCACATTCCAGCGTCGAACGCGTCATCCTTCCGGATGCAACGACCGTGGTACATTATGCACTTCTTCGTCTGACACGCATCCTTCAGAATCTGGTCGTGAATCCTGATCGCATGCAGAAGAATCTGGATGCGACCTACGGATTGTATCACAGCCAGCGGTTGATGCTGCATCTGATTGACTGCGGGCTGACACGTGAAGAAGCGTATGATCTGGTTCAGCCCCTTGCAATGCAGAGCTGGAAGGAAGGAACCCCATTCCAGTCGCTGGTTCTGGCATCAACAGAGGTGATGTCCCACACCTCCGTGGAGGAAGTGAAGGAACTCTTCCATGCCGCCCATCACATGAAGCAGGTGGACTTCCTTCTGTCACGCGCGGGAATTACCATCCCCCCGCCGGTCACAAAACACTGAGTGAACCGTGATTGTCGGATCAAGTTTCATAACAGACGGAAATCAAGGTCTGATTCATGTTGCGTAGAATAAACTGGAATCTGACTCGCAGTCTGCTGGTCGGCGTGACCATTTGCGCCCTTGTTTCCCCCGTTTCTGCACAGACAGGGATCGTGAGCGGGAAGGTCACCGACGCGGCAACCGGGCTGCCGCTGATTGGAGCAAATGTGCTCCTCTCCGGGACAGCAATTGGGCATGCAACGGATACCGGGGGAGCGTTTGAGATTCTGAATCTCGCTCCGGGGGGCTATGTGCTGCAGGTCAGTTTCATTGGCTATACGGCGCAGGAATCTGAGATTGTCGTGACGGCGGATGAACAGTATGTATGGAATGTTGCGCTGGTGCCGGGAACGGATCTGGATCCGGTTCAGGTGACGGCCGGCCGCCGGAATGAGAAAGTGCTGGATGCACCTGCCTCCATTGATGTGCTTACTGCGCGGGACTATCAACTCGATGTTGCACAGACGATGGCGAGGTCCCTGCGAAATGTAACCGGGCTGGACATCGTGCAGACCGGGGTGGACCGCTACGAAATCGTCCTCCGCGGCTTCAACAATGTTTTTTCACGCACGACCCATATCCTGACCGATTATCGCAAAGCCGGAGCCGCATCGGTCGGGGTGAACCTGAATAATATCATGCCCGGCCTGGCCATGGATACGGAACGTGTCGAGGTGGTGCGGGGGCCGGGATCTGCACTCTATGGACCCGGTGGAGACACGGGGGTCATCCATTATATCTCCAAGGACGCGTTCAATTATCCGGGAACTACGATTTCGGTCAGTGGAGGGCAGCAGTCGATGTTCAATGTGCAGGGGCGCATCGCCACCGTTCTGGGGCAGCGCGTCGGAGTGAAGTTGATCGGGAATTATGCGGTTGCTGACGACTTTGCACTTCACGACTGTGATCGCCTGCTGCTTGAAGCGGAGCGGTTCAGTGAGTGCCCGGATCCGGAAGATGCGGTGCAGTTGTTCGTAGACGGTCCACGTGAGGTCCGGCAGCGTAAGCTGGTATTGTCGGGGGGGATGGATTGGCGTATACGCGGCCGGACGACGCTTTCCCTGAATGGGGGCGTTGCGAACCTTGATGGAACGATGCTCAGCAGTATTGGAACGGTTCAGGCCAAGGGGCTGATTACCAGTTATGCGCAGCTTCGACTGTCCAGCGGACCGCTCTTTGTACAGGCATATGTAAATGCGATAGATTCCCGGGATTCGTATGTATACGGGGGAGACCGGATTCAGGAGGTGTCCGAAGAATATGCAGTACAGGCCCAGTATACGCAGGTGATCGGGGCACGGCAGGAACTGGTTGCAGGCGTGGATCTGACGCTTGAGCATGTGGACAAATTTGGCGCATATCTGCAGTCCACTACAAAAATTTCGGATCGGCTGGAGTTGATTCTTGCGCTGCGCGGAGATTATAACAATGTTGTGACGGAGATTCAGGCATCTCCCCGGGTTGCGCTGGTTCTAAAACCAGCCCCGACCTCCAGTCTGCGTGCAACGTACAACCGCAGCTTCTCTTCCCCGCTTGCGACCGATTATTTTCTGAATCTGCTTGCGGCATCCATCGGGGATCTCAATGTGCGGGCACGCGGTGGTGCAAGCGGCTTTACGTATGCCCGGAACCCGGACTATCTGGCGCTCGGTGCGTCCACATCGCTGGTTGCGTCCAGCATGCTTCCGGGGATGGAAGGGGTGCCGACCCCGGTCGGTATGGATACCGGCGTGATGTACAGGCTGATTTACGAGGGGCTGGTTGCGATCCCGGATGAAGAGCTGGCAAGGAGACTGGCGGATGCAGAACTGCCCATTCCCGCTTCGTTTATTCCCCTTCTGAAACAGGGCCTGAGACCGGAGGTCACCCCGGTGGAGGGGTTCAGCCCCGGCACGCTGGCGCTTCCCAATCTCAGTACGCTGGAACTGATCGCGGATCCGAAGTTGAATAACCTCCCGGATCTGGAACCCATCAAACCTGCAATGACCCAATCCTGGGAACTCGGATACAAGGGAATCATTGACGATAAAGTCTTGTTTGCGGTGGACGGGTATTTTGCAAAACGGGAAAATTTTATCGGCCCGCTTCAGGCCAAGACCCCGTTTGTGCTCATTCCGAATCTGCAACAGGATCTGATCCGGGATATCTCAGCCGGACTGGCGGCAAACGAAGAGGTTGCAGGTGTGCTGGGGCTGCTTAACCTCACTCCAGAGGAAGGCGCGGAGATTCTGGTCAATGTGGCGGGCAGTGATCTTCCTGACAGCGAAACTCCCGTTGCAATCGTGCAGACGAACGAGAACAACAGGGGCATCGGGCATTTCCCGGAACTGATGCTGACCTATCCTGTCTTCGGAAACATTCGATATTTTGGTATGGATATTTCCATGCAGGTTCTGGCTAGTGATGCATGGAGGTTTTTTGGAAATGCGTCCTGGGTCAGTGACGATTATTTTGACCATACAGAACTGGAGGAAGAATCGGAGGATCTGGAACTCGCCCTCAATGCGCCCGGATTCAAGTTTAAACTGGGTGGACAGTATCAGCGCGAAAGCGGCATCTCTCTCACCGCATCCGGGCGGTTCACGAAGGGTTTTCCAGTGATTGCCGGACAGTACATCGGGGAGGTTGCGAGTTACATGATTATAGATGCCGGCGTGGGATATGCAATGCATAAAACCGGCATCCGTGCAGATTTTGGGGTCAATAATCTGTTCAACAGCAATCACCGGGAATTTGTGGGGGCTCCCAGGCTTGGCCGTGTTGCCGCACTTCGTCTCACCTATACAACCGGTCATTGAGGCGGGGTTATAAACAATCTATTGTTCCGTTTATTAAATTATCAGGGGCAGATCCGAGGGCGGCAGGACAGACGATACAGGAGGAGTCGGTTGCGAGGCTGGGTGTTGGCGGGTACGGTTGGGTCTGTGCTGTCAGTTGATAAAATCCATGCAAAGGTACACAAGAAAAATCCTGAGCAGTGCCTTGTTCTTACTGCTTTTCATGACTCCCGGCTGGAGTTATGGTTATGCACAATCGGCCTCGGTTGCCGGTGTCGTTATAGATTCAGAGAATCATTTTCCGCTATTTGGGGCGAATGTGGTTCATATCGGCTCCGGGCAGGGGACCTCCACCGATGAGAATGGGCAGTATACATTGCGTGGATTGCCGGAAGGGGCTGGTTTGATACGGGTATCTTATGCGGGGTACAGATCATCAGAAATGGATGTCAGTCTCGCCCGGGAAGAAACACTTGTTTTGAATATAGAACTCGTGAGCGGGGTAGATCTAGAGCAGTTCCAGATCACCGCAAGCCGGCGGCAGGAGAAAGTACTGGATGCCCCTGCATCCATTGATGTAATTTTAGCCAGAGATCTTCAGGGGGCTGTGGTGCCGACGACCGTGATGGCACTGCGGAATGTTACGGGGCTTGACATGGCACAAACCGGCGTAGACCGGAATGAAGTGGTTCTGCGGGGATTCGGGAATGTATTTTCCAGATCTACATTGGTTCTGACCGATTATCGTGATGCCGGCTCGCCTGCCATTGGGGTCAACCTGCATAATTTGATGCCCAACCTTTCCATAGATCTGGATCGGGTGGAAGTTGTGCGTGGCCCGGGGTCTGCACTCTATGGTGCGGGGGTTGACGCAGGGGTCATACATTATATTACCAAGGATGCATTTACCCACCCGGGGGCGACGGTTGCAGTCAGCGGAGGTGAGCAGTCTCTTATGAATATACAGGCCCGGATGGCGGGAGTATTGGGCGAAAACGTTGGAGTCAAAGTCACAGGTTCTTATGCAGCTGCGGAGGATTTTGCGCTGGAGGCGTGTGATCAGACCTTACTTGATGCGCAAAAATTCAGTGAGTGTCCCGACCCGGAGGATGCTGTTCAGATTGCGGTGGATGGGTTGAGAGATATGGATTTTACCAAGTATACCGTTGCGGGGAATTTGGATTTTCGATTGGGATCCGGGACGACCCTGTCTTTGAACGCTGGTGCCGGAATTCTATCGGGTACGATTTTAAGCGGGATTGGCACCATTCAGGGAGAAAATTACCGTTATTCGTTTACGCAGGCACGGTTATCCAGAGGAGGCTTTTTTGCCCAATTCTTTGCCAATATCAATGACTCGGGGGATTCCTATGTGTATGGAGGCGAGCCGGTCGCTGAGTTTTCCCGTGAATATGTGACACAAGTCCAGTATAATGCGCAATTTGGCGCCCGACAGTTGTTGATTCTGGGAATGGATCTGGGGTTGACCCGTCCAGACACAAAGGGAACCGTTTTGGGGAGTAATGAGGACAGCGACAATATCAATGAATACGGGGTGTACGCACAGTCAACAACAAGAATCACCAACCGCATTGAACTGACGTTTGCCCTACGAGGAGACTACGATAATGTAGGCGGCAAAGTTGAGGCTTCGCCACGGATTGGGCTCATGGTGAAGCCCACGTCGAATTCAAGCTTTCGCGCAACCTATAATCGCAGTTTCTCATCGCCCTCTGCGACCAGTAACTGGCTGGATATCATCGCTGCGACCCTACCTGGCGATATCAAGGTGCGTGCCCGGGGGGCGGCCACCGGCTTTACCTACGCCCGGAATCCTGATTTTCTGACACTGGGGGCAACCACGGATCTTGTTGCGTCAAGTCTGTTACCGGGTGCAGAGGGAGTTCCCACTCCGGTGGGGGTCAGTACGGGGGACGTTTATGGGCTGATGTACGAGGGACTAGCGGCAATTCCAGACGAAGAACTTGCCTTGATGCTCGCCAATGCAGGCCTGAATTTGCCTGTGTCCCTGATGGCAAGCATAAGAGATGCGTTAAGCCCCGAGATCACGGTGGTGGAGGGGTTCAGCCCAGGGGTATTGGGTGCACTGAACCTCAGCACACTGAGTATAGATCCAGGAGTGACCGATGTAGAGAATGTGGCTCCTCTGAAGAAGACGATCTCCCAAACCTTTGAGATTGGATACAAGGGCATTCTGGGAGAGAATATCCTGCTTGCCGCGGATGTCTATTATGCGACAAAGAAAAATTTCGTGGGTGCGCTTCAGGTACGTACACCACTGGTGCTGGTGCCAAACCTGTCTCAGGACCTTGTTCGGGATATCACCACAGGGATTACGAATAATACCACACTGGCTGCTGCGCTGGGGCTCTTTGGTCTGAGTGCACAGGAGGCGGCGCAACTGCTGGTGGATGTTGCAGGAAGTTCACTGCCAGATGCATCAACGCCCATCGCAGTCGTACAACCCAATGAGAATAATCCAGGGGTTGGGACACTTCCTGAGATCATGTTGGCCTATCCGAATTTTGGAAATATTGGGTACTACGGGGCGGATGTTTCCCTGCAGGTGATTGTCTCACATGCGCTTTCCCTGTTTGGAAATATGTCTTGGGTGAGCGATGACTTTTTTGATCATATGGAACTGGATGAGGAACTTGAGGACAAAGTGCTTGCCTTGAATGCACCCGGATTCAAATTTAAACTGGGGGGACAGTACGAGCACCGAAGTGGGTTCAGCGTGAATGCAGCGGGGCGACATGTAAAAGGGTTCCCGGTGATTTCGGGGTCCTATACAGGGGATGTCCCCAGTTATTTTGTTCTGGATGTCGGTGCAGGATATGCAATCAATCCGACACTTCGGGTAGATCTTGGGATCAGGAATGCAACCGACAGCGATCACCGTGAATATGTGGGTGCACCGAAATTGGGCCGCATTGCAACTGCACGCCTGACCTACACCACAGACTGGCGGTAACCGAACAAACGGCAAAATATAGAATGACAAAAACCATCCTGATTGCGAGGGCGAGCATTGGAATCGGAGAAGCCTCCGTAACGTTTTTATGTGAGAAGATGCTGCTGCTCGTTGATGGAATGGCAACCGGATACGCAGGCCGTGTTCCTGCGTCACGATCTTGCTTCTGGCACCGCGTATACGTTGATGATCAATTCCATGGGCTGCACAGCAAAGGAGCCCGTCCTGCAAAGACAATTGGATGATTCAGTCATTCTTCAACAGAAATCGCCGCGAATGAATTTTCGGGAGTTCCAGAGTTGGAGGATTTGTGCTTCCGAATTCATCCGTACAACTTCATGGGAGCCGGGAGTGAGCAATCTGCAGTTGTATGGGTTAAATTACAAGGGGGGAAACCCGGATGGACAACCATGGAGGAGTTGTGTGATCGTTGATCTTGAGCGGGTGGCAAGCGTACCCTAGACTATATCAATAAAATTCAGAAAAATGTGCACTGCAAAAAAACTCTTTAGCATTATTTTATTCATACTGCTTTTCGCGTTTCCAGGCTGGATCTATGCGCAGTCGGCTTCAGTTACCGGCATTGTCGCAGATTCAGAGGGCCGTTTCCCGTTATTCGGGGCGAATGTACTTCATGTCGGCTCCGGGCAGGGAACCTCCACCGGTGAGACCGGGCAATATACATTGAGCGGGTTACCGGCAGGGGCCGGTGTGATACGGGTATCTTTTACGGGTTATCGCTCCACCGAAATAGAGGTGAATCTCTCCGATGGCGAGCCTCTGGTTCTGAATGTGGATCTCGTGAGCGGGGTGGATCTGGAACAGTTCCAGATCACCGCCAGCAGGCGGCAGGAGAAAGTACTGGATGCGCCGGCCTCCATTGATGTGATTGTGGCCGAGGATATTCAGCGATCCGTGGTGCCGACTACGGTCATGTCGCTGCGGAACGTTACGGGGCTTGACATGGCACAAACCGGAATTGACCGGAATGAGGTGGTGTTGCGCGGGTTTAATAATGTGTTCTCCGGGGCGACTCTGGTTTTGACCGATTATCGCAAGGCGGGATCCCCTTCGCTGGAAGTCAATCTGCATAATATCATGCCCAACCTTGCCATAGATCTGGATCGGGTGGAAGTCGTACGAGGCCCGGGATCTGCACTCTACGGTGCGGGGGTGGATTCCGGGGTGATTCATTATATCACCAAGGATCCATTTACCCATCCAGGGGCCGCAATTTCGATCAGTGGAGGGGAGCATTCGCTCATGAATTTACAGGCCCGGGCTGCCGGTGCGCTGAGTCAGCGCGTGGGTGTCAAGGTGACCGGTTCCTATGCAGCGGGAACGGATTTTGCGCTGGAGTCGTGTGCACAGAACCTGTTGGAGGAACAAAAATTCAGCGAGTGCCCGGATCCGGATGATGCCGTACAGATTGCGGTGGACGGGATACGGGATACGGATTACAATAAGTACACGGTTGCCGGGAATTTGGATTTTCGGCTGGGTTCGGAGATGACGTTCTCGTTGAACGGCGGTATGGGTCAGATCACGGGGACTGTCCTGAGTGGAATCGGCACCATTCAGGCGGATGAGTATCGTTATTCGTTCGTGCAGGCCCGGCTTGCCAGAGGAGGATTTTTTGCGCAGGCCTACATGAATGTGAATGACTCCGGGGACTCGTATGTCTATGGAGGGGATCCGGTGACGGAGCATTCCCGTGAATATGGAATGCAGGCGCAGTACAGTGCACAATTCGGCTCCCGGCAATCCCTGATTGTGGGCATTGATCTGGAGTTGACCCGCCCGGATACCAAGGCGACGGTACTTGGACGCAATGAAGAGCACGACAATATTGACGAGTACGGGATGTATGCCCAGTCCGCCACAAAAATCAGTGACCGGCTTGATCTCACACTTGCACTTCGCGGGGACTACAACAATGTAGCGGATAAAGTGCAGGCCTCCCCCCGTATTGGACTGGTCTTTAAACCCACGCCCAATTCAAGCCTGCGTGCGACCTATAACCGGAGTTTCTCCTCTCCGACAGCGACCAGCAACTGGCTGGATCTGGTTGCGGCCAATGTCGGGGGGATCAATGTTCGCGGACGAGGAGCGGCCACCGGCTTTACGTATGCCCGGAATCCCGATTTCCTGAACCTGGGTGCGACGACGGATCTGATAGCCTCCAGTCTCCTGCCGGGAGCAGAGGGAGCACCGACCCCGGTGGGGATCAGCACCGGAGCGATTTATGGATTAATGTATCAGGGGCTGGCGGCAATCTCCGATGAAGACCTGGCCTTGATGCTTTCCAATGCAGGTTTGAATGTACCTCCTCCGCTGGTGGCCACGCTCAAGGCAGCACTGGCACCGGATGTAACGGTGGTGCAGGGATTTAGCCCGGGGGTGCTGGGTGCACTGAATCTCAGTACACTGGGGGTGGATCTGGGAATCACCGATCTGGAGAATGTGGATCCCCTTGAACAGACGATCTCGCAAACCTATGAAATCGGGTACAAGGGGATTCTTGGGGAGAATGTATTGTTTGCCGCAGATGTCTACTATGCGACAAAGAAAAACTTTGTCGGTGCGCTCCAGGTACGCACGCCGCTGGTACTGGTACCGAATTTGTCCCAGGATCTTGTCCGGGATATTAGCGCGGGAATCGCGAATAATACCACACTGGCAGGCGCACTGCGACTTTTCGGTCTGACAGCGGAGCAGGCGGCACAGCTTTTGGTGGATATTGCAGGAAGTTCGCTGCCAAGTCCAACGACCCCCATTGCCATTGTGCAGCCCAATGAGAATAATCCAGGAGTCGGCCAGGTTCCCGAACTCATGCTGTCCTATCCCAATTTTGGAAATATCCAGTATTACGGGGTGGATGTATCCATGCAGGTTCTGCTCTCCCGTTCAGTTTCCGTATTCGGGAATCTTTCCTGGGTAAGTGACGATTTTTTTGATCATACCGAACTGGACGAGGACGATGAAGCCAAGGTGCTTGCGTTGAATGCGCCCCCCTTGAAGTTTAAGCTGGGCGGGGAGTATCAGCACTCAAGCGGGATCAGTGTGAACGCAGCCGGTCGTTATATTGAGGAGTTTTCGGTGCTTTCGGGCCCCTATGAGGGGAAGGTGCCAAGTTACTTTGTTCTGGATATCGGTGCAGGCTATGAAATCAATCCAACCCTCCGATTCGATGTTGGGATCACCAATGTGACCGACAGCGACCATCGTGAGTTTGTCGGTGCTCCAAAGCTCGGACGCATCGGAAGTGCACGTCTGACCTACACCACGGACTGGCGATAAGCGAAAAAAAAAACGACCACAAAACAACAAAATTATGATCCGCAAATGAGGAAAACGATCTTGATTACCGGGGCAAGTACAGGAATTGGCAAAGCGACCGCAGCACATTTTCATGATCGGGGCTGGAATGTGATTGCAACGATGCGAACTCCCGAAAATGAACAGGAACTGGCGGGACGGGAAAATATACTGGTTTCCCGGCTGGATGTTCTGGATCTGGACTCCATTGCGAAAGCGGTTCAGGCCGGGATCGAAGCATTTGGCAGAATTGATGTCCTCCTCAATAATGCAGGCTATGGGGCGTACGGCCCTCTAGAAGCCTTTCCCAGAGAGAATATTGTACGGCAGTTCAACACCAACGTGATCGGTCTGCTGGATGTGACCCGGGCGGTTCTGCCCCATTTTAGAGAGAACGGGGCCGGAGTGATCATCAATGTGTCGTCCATTGGCGGGAAGATGACCTTTCCATTGGGGAGTCTATATCACGGGACGAAGTTTGCCGTGGAAGGAATTTCGGAGGCGTTATCCTATGAAGCGGAAGCCATTGGCGTGAAGGTCAAGATCGTGGAGCCTGGCATGATTGCAACCGATTTTGCCGGGCGTTCATTTGATTTTCAGAATGATCCTGCAATGCCGGAGTATCAGGGTGTTGTCGGGAAGGTGATGCAGGTCTTTGCTTCGGGGGCAGAGATGCAGCCTTCGCCTCCTGAACTCGTTGCAGAGGTGATTTACGACGCGGCGACGGGCGATTCCAATCAGATGCGCTACCGGGCGGGCGCGGATGCCCATCAATTACTGGATGCCCGCAAGGCGATGGAGGAAGACGCGTTTATTCAGAATATCAAGGCGCAATTCCAGTTATGAGAGAGACGCAATGCTGCGTTGCGGATTTGATCTTCGGAACTGCTCCAGTTATTTGCGGGTCATGCTCAGACGGGCGGTCTGGGAAAGTGATGCAGTCACCGGAGACACTCGGGGGCAGGCCCCTGAGGGCCGCCGCCCGCCCGTGAACCCTTTGCAATCCTTTACGGTATACAGGCGCGGTGTGAATCCCGTCCCCGGTATTCACTGTGAATTTAAGTAGATTTCAAGGTTGAATGCACTTCTTAGCGGTACAATCAGGTGTCAATGCGTATCTTCATCCATACTGGATCTTTTGAGGCCTCTTAGAGAAACTGGCGATTTAATATGAGTGCTGAATTCACTGCACTGCTAATTATGTTGGGGATGGCCACGGGCCTTGCATTGACGCTGCTGCTTGCGCAGCGACTGCTGGGGCCAAGTCGTCCAAACCGGGTCAAGGTGAGTGCTTATGAGAGCGGGATGGATCCCATCGGGACGGCGCACCAGCGGTTTTCGGTGAAATTCTATCTGGTTGCGATGATCTTCATTGTCTTTGATGTGGAGGTTGTGTTTCTGTATCCCTGGGCGGTCAGCCACCGCCATTTTCTGGAAGCCGGAATCGGGATGGGAGTGCTTGCGGTCGTGACGATCTTTATTGTCATCCTTGCTGTGGGACTTTTGTATGACATCAAAAAGGGAGGACTGGAGTTTGATTAGCGAAACAGAGTGCACAGACTTTCATAAAACCGGCTTAACTTTTATGCCATGAATTCAACAACTGGATATTTGACGACTACAGTTGACGCGGTGGTCAACTGGGCACGGTCTAACTCTCTGATGCCGATGCCGATGGGGCTTGCGTGCTGTGCCATTGAAATGATGGCATTCGGCGGCCCCAAGTATGATGTGGGCAGGTTTGGCAGTGAGGCCATGCGCTTTTCTCCCCGCCAGGCGGATCTGATGATCATTGCGGGATGGTGCAGTTACAAGATGTCCCATGCGATCCGGCGTGTCTGGGATCAGATGGCCGATCCAAAGTGGTGCATTGCCATGGGTGCATGTGCCTCCAGCGGAGGCATGCATCGCTGTTATGGTGTGGTGCAGGGGGTTGACAATTTTATGCCGGTGGATGTGTACATTCCCGGCTGCCCTCCCAGGCCGGAGGCGGTCATTCACGCGTTGATGGATATTCAGGAAAAAATCCGTAACGAATATTCGGTGATCCAGGATTATACGAGCGGACAGAAAGAAATTGCGGAGTTGTCGGCCAGACCGGGCAGTCTGACGGTTGAGGGACGCAAAGTTGCTTTGGATGCATCAAGCCTGGCGGATGCCTGAGACGCTCAAGTTTCACTTCACTCCCGTTGACGAGGCGCGTGCGGAGGAGAAAAATGTGCACGAGAAGGCCTCCACCAACGTAGCGGATACGATTGAGGTGCTCCAGAGTCAGTTCCCCGGGGCTGTTGCGAAAGTATCCGTGTATGCGGGGGAGTACACGGCGTTTGTAAAGCGGGAGTCCCTGTTACAGGTTTGTACGGCATTAAAGGAAACCCTGGGGTTTACCTATCTGGTGGATCTGGCCGGTGTGGATCGGTTTTGCGAGGATGCACCGCGTTACGAGGTGTATTACGCAATCGTGAATCTGGATACGGGCAAGCGTCTTCGTCTCAAGGTATTGGTGGACGAAGAAGATGCGGTTGTCCCTTCACTGACGGGCCTCTTCAAGGCAGCAGACTGGAATGAGCGTGAGTGTTATGATATGCTGGGCATTCGCTTTGAGGGGCATCCAGATCTCCGGCGAATGTATATGCCGGAGGATTTTGCGTATCATCCGCAGCGGAAGGAATTTCCATTGCTTGGAATTCCAGGGTCCCTGCCGCTTCCTCCGCGCGTCCCGGAGGGGGAGTTGACCATGGATCCTTTTGCGGCTGCCCGCAGCGGCAGTCCCGCCAAGAGCTATCAGGAGCCGAAGGGGGAGGATGCCTAGATGTCTGTAGCGACTCCCTATCATGATCGTGAGGCGATATTCTCGTTCTGGCCCAGACATAACGAGACCCTGCTCAAACGCCTGGAGAGCAAGGATGCATGGCTGAGCACCAGACGGGGGATTGAGGTGTCGCGTGTTGAAGATGCACTGGAGCATGAGATGACCCTCAATATCGGGCCGCAGCACCCGGCAACGCACGGCGTACTCCGGTGCGTTGTAAAACTGGACGGGGAGCGGATTGAGAAGTGTGTGCTGGATATTGGGTATCTGCACCGGGGGATCGAGAAGCTCGCCGAGAGCAAGACCTATCAGGAGTTCATGCCCTATACGGACCGCATGGATTACCTGGCTCCCTATGCAAATAATGTTGCCTGGTGTATGGCGGTGGAAAAGCTTGCCAACATTGAAGTCCCCGACCGTGCACAATGGATCCGGATGATCATGTGCGAACTGGCACGGATCTCCTCGCACCTGTTATGGCTGGGGGTCGGGCTCATGGATGCAGGAGCGGTCAGCGTTTTTTTGTGGACCTTCCAGGGGCGGGAGGATCTCTACAGTATTTTTGATGAGGTGTCCGGTGCACGCTTTACGGTCTCGCACAGCCGTATCGGCGGCCTGGCAACGGACCTGAGCCCGACTGCGATTGCGATGATCAGAGACTTTGCAACGCGCTATGAGGAGATCATTAAGGGCTGGCAGAAACTGCTCAACCGAAACCGTATCTGGATTGACCGGAACAGGGATATTGGCGTGATCAGCAAAGAGGAGGCGATTGAACTCGGACTCACCGGCCCGAACCTTCGCGGCAGCGGAGTCCCCTACGATATTCGAATCTTTGAACCCTATCTGAAATACGACGAGGTGGATTTCACCATCCCGATTCGGGAAGAGGGGGACTGCTTGGCACGCTACCATATTCGCGTGGAAGAAATGCTTGAGAGCATCCGGATCATCAACCAGTGTCTGGATCGGTTGCCGGAAGGCCCGATTCGTACGGATGATGCCAAGAAAGCATACCCGTCCAAAGATGAAGTTTACTACTCCATGGAAGGGATGATCCATGATTTTATGTATACAGAAACCGGTGTTGCGCCTCCGAAGGGAGCGGCCTCCTATCATGCAATCGAATCCCCGAAAGGGGAATTGGGTTTTTATCTTGAAAGTGATGGAACCGGGTGCCCGTGGCGTGCACGTCTGAATGCACCGTCTTTTACCAATCTGCAGGGACTGGAGTCCATGATGGAAGGGCATCCGGTCGCCGATATTGTTGTGCTGATTGGCTCCATTGATCCCGTTATGGGGGAGGCGGACAGGTAGCATGGCAGAGTTTATTCGTAATCCGGTAGTCGCACTTCCAGATCCGAATCCAGAGTCGCATTTTTCCGAGGAAGAGCTCATCTTCACGGAAGATGAAAAAGCCAGGATTGCCGGCTGGGTCAGTCAGTACCCCACTTCGGACGGTGCCGTAATGTGGACGCTCTGGCTTGCGCAGGAGAAGTTCGGATTTCTTCCGCCGGAGGTATTACAGCTGGTGGCGGTCGAACTTTCCCTGCCCTATGCGCAGGTCTACGGGGTTGCAACATTCTATACACAGTACTTCAAAGAAAAGAAGGGGACCTTTGTTCTGGATGTATGTACCTGTTTTTCGTGCCAGTTTTGTGGCGGGTATGACATTCTGGCTTATCTGGAGGAGAAACTGGAGGTGAAGCGCGGGCATACATCGGCATGTGGGCGCTATACCTTACAGGAGGCGGAGTGCCTTGGAGCATGCGGCTCTGCACCGATGATGCAGGTCAATAACGGCCCGTATGCCCATAATCTGACCCCTGAAAAGATTGACGAATTGCTGGAGGCGATGGAAGCAGGTAAACCGTTGCCATTTGTGTCGGTCACTTTGCCGCAGGATGAAGACGAGATGGGGGGAAATCGCCGGACGGATGCGGAAGCCGTGGAAGGATACATCACGCCCCCGCGATCCGAACGAACTCAATAAGTACAATCCGGTCATGTATTCAAGGGGTTTATTTCAGGAACGAATGAGCAAGGCAGGATGACCAAGGCGGGGAACTGGCAATCGTACGAGCGGGTGCTCCTGCCCCCGGTCGAGAATCTGCATCATCTGGAGGTGTACCGTGCCCATGGCGGCTATGAGACACTCAAGAGGGTACTCAAAGAATTGGAGCCTCAGGAAGTGACGGCGCAGATGAAACGCAGCGGGTTGCGGGGCAGGGGGGGCGCAGGGTTCCCGACCGGACTCAAATGGAGTTTTATGCCCCCGGTCAAACCGGATGTACCCCGCTATCTGTGCTGCAATGCCGATGAGAGCGAGCCGGGAACCTTCAAGGACCGGCAGCTCATGGAATATAATCCGCATCTTTTGTTTGAGGGAATCCTGATTGCCTGTTATGCGATGTCCTTGAATGCATGCTACCTGTATGTTCGTGGTGAGTATGCCAGTTGGATTACGCATCTAGAGGAGGAACTCGCAAACATGTATGACGCGAACCTGGCCGGGAAGAATATGCTGGGAACGGGTCATTGCATAGACATCATTCTGCATAAGGGTGCGGGGGCGTATATCTGCGGAGAGGAGACCAGTCTGATGGAATCCCTTGAGGGAAAGCGGGCTTACCCCCGCATCAAGCCGCCATTCCCGGCCCAGTCGGGAATCTGGGGATACCCGACGACCATCAACAATGTGGAAACGCTGGCCTGTGCCCCGCTCATTCTGGGGAAGGGGGCCGACTGGTTTGCAGGGATCGGGGCGGAGAAGAATCCAGGTCCGCTGCTGTACGGAATTTCGGGGCATGTGAATCGGCCGGGTGTGTATGAGTACCCGACGGGCATGCTGATTACCGACCTGCTTGAGATTGCAGGGGGAATGCGCGGCAGCAAAAAGCTAAAAGCACTTGTGCCGGGTGGAGCATCGGTTCCGGTTCTTCGGGCAGACATGATTGAGGGGGTGACGATGGATGTGGAGAGTCTGCGGGAAGCGGGTTCGATGCTGGGGACGGCGGGAATGCTGTTTCTGGATGAAGACACGGATATGGTCGCGTTTTTGCGGCGGGTGGCCCATTTTTATCACCATGAAAGCTGTGGACAGTGTACCCCATGCCGAGAGGGGACCGGCTGGATGGAAAATCTGATTACCCGGATTGATGACGGAGAGGGAAATTTGCGGGATCTTGACCTTTTACTGGACCTCTGTGATCAAATGGAAGGGCGTACGGTTTGCGCTCTGGCGGATGCGGCGGCCTGGCCGGTGCGCAACACGATCAAGCGTTTCCGGGAAGACTTTGAGCGCCGTTGCCGCCCGGCTGTATGGGCCGTGAATGCCTGAATAAATTTGAAGATTGCAAATGAAGAAACAATTTCTGATTCTTTTTTTGATGGGCATGGCTGCCTGTAATCGTGCAGCGCCTCTCCATGACGATATCTATGGATTCGCCGCCGATCCCGCTGATGCGGTGCCGGTGGAAGCGGTCGTATCTGAGCCGGAACATTATGCGGGACGAAAGGTGGCGGTTGCCGGAACCGTGCATGAAGTTTGTCAGATGGAAGGGTGCTGGCTGATGCTCCGAAGTATGGATACAGACCGTGGATTACGGGTCCATGCCGAACTGGATGAGGCGGGTGCGTACAAGTTTACGGTGCCGGGGGATATCAGCGGCCGCTATGCAATTGTCTTTGGAACGATTTCGGTTCCTGATAAGGGGGCGGAAGCACATTATCAGGAGGATGCACCGGGGCAGATTCCGGTCCTTTCCATGAGCGCATCCGGTGTACGTATATCTCCGGAAGAAACGAGCTGATTATCCATGCCCCAGGTCATCATAGACGGTAAATCCTACGAATTTGAGGGCCGGCCTAGCCTGCTTCAGTTCTGTCTGGATCACGGGATAGAACTCCCCCATTTCTGTTATCATCCGTCCATGTCCGTGCCTGCGAATTGCAGGCAGTGTCTGGTTGATATCGGGGCACCGATGCGGGACCGGCAGACGGGAGAAATCCAGATGGATGAGCAGGGGGAGCCGGTCATTCAGTATTTTCCGAAACTTCAGACCAGCTGCAGTCACATTGTCTCTGACGGACAGGTCGTTCATACGGCACGCTCAAGCGGGAAGGTTGAGGATGCGCAGCGTGATACGCTGGAGTTCCTGCTCATTAATCATCCGCTGGACTGCCCGATCTGTGATCAGGCGGGGCACTGTCCGCTTCAGATTCAGGCATACAAGTATGGGCCGGAAGGATCCCGTTTTGAATTCCGCAAGGTTCATAAACCCAAGAAAGTGAAGCTCGGCCCGCGGGTTGTTCTGGATGCCGAACGGTGCATCAACTGTACCCGCTGTGTACGCTTTACCGATGAAATCTCAAAAAGCGGACAGCTCACGATCATTGAACGGGGAGTAAAAAATTATCCGATCACGCCGCCGGGGGTTTCGTTTGATGAGCCCTATTCGATGAATGTGATTGATTTGTGTCCGGTTGGTGCGCTGACCTCGGTGGATTTTCGATTTCAGGCACGGATCTGGGAGATGGCCAGTACGCCGTCCATCACCACGACGAATGCGAAGGGATCCAACTGCCATTTATGGGTTCGGGACAATCTGGTGCTGCGGATTACGCCGCGTGCCAATCCGGATGTGAACGAATTCTGGCTTCCCGATGAAGATCGTCTGGCTTACCGCCGCTTTAATGAGGACCGCCCTGCCGGCCCGTCAATTGCATCAGAGACAGGGGCAGCATCCTCTTCATGGGATGCATCGCTTCAGAGGGCGTCCGAAATTCTGCATCGTGCAGGTGAAAATGCAGTGTTTATTGCTTCGGCCTATGCGACGGTGGAGGACAACTGGATGCTGCTGCAGCTTGCGGATGCGGTGGGCGGGCAGGTTGCCGGTTATATCCCGCACATTGATCCCGGGCACGGGGACGGCTGGCTTTGCACCGATGATCGGACCCCCAACCGTCAGGGATGCGAACGTCTGGGCATCTATCCGATGGACGAAACCCTCTGGCGTGCACGGATTGAATCGGGAGAGGTTGCGGCCCTGTATGTTCTGGAAGATGATCCCGTTGCCTCCGGGCTTTGCAGCGTGGAGGCTCTGGCGGATACAGAGGTCATTCTTCATTATCATCACACGACGAATCAAACGCTCCCTGCAGCATGTGTTGCACTTCCGGCGGCGATGGCTGCCGAGACCATCGGGACCTTTGTGAATGAATCCGGGCGTGCGCAGCGGGTGATTCCTGCCAAAGCCATTAAGGGGACAAATCGGACGCTCATGATGCAGATGGGACTCAGTCGTGCAGACCGGCATGGGACTCCGTTTGATCGGTGGCACAATGAATCTCACTACATTGACTGTAAGCCCGGCTGGGAGATGATTCCGATGATTGCCCGCGCATTGGGCACCGAAATCAATCCGCAGGGTCCAAGAAAAATCATGCAGCACATTAGCGAAACCAATCCGGCCTTTGCCGGAGCAACCCATGATGCCATGGGATTGACCGGGGTTGATCTTTGTCTCAAAGAGAGTTTTCAGCCGGGCCATTTAGAGGGCACGCATTGAGTATATTCAGGATGCGTATCGGGGGTTATTTTGGAAACTACATTTGTTTTGCAGGGAATATTTGGTCGCCTGAATTGAGTTGGTATACAATCCACGGGGTTTTTGAAGAACAGAAAAAGTCCATGATGCAATTTTGCTGTTACTTGAAGAGCCTAGTAGCGGGATTCTTGGTATTGGTCTAAGATCAGGACATCCTCTAATGGATCAGAATCTTCACGAAGTATATTATGCTGCCAGAGAGGGCGATGCCGTTGCGCAATATCATATGGGCGTTGTGTATGCCTTTGGTCAAGGTGTATCACAGAATGATCGGGAGGCTGTGAAATGGTGTCGCCGGTCTGCCGAACAGGGATTTGATGCAGCACAGTCTTTTCTGGGGGACATGTATCATCATGGCAGGGGGGTACCACAGGATGACCAAAAGGCGGTGAAGTGGTTGCGCCTGGCAGCGAAGCAAGGGTTTCCTCCGGCGCAATATAATCTGGGATTCATGTACGAGAATGGTATCGGGGTACCGGAGGATTATAAGATGGCGGTAAAGTGGTACCGCCGGTCTGCCGAACAGGGATTTGCTCAGGCGCAAAATAATCTGGGGTTCATGTATGACAAGGGCAAGGGGATACCGCAGGACTGTAAGGAGGCTGTAAAGTGGTTCCGGCTGTCGGTTGAACAGGGGAATTCCGATGCGCAGTTTCGAATGGGGTTTATGTACACCTTTGGTCGAGGTGTGCCTCGGGACTATAAGAAAGCGGAAAAGTGGTACCTTTTGTCCGCCGAACAGCAGAACCCGAAGGCACAATATAATCTCGGACTTATGCATGAGCGTGGTGAGGGGGTGCCGAAGGATGCCGGGAAAGCTGCGAAGTGGTATCGTTTAGCTGCTGAACAGGGCGATGCTGCTGCACAGTTTCGGTTGGGACAATTGTACGACTTTGGGGAAGGAGTGCCAGAGGATGTGGAGGAAGCCGTGAAGTGGTATCGTCTGGCGGCCAAACAGGGAGATGCGGATGCGCAGTGGAAACTGGGGAAGATGTATGACACGGGAATGGGCTTAAAGAAGGACCATGGGGAAGCTGCGAAGTGGTACTATCTGTGTGCAGAACAGGGACATGCCGCAGGGCAAGCTGCGATGGCAGATATGTATCAAGAGGGTAGAGGGGTGCATCAGGATGATGAGGAAGCCGCAAAGTGGTTATATCTGTCTGCCGAGCAGGGAAATGCTGATGCGCAGTATAATCTCGGGTTCATGTACGATCAGGGTCGGGGAGTGCCACAGGATGCTGAGAAAGCCGCGAAGTGGTACCACCTGGCTGCCAATCAGGGAGATGATGGGGCTCAATATGTTTTGGCAAAAAAGTACGCTGATGGTGATGGCGTACCGAGGAATTTTAAAAGAGCCGCAGAGTGGTACCGTTTGTCCGCTGAACAGGGTAATGCCGGAGCGCAACATGAATTAGCGTTCCTTTATGCCTTTGGCAGAGGGGTTCGACAGGATGATGAGGAAGCCGTAAAATGGCTGAGTATGTCTGCCGAACGGGGACTTGCCGTAGCACAAAGCAATCTAGGGAAAATGTACATGAATGGTCAGTGTGCACAACAGGATGACGGGGAGGCTGTGAAGTGGTTTCGTCTGGCTGCCAATCAGGGAGATGCCAGTGCACAACTTAATCTAGGTTTCATGTACGGTGCAGGCAGGGGAGTGGAAAAAGATGCTGTAGAAGCCGTGAAGTGGTTTCGTCTGGCTGCCAATCAGGGAGATGCCAGTGCACAATATAACGTGGGATGTATATATGATAAAGGGGAATGGGTAGCAGAGGATGCTACAGAAGCCGTAAAGTGGTTTCGTTTAGCTGCCGAACAGGGAATGGTTCTTGCCCAGGATCGTTTAGGATTTCTGTATACCTCCGGCAGGGGAGTTTTGGAGGATCCCGAAGAGGGTGCGAAATGGTTTCGTCTGGCCGCTGAACAGGGAAATGCCGACGCACAGGGCAGGCTAGGAGCTATGTATGCCACTGGAAATGGTGTGCCAAAGGATGGTGAGGAAGCCGTGAAATGGTTGCGTTTGTCTGGCGAACAGGGAGACATGAGATCCCAGTCTTTATTGGGATTCATGTACCATAATGGGATTGGAATCCCAAAAAATGAAATAGAAGCCTACGCATGGTACAACCTTTCTGCTGCACAGGGGGATCGTGATGCGATTGAGAAACGAAATGTGTTGCGAGAGCAGATGTCTCTGGAGGAAATTTCCGAGGCCCAGCAGCGTTCATCCGAAATCTGGAATTATAAAGAGTCAGGGCGCAAATAAGAATAAACTCGGAAATGATCATGTCTATGGATTTTGTCGAGGGATTGAAGAGATGAGACTTAGCTTGCAGTCATGCAGCCATATTCCCTCAATCAGACGATATTCCATAACATGCGGCGCAGTTATGGGTAAAACGTTATTTTTGACAAGCATCCATGCAGAATTGGGAGCCTCACCAGTTTGGTGCTCGGTGCACTACAGACTTACGTCGGATACGAAAGGCTTCCGAGTCAACATCAAAGAGATCAGTTAGAAGATGGATCTATCGCCAGGAATCTTAGCCTTGGTGGGCTTTGGAGTTATCAATTTTATGCTGATATCCGCATCCTGCCTGGTGTATGCTGAGCGGAAGGTATCGGCCTTCATCCAGAATCGTCCAGGGCCGAACCGGGTTGGGCCGGGAGGTTTTTTTCAGCCGTTCGCAGATGTATTTAAGCTGGTCTTCAAGGAGGACACGGTTCCTGAAGGAGCAAGCAGGTTTGTTTATTCATTGGCTCCGGTGGTGATGGTTGTCATTGCGATGACGGTGCCGGCATTAATTCCGTATGCCCGTGGCTTTGTGATTGTGGACAGTGCGGTGGGGGTTCTGATTATTTTGGCACTGACGAGTATTTCGGTCTATGGGGTTACGCTTGCCGGCTGGAGCAGTAACAGCAAGTTTTCACTTCTTGGCGGGCTCCGCTCCAGTGCACAGATGATTTCCTATGAACTTTCTATGGGATTGGCGGTGGCCAGTGTTGTCATCACGGCCGGATCGCTCAGCGTTGTGGAGATTGTGGAGGATCAGGCAATGGGAGGCGCAATTCTGGGGTGGAATTTCTTCCGTAACCCTGTCGGAGCAATTCTGTTTATTATCACTGCGTTTGCAGAAACGAACCGTGCTCCGTTCGATTTACCGGAGGCAGAGCAGGAGCTAGTGGGGGGCTATCATACGGAGTACAGCGGAATGAAATTCGGCATGTTTTTTCTGGCGGAGTATGTGAACTGGTTTGTTGCCTCGTTTGTGATTGCGACGCTTTTCTTCGGGGGCTATCTGATCCCATTTGAGCCGCAGTTACTTGCGGCATTCCCGGGGCTTGAGGGATCTGTCTGGCTTTCGCTGATGCAGGTCGGCAGTTTAATGGTGAAGGTTGCCTTCTTTGGGTTCCTGTTTTTATGGGTACGCTGGACTCTGCCCCGCTTCAAGTACAGCCAGTTGATGCAGATTGGCTGGAAGGTGTTGTTGCCCGTTGCGCTTGTAAATGTGCTCTTGATGGCCATCGTGACGGCCCTCTTCGCGTAGGATAAAATGTTGATTGCTCCGTCCATACTTTCTGCCGACTTTGCCAGGCTGGAGTCTCATGCTGAAGAGGCGGTGGATGCGGGGGCGGACTGGTTGCATATTGATGTGATGGATGGGCACTTTGTGCCGAATCTGACCTTTGGTCCACTGGCGGTCGCCGCGCTTGGGCCGCTCAAGCGGAGAACCGGTGTAGTTCTAGATACGCATCTGATGATTACAGAGCCGGAGCGGTACATTGCGGACTTTGCGAAAGCCGGGGCAGACATTCTCACGATTCATGTGGAAGCCTGTAAAGAGATCGGTCCGACACTTAAGAAAATTCGTACACTGGGGTGTAAGCCGGGATTAACCTTGAATCCAGACACCCCACTGGATCAATTAAGTCCCTGGCTGGAGCATATTGATGTGGCGATGATCATGTCGGTATATCCAGGGTTTGCCGGTCAGTCCTATTTACCTGAAGCCAGTCCGCGCACAAGTCAACTCAGATCCATGATCAATCGGAGTGGTTGTAACGTATTACTGGAGGTAGATGGAGGAGTCGGGCCAGACAATGTGCGTGAGGTCAGGGAGAATGGTGCTGATGTGGTGGTAGCGGGAAGTGCTGTATTTGGAGGGGTTGTGTCTGAACGTATTCGTGCGTTGCGTGCGTCATCTGCCCCTGTAGCTCAACAGGATAGAGCGACGGCCTCCTAAGCCGTATATCCGGGTTCGAGTCCTGGCGGGGGTACCGTATGCAGACAGCTTACATTGCATTGGGATCAAATTTAGGGGACCGACTAGTGCGGTTGCGGCAGGCGGCTGCAGATTTACGGATGCTGGATGGACATCTGCGATGCTCCCCCGTTTATGAGGGGGCTGCCCATACGCTTCATCCCGGTGATAAATCTCCGGACTTTTTGAATGCGGTAGTGGAGGTACGCACGAATCTGGGAGCGGAGGATTTATTGGATTTTTGTCAGAAGATTGAGCATCGGGCAGGCCGGAAGCGATCCCTCCCCTATGCCCCGAGAACCCTGGATGTAGACATTCTTGTTCTGGGATACATCACACGCAATACGGATCGGATTACACTTCCACATCCTAGGTTGCAGGAGCGGCGCTTCGTATTACAGCCATGGTACGATCTGTCCCCTGAATGCTATATTCCTGATCCGGTTGATTCCACGGTGTCAGTTATAAGGGCACAATGCACAGACTGTGCTAGTCTGTCCAGGACACCCTGGAAACTGTTCAGTACAGATCAGGGGCATCTTTTGAGGATGTCCACTGCAAAATAACGGTGTACGATGGTACGATGTATTCTTTCAGAAAACTGTACGAACGCTGAATCAGGGCGGGGCTGCTCTGGCCCAGGTTCTGACGGGACTGCAGGAATCATTCAGATCTGGCATGGTGGATTGATGGGATGCGGGGAGCAGGTACGCCTGCGTTGCGTAGGATTGATGACACCAAACGGTACAATGGCATGAGTTTCGGAGTGGGAGTTTTACTTGCACTGATTGGATATTTTGTCTTGAAAGCGGGCTGGCGTATCTACAAGGTCGTGGAGATAGACCGCCCGGATCGTGATGGTGGTCCGTCTCCAGAACAGACCTATCGGGATGAATTTGGTGAGGAATACGAGGTAGAGGATGCCCGCTGGCGTGATCTGCCCTGAGACTTAATTTCCGAAGTTGAAGGTGACCCTGTAGCGGCTGTCCACCGCGACCCCTTCCTGCTTTGCCGGACGAAATAGAGATCGCATGGCGGCATTGATGGCTGCTTCCTCTAGTCCGTGACCTAATTCATGTACCCGTGTCCGCATCGTTTCATGGACCAGATATCGCTCAAGCACCTGCGGCGACTGTACGCGCCCCTGCGTATCTACGATCAGCGTGATCACGACTTCTGCCCGTATGTTTCGTCGCCGTGCGGACCGGGGATATTCCGGGGTGGCAATTCGGATTAGTTTTGGTGGTTCGGAGGCCGCCGGGCCATCTGATTGCACGACTTCGGGTTCGCTGGGAATTTCGTCCATGCGAGGGCGGATTACGGCGAGTGGATCAAGGTCAAGGATCAGATCTTCTTCGAGAATGATGTCTTCTGGCCGGATCACCGGGGGCAGGGGAGGTGGTGGGGGAGGCGTGGCCCGGGTTTGGCGGGTAGTGACGATTTCTTCCATCTGGATCGTTTCAGGATTGGAGTATACGATGTCCAGGGACCCCGAAGGCAAAGGAAGTGGCCACAGTTTTATGCACAGCAGGACCAGCACCTGTACGACAAGGATACTGGCGAGCAGGTGCAGAACATATTGATCTCCATCAAAGTGGTGCCGCATCCGCCTATAATTTGTTTGTGTGTTCTAAGAGGCTTCATCTGAAACCGCCTCAGGTTGTACACAGTTGTGGGGGATCCGTTGAGGAGGTCACGATAGTGGTGTCCTTCATTCTGCTGCCAATGAGGATGTTGGCGGTCTTTGCGGCAGCGAAACTTCGCAGATGGAAGAACCTGTACCTATCCTCAATGGCTATCTTTCAGATCAGGAAACCTGTCCTGACTTTGATGATCTATCCCCAGACAGCCTCCCGAACGGGATTCAGGGATATGTGGACGCAGGCATTCCGGGCGAATTCTAGAATTCGTTGCCAAACCTGACCAAGGATACTGCCGGGGGACAAAAATAGTTCTGCCGGTATAGGCTGCTACGGCCAGATTCATTAAATTGGGGGGTTACCTGTGAACACGGAATGAAAAACAACAAGGAAGTCGAACGTGCAGAACTGCATCGAATCATCTGGCGGATCGCCAACGACCTGCGCGGGTCTGTGGATGGATGGGATTTCAAGAGTTATGTTCTGGGGATGTTGTT
>JAJEFL010000200.1:0-21604 GCA_022820435.1 Rhodothermales bacterium
AGGGATGCATATGCAGAGCCGGGGATATATGCGGTAAACGGGTTGAACGAATGAGGATTATTGGGATCTTTCCAAATGGATAGGAGTTCGCAGGCCGACACAACGTTCGGAGTCTGAACATACACAGGATCAAATGAAGCAGGCGGTCATGGGATTTACAGGCAAACATCTGATCTGTAATCGGCTGACCGAGGGGCTGAATAAGCTGCACGTATGTGAGTAATTACCAAGCAGGATGGCACAGAACGAAAATGTCAACGCTGCGAAGCGGGCAAAGAATGATGAGTTCTATACGCAGCGCAGGGACATCGAAAACGAAGTCAGGTATTACCGAGATCACTTCACGGGCAAGACGGTCTACTGCAACTGTGATGATCCACGGGTATCCAATTTCTGGAAGTACTTCAGTGATAATTTCGAGTCGTTAGGGCTGAAGAGGCTCATCGCCACATGCTATAAAAACCAGAACATGGATCTGTTCAGTCAGCATAACTCTGAGCGGGCTGTTATGATGGAGTACACAGGTGATCGCGATGGCAATAAACGAGCAGACCGGCACGAAATTGATGTGACCCTGCTGCGGGGAGACGGGGACTTCAGGAGTGCGGAATGTATTGAACTACTAAAGCAGTCCGACATCGTATGCACGAACCCCCCGTTCTCGCTCTTTCGAGAGTATGTTGCTCAACTAGTGAGGCATGAGAAGCAATTTCTGATTATTGGAAATAAAAATGCCATCACCTATAAAGAGATATTTCCGTTGATCAGAGACGGTAAATTGTGGGTGGGAAATACGCCCATGAGCAGAGATCTCCTGTTTGATGTACCCCGGGATTATGCGGATGAATTAATCGCAACCAGAAAAGAAGGCAGTGCCTACAGGATCGTTGACGGCACTGTTAAGGGAAGATCACAAAGCATCTGGTTTACCAATCTTCCTCATGCGAAGCGTAGCAGAAAAATGGTGCTGTACAAAGACTATAGCCCCGAGGAGTACCCGCACTATGACAACTATAATGCCGTTGATGTGCGTAAGACCGTCGAAATCCCGCGTGACTACGATGGATTAATGGGGGTGCCAATCACATTCCTGGATAAGTACAACCCGGAACAATTCGAGATATTGGGGCAAATGGCCACCACCAAGATCACGGAGTTTAATTTTGGGTACCCCTACATAAACGGGAAGAAGAAATACGCCCGTATCTTAATCCGCCACAAAAGATAGGTCAATGAAAACACGTGTAGAGCAGATCAAGATTAGCGAGATCGTTGACGGCTATCAGGCTCGAGAGGACGACAGCGTAATCGGTTGGGGCGGAAAGTTGAACATTACGCCCTCCTACCAGCGTGAGTACATCCGGTCAGGGGATGCCAAATGGCAGGTTCCCCTGATCCAGTCAGTGTATTACGGACACCCGATCAACTTAATATATTTTGCCGAAGAGACCCCCGGGTTTTACAGCGTACTTGACGGGCAGCAGCGCCTCCGAACAATCTGCGACTTTGTCAAGGACAGTGCCTTTGCAGTTGATCTAGACGGAGAGTCATACATCTATGATCAGGTCAAGGTCAATGACAAAATGCATGCACGCTTCATGGATTATGCAATCCTGGTGTGTTTTTGCGAGGAGGGATCGGGAGACGATTACATGATGTGGTTCAAGACCATCAATAAGGGGGCGGCGGAGCTAACCAATCAGGAAGTGCGGAATGCTCTTTGCGACGGTCCATGGGTCGCTTCAGCAAAAACATACTTCTCATCAACAACAGCCGGACAGATGATGCTGTGCAATGACCTGCTGGGCGGTCAGAGAAAACGCCAGCAGCACCTTGAACGGATTCTGCGTTGGCGTTTGGGAACGAAGGATGACAGGGAGATACTCACCTATATGCAGCGTAAGCGTAACAGAGAGAATGCCGAAGATCTCTGGGACTACTATCTGCAGGTACATACATGGGTTGCTTCTCTTTTTAATGTGGCATCTGCTCAACGCAAAAAATCAGATGCGAGAAAGCTGCGTACCATTATGGGGCAGCCCAACTGGGGGATGTTCTATGCAAACTATAGAGAGCAGCAATTTGATGCAGAGTACACACGTGCCCGTGCACAGGAGATGCTAGACTACCCCGAACTCAAAAAGAAAGGGCAGATCTACCAATATATTCTAGAAGGGGAGAGGAATCCACAGATCCTCGAACCGAGGTTTTTTGATGAGGAAACGCGGGAGACTGTCTGGAGACAGCAGGGCAGGTTGTGTGCGTATCAGATAAAACCGCTCCACGATTTTACATGCATTGATCCACAGGAAGATGAGATGCCCTGGGAGGATGCTCAGGCGGATCACATTAAACCCTGGGTAAAAGGGGGGCGTACCGTGATAGAAAACTGTCAGGTGCTCTGCAGAAAATGCAATCAGCGAAAATCAAGCAGGTAATGAAAAAGGCAGAGGAAGCACCTAATGCAGCCAGTGAGATTGGAGAATCCACCAGAAAGCGCGGGCGTTCCGTTGCAAACGACACCATGCACCTGTCATAACTGAGTGCTACATTCTCGTAAAGATGCATGCCAATTGTGAATTGCATTCCCTCGGGCGCTTGTTTCAGTGGGAATTTCCCCGATTTTGCGCTGAATTTATGGCAGAGACGCAAAAATAAGAGATAAATTCCCCCAATTGCGCTGTATATCTGAACAAATTGTGTATATTGGCGGTTCAAACGGGAATTTTGAATGGGTCGATCTAAATTGACCGGTCTTATTCGGATACTCAACCCTAAATCATACAAACTTTTACAACCAAACGCTTTAACAAGCAAATTACAATGAGCAGATACAGTGAACTTAAGTCAATCGTTGATGACCTTGAGTCTGATTTCACCAAGTTCCACGAGAAAAATGTAGACGCTGCGGGTGCACGTATTCGCAGATCTATGTTGGACTTGCGGAATCTTGCCAATGTGATCCGCAAGGAAGTGCAGGAGGAAAGAAACAGTAGAAAGTCGGGTTAAAGGACTGAAGGTCTCCCGGTGGATGCTTTATCCATCTGGGAAACGAACGGTCCAATCTACCCGAGGTGCCTGCGTTGGGGGTGCAATACCTGCCCTCCACCGCAGTCTTTTTTGCTTTTGGGGCATCTCCCGTACATGAGAGACTCCCCCTAGTGCTCCTGGGGGCTGCGTCCGGGTGCAATGAATCTCTCTCCTTAAGATAGAGCAAGGGGGGATGGTGCGGCTATTCGTGGCGAAGTGCCTCGATTGGATTCAGTGCGGAGGCTTTACGTGCAGGGTAAAAGCCGAAGAAGATCCCGACACCTGCAGAGAATGCCAGCGCAATCATGATGGTGGTGGGCGAGGTGACTGTGTTCCACCCCGTCAGTTGGCTCAATATACTGGAGCCCGCAAACCCAATCCCGACCCCGATTGCGCCCCCCAATACGCTCATAACGATGCTCTCAACCAGAAATTGAGTCAGCACATCCCGTCCGCGAGCACCAATCGCCATACGGATCCCGATCTCCCGCGTACGCTCGGTCACCGATACGAGCATAATATTCATGATTCCAATTCCCCCGACGAGGAGAGAGATGGAGGCAATTGCAGCCAGCAGCATGGTCATGACTTCGGTGGTTCCCTGTTCCGCGGCAGCGAGATCGTTTTGGTTGCGTACCGTAAAGTCATCATCGGCAAACTCTGCCAGGCCGTGAGACTCTCGCATAATGGCCCGAATTTCTTCCTGTGCGGCGGGGATGTCGCGTGACGAAGGCGTACTCGCTAAAATCTGAAATATCCGACTCCATCCACTGAGTCGTGTCTGAACGGTTGTGTGGGGAGCAAAAATTACATCGTCCTGATCCGTACCACTGGCGGTTTGCCCCTTCGGCTCAAGAACGCCAATGATCTGTACGGGAACGTTCCGTACCTGCACGGTCAGTCCGACCGGATCTTCTCCAGGAAAGAGGTTTTCAGCTACCGTATGTCCTAGCACGATAACCCGCCGCATCTGGCGCTGTTCGCTTTGATCAAAGAACCGGCCATACTTGAGATCCCAGTTCCGAATGATCTGGTAATCGGTAGAGACCCCGTTGATGGTCGTACGCCAGTTTCCCTGACCGCCAATCACCTGCGTTCGACTAAACACCACCGGGGAGACCGCGGATACGATCAGGCTCTCCCGTTTAATTTTTTCGAAATCCTTGACCGTGAGGCGATTATAACTTTGTGCCCCCCGGCTCACCCCACCCTGGCTGCTGGCTCCCGGGGTGATGACGATCATATTGGTACCCAGCGTATTGATTTGCTCCTGGATCCGTGACTGTGCGCCCTGTCCGATGGCCACCATCACAATGACCGCACCAACCCCAATCACGATTCCCAGCATAGTGAGGAGTGTGCGCATTTTGTTTTTCAAGATGCTTGCAGAGGCGACCTTGATGAGTCTTGAAGCTTTCATGGATTCCGTTCGATATAAATGCTGGTTCAGTGTCTATGCGACCGCCATCTCCTGAGCTTTGGCCGCTTGAATCTGCTGATCCTGAATGATCTTCCCATCCCGCAACTCAATGATACGCTGCGTACAATTTGCCACATCAGACTCGTGCGTGATGAGCAGGATCGTCATGCCCTGATCGTGAAGTTCCTGGAAAAGCGTGAGGACTTCGATGGATGTCTGACTGTCCAGATTCCCAGTCGGTTCATCTGCCAGCAGGATGGATGGATTCGTCACCAGAGCACGCGCAATGGCGACACGCTGCTGCTGGCCGCCGGAGAGTTCATTCGGTTCATGGTCCATACGATCTCCAAGCCCAACCCGCTCAAGCGCTTCCCGGGCTGCTTTTCGGATTTGAAGTTTACGCCGGGACCGGTCATAGAGTAGCGGTAATTCAACATTTTCAAGGGCAGTCGTTCGGGCAAGCAGATTAAACCCCTGGAATACAAAGCCAATCTTACGGTTGCGAATATCGGCCAACTGATTACGGGACAGGTTTTCTACATGCACATCATCCAGAAAGTAGGTTCCCGAGGTAGGGTAATCCAGACAGCCAATAATATTCATCAAGGTGGATTTCCCTGAGCCGGAAGCCCCTACGATGGCAATCATCTCGCCCCGCTCGACCGTTAGGTCAACCCCCTGGAGCGCATGTACCTTGGTCTTGCCCATGGTATAAACCTTGGTCAGTCCCTGTGTTTGCATCACTGGTTCACGTTCCATGTAGACTAAAATCCTCCCGGACGAAAACGCCTCTGGGTGCGCTGAAATGGGTTATTTGAGTCTTCACCATCCTGTTGGGTGACTCCCGCAATGATCTGCAGGCCAGGTTGAAGGCGTGAACTGGTTACTTCCGTCATCTGCCCATCGGTGATGCCGGTTTGCGCCGGAACGACCGTCAACTCGTTATTCTCATCCAGATACCAGATCATAGCGAAGTTATTTGCTCTGCCGCCGAAGCCGCCTGCTCCGCCGCCGCTCCATGTGCCACCATTGCCAGATCGGCTCCCGCCGCCTTGGTTTGCATTTCCGCCAGGCGTGCTTCCTGCGGCCTCCCTGCGTGCACGAATTACTTCAAACATTTGCGGAGTTGCCCGAAAACGCAGTGCAGCATTGGGGAGCTTGAGCACATTCGTCGCCGATTCAATTAAAAAATCAACGGTGGCGGTCATGCCGGGCAAAAGACGTCCGTCAGGATTTTCAACATCAACGACAACGGTGTAATTCACCACATTTTCCTCAACGGTTGACTGAAGGCGCACCTGTCGGACCAGTCCGGTGAAGGTTTCTTCAGGATAGGCCTGCACGGTAAATCGGGCAGATTGTCCCTCCTGGATCTGCCCAATATCACTCTCATCTACCGAGGCAAGGATTTCCATATGGGAGAGGTCGTCCGCAATCAGGAACAGCTGCGGTGCAGAAAAACTCGCTGCGACCGTCTGGCCAACATCCACATTCCGTTCAATGACCGTCCCGGAAATCGGAGCAATAATCGTCGCATAACTCAGATTTTGGCGGGCACGGTCCAGACTGATTTCTGCGCTTTTGGTTGCGGCCTCGGCAATATCAAGGTCGTATTGCGCCCGCGAATAGTCGATGTCGGTCACGAACTGTTGCTCAAACAGGGGGGCCAGCCGCTCAAGTTCCCGCTGGGCCTGTCGGAGTTGTGCCTGATTACGTTCCAGATTGGACTCTGCATCACGTACTGCACTCCACAGGAGTGTGGTGTCAATCCGGGCAATTACCTGTCCCGCACGTACACGGTCATTGAAGTCAACGTAAATACTGGCAATAATTCCGGAAACCTGGGTGCCGACCTGCACCGTGGTTACCGCATCCAGTGCACCGGTACTTGCCACAACGGCTTCAAGGTCTCCTTCTTCCAGAGTTACGAACCGATAAGGGCTGACAGGCTCGGCGGATCCCCGATTGAAATACCATAAAGAGGCACCGGTAATCACGATTGCGGTTACGATGATAGAGAGTCGCATCAGATATAGACTAATAAGCGGGTTTATGATTTGAAGAATCGTTCCGAGACGAACGGTGCTGTCCAGATGAATGTCCACGGTATTTTTTTCGATATCGTGGTTTTCGATCCAGCCAGGTTTCAAGTTGCTGCCACTGCTCAGGTGTGAGCGCCTGCTGCAGATCCGCAACCAGAATCTGGCGGTGAACGGCTAGGCTGTCAGACATGCTTCGGCGCTGCTGCATAAAGGATTGTTCCGCACGGTGTACAATGGCTCGGACTTCACTGCGCTGGTCTTCATTTTCAAAGTGAATGATTCGTTCAATATGGCGGGTAAGGCCACCTTGAACTCGTGTTTCCGATAATGTAACATTCCGGCGGTGTTGCCATGCACCGGTTCCCAGAATGCCAATGGCAATTCCAGCGATCAGGGTACATCCAAGGAGGATTAGTGATTTAACACGGGTACTCATGGAATTGTTGACGATAGTTCATCTAAATCTGCAGAATAGGCAGTTGTAAGGGTCAGAGGCTGCAGTCCAAAGATCATCTCTGTTGTTGTGGGCCGGATCTCATAGTTGCGGCTGACCAATGCATTATAAGACAGAACCCCTAGAATAAAGAGTGCACTTGCAAGGATAACCGGCTTGAACACGAGCCAAATTGCTTGAAAAAACTGCTCTTCCAGAGAATGGATACTCCGCACTCTCCGCATAATCCGGTCAGCGAGGAAAGGTTTTATGCCGGAGTCTGCATTCATTTTTGCCGCTTCCTGGAGCAGGGACGGCAAACGGGAATCTCCTGAGGGTGTCATGATAAATCTGATTCAATGGGCTTTTTTATGCTAACGTTCTTTTTCAAGGATCGGGCCTAGAATCTGGCGCAGATGCGCAGTTGCACGGCTCAATCTGGACATTACGGTTCCCTGGGCAATCCCGAGTAGTTCAGCCGTCTCAATGACCGAGCAGCCATCAATCAGCCGAAGTACAACGACAGCGCGGTGCTTGGGTTTGAGTTGATTCATCGCGGAGTTAATGAGTTTTATCTGGTCAAAACGTTCTGATTCGGGATCATCAGCCCCCGGTTCGGACAGCGCTTTGGCTGCATTATCCCGGCTGATAAATCGTAAACGGAGTTTTTTTCTTCGTCGAAGAACATCAAGGGATGCATTAATTGCAATCCTTGTGAGGTATGTGCTGCAGGAAGCATCTCCGCGAAATCGGTCCATTGCCTTATAAAATCGGATGAAGACCACTTGCACCACATCATCCACTTCAGATGGATTGCCCAGCATTCCCGCAACGGTACGTGCCACGGCAGGTTGATGCCGTTCCAGAATCTCTCGAAATGCATTCTGATCTCCGTTTCGTGCACGATCAAGCAGGATTTCATCCGAAGGAGTGGGGTTCACTTTTTCACAGATCGGCGCTGCAGTTCACGTTATTACGGGGCATGACGGTCATAAGGATCATCTTTTTAGCGGTAACATGTCCCAATCCGTGATCCATCGCCGGGAATTATGGAAGGTCCGGTTGATTCCAGCGTCGCATCTGCGGCCTTCGTGCTCTGGATTGATGATCCATAAATGTTCGGTACGAGGTCATTTGCTCCGGGGTCAGAAGTGCTGCAAGTGCGGTTTCGGTTTCCTGATCAATGGTTTGGCGTTCGGCCCGGATGGCCTGAAACTGTCCGCGCCCCCTGCCAGATTCCGGCCGAAGTGTCATCAAAGAGTCGGTCCGGGCCTGCAGGATTGCGTGAACTGCCGGCAATTGCTCTTCGGTGAGGTCAAGGATGGAAATCAGTGTATCCATGATGGCGGCCTGCATTTCCAGAACGCTGCCGCGCTGACCGCGGGGGCCCTGCTGGGCAAAACTGTTCTGGACGAAAAGCAGTCCGCTCAGAAATAGAATACAACGCGGAAAGTACAATACAGGATGCATGGCTTGGCAAATATTCAGATATTTTGACCGTTTAGACGATTCATCCGGGAAAATCTTCCCGAACTTCTGAGAGAAAAACGAATTTGCCAAGATGATCATTTTGCAAACAGTGTAACCGATTGCCGGCTGTGTCGTAATTTTCAGGGAAATTCACTCACTAAATCGAAATTCATCATGGCCTACAAAGGTACAATCGGAATTCTTACGGGGGGAGGGGATGTGCCGGGGCTGAATCCGGCAATCCGTGCGGTTACAGTTCGCGCGTTGCGTGAAGGATATAAAGTGCTCGGCATCAAGCGGGGCTGGGCAGGACTGGTGGATCTTGTACAGGATCCCGAGGCGGACAACTCAGCAAGTGTGGAAGAGCTCAACGAACCCACTGTGAATGCTGCAGCACGTACAGGGGGGACCTTCCTGCACAGTTCACGTACCCGGCCAAGCCACTTGCCGAAGAGCACCTTACCCATGCATCTGCGCAATCAGTTCAAAGACGAGACTAATGATGTCACCTCCGCAGTGCTCTCCAATATTGAGTACCTCGGGATTGACTATCTCATCCCCATCGGGGGAGATGACACGCTTAGCTACGGTTACCGCTTACACAAAGAAGGTGTAAAGGTCGTTGCCATCCCCAAAACCATGGACAATGATGTGCCCGGTACGGATTACTGCATCGGGTTCGGAACCTGCGTGACCCGGACGATTGAGTTAACCAATACACTGCGGACCTCTGCGGGCTCGCATGAGCGTTTTCTGGTCATTGAGGTATTTGGCCGTTATGCAGGGTATTCCGCATTGCTGCCTGCCATGGCGGGTGCAGCGGATCGCTGCGTGATTCCGGAGACGGATTTTGATATGGATCAGTTGACAAGTCTGATGGTCTATGATCGCAATCGACATCCCAGCCGTTATTCGGTGGTGCTGGTTTCTGAGGGGGCAAAGATCAAGGGGGATGACAGGATGTCTTTCCTGGGGGCTGAAAAAGATCAGTATGGACATGCAAAACTGGGGGGAATTGGGGATCGGGTTGGCGAAGAACTAAAGCAGCGTTCTCCCGAATACAACCAGGGAAAGCGGATCAATGTGGTGAACCAGAGGCTGGGTTATCTGGTGCGCTGCGGTGCACCGGACGCTCTGGATTCAGTTGTACCGATGGCATACGGCAATTTAGCGTTGGATCTAATTCTGAAAGGTACCTCCGGGCGCTTGGTGAATATCCGCAACGGCGTGTACGGGAATATTTCAATGGAGGTGATCAACGGTCCGCATAAGGTGGTGGATATAGAAAAATTCTACAATGTGGAGCGGCTCCGTCCTAATTTCAAGGATCTCCAGGATGCCCCCCTCTTTATTATGAATTCCGATTAGGGTGATGTTCCCTTGACGGAATCCCCCGATCCGTGCGACACCCTGCCGTGATCCGTAAGCACCGGTTGCGGCAGGGGAGGGCTCCCTTTGCACGGAAATAATTCGACCCGTGCAACCGGGTGTAGAACCAGTGGCCGGATGGCGGCGCATGGGGGCATGTCTCCGACCTGGAAGGCGGAACGCTCTCCAGCTCATCAGACAAAAATCAAACCCCGTGGAGATGCCTGTGACCCGTAAATACAAGGTTTTTGCTGGTAATGTCCAGAAAAAAGAGTTAAAATCCTTAATTATTTGGATTTTTTAATTATTTTTCCTAATTTATTAAGGTGTTAACTTCTTTACTCCTTAATAAATTTGGTTTCAATGCTTAACAAAATGCTTTGCACATTAGCAGGATTGGGTCTGCTAATGCCTTTTTCAGCGTTCGCTCAGGAAGCGGAGGCTGTCCCTGCGATCAGCGGTGCAGATACGTCATGGTTACTGATTTCCACGGCGCTTGTGCTGCTGATGACCCCTGGGCTGGCATTCTTTTACGGGGGACTTGTCCGTTCCAAGAATGCACTCAACACCATGATGATGAGCTTTGTCGCGCTGGGGGTTTCCGGCACGCTATGGGCCATTGCCGGGTATTCCATCGCCTTTGGGGAGGGGAGTGCCTGGATGGGTGACTTTTCGATGTCCTTCCTGACAGGTGTCGGGCTGGATCCGAATGGCAGCATCCCGGATCTGCTGTTCATGGGATTTCAGGGAACGTTTGCCATCATTACTGCCGCACTTATTTCTGGTGCAGTCGTGGAGCGGATGAAGTTCATCCCTTACGTCATTTTCATTGGTCTCTGGGGCTTGATTGTGTATGCACCGGTATGCCACTGGGTATGGGGAGGCGGCTGGCTTGGGGAACTCGGCGCGTTAGACTTTGCCGGTGGTGCAGTGGTTCATGTCAACGCAGGAGTTGCCGCGGTGGTTGCTGCACTGGTGCTGGGGCCGCGAAAAGATTATGGCCGGGAGGCCCTTCTTCCGCACAATGTACCTTTTGTGCTTCTGGGAGCTGGAATTCTCTGGTTTGGATGGTTTGGATTTAATGGCGGGAGTGCACTCGCAGCAGATGGGATTGCTGCACTGGCGCTTGTAAATACCCTCCTTGCTCCGGCAGCAGGGGTCTTTGTCTGGACGCTTCTGGATCAGTTTACGACAGGGAAGGTCACTGCAGTCGGGATTGCGACCGGGATTGTGGTGGGGCTGGTGGCAATCACACCGGCGGCAGGCTTTGTGAGCCCTGACGGGGCGATCATCTTAGGTGCAGTTGCGGTAATTCCGAGTTATTTCATCATCAAATGGCGTACAAGAACCAGCCTGGATGACTCGCTGGATGTGTTTGCGGCGCACGGTATGGGAGGAATCATGGGGGCGCTGCTGACCGGAATGCTGGCTTCACCTTTGTTCACAGAGGATGGGGGCTTGTTTTTCAGCGGCGAATTTGGACAGCTGGGAATCCAGGCATTATCAATTGGCGCAGTTGCGGTGTACAGCGGCGGCTTGACCTTTGGTATATTGAAAGTGCTTGGGATGGTGACCGGTGGTTTGCGGGCGGAATCGTCCGATGAAGGCTTGGGAATGGATCTTGTCGCACATGGAGAAGAAGCCTATGCGACGGGAGAAGGGGCGGTTCTGTTGAATGAACTGGAGGCCCCTTCCCGCGTCAACGGTATCAAAAACGGCAGTTAATAAAATCAATCAAAATGAAACTCGTAAAAGCAATTGTCCGACCCTCAACTCTGTCGGATGTACTTCGTGCTCTCTATGCAGCAGATATTACTGGACTCACCGTATCGAATGTGCGCGGACATGGCGGTGAGGTTGAAGTGGTTGGAACGTATCGCGGGACGACCGCAAAAATGGAATTACAGGACAAGATCATGATTGACATCGGTATCTCTGATGATTTTGTTGACATCGCTGTGGATGCAATCTGTAAAAGCGCCTTTACCGGCAATGTCGGTGACGGTAAGATTTTCGTTTTACCGGTTGAGCGCGTGATTCGTGTTCGCACCAGGGAGGAGGATATGGCCGCGGTGACTCCTGTACGATAACCGGAGAACGATCACGCACGGTATCATGCAGAAAAAGCCTGTGGTCTCCCTCTGCATGCCTGCGGTTGTTCTGTTTCAAAAGAAGCAAACCGGCGAGGAAGCCAATCGCAATCGATAGAACGGGGGCGGAGCCATCTCAGGCGCTGTGAAATGCCGGCAGGCACGGGTACCGAAACGCCCGATAATTCATTCGGTGCGCTGCCTTGGAGTGCCTGTTTTGGTTCCCCCGAGTCGGCCATATTCAGCCGGGGTATCTGGAGTGTTTCTCCAGATACCCCGGCTTTTTGCAGCAATAGGGTCTTTTGGAGTGCATGCGTTCCTGCCTACAACGGGGCAGATCGAATAATAGATCAAGAAAGGTGGGAGTAACGGGATCCTCTGGCGTGCTGCTCGGTTGCAGGGATGAACCCTGCACATGATCTGGAATGGACGCATTATATTGGATCAGCCTCATTGTCGGTGGAGTATTTGTTGTGCTTTCCATGATCGGTGGAGGCGACTCGGATCTGGATACGGACATGGATTCGGATCTGGACATGGAGACAGACCTGGATGTGAATTCGGATGTAGGGGCGGGTTGGGTTGATCTGTTTTCGGTACGTACAATATTCCTGTTCGCGGCATTCTTTGGCATGTGCGGGGTACTGCTGCCCCTTGCGAATGTACATGAGATCGTACGACTGTTTGTGTCCCTGGCGGTTGGTTTGACGGTTGGAACCGGCGGGAGTTATCTGATCAAGCGGATCGGATATGCACATGTTTCCAGCGAGGTTACGGCTTCGGATCTTACGGGTCGGACGGCCGAGGTGATTATTCCATTCGGGCGTTCGGATGTGGGAAAAATCGTTCTGGTGACGAAAGGGCAGCGCATGCAATTCAAAGCGCGTGGATTTGAGGGTGCCGAAGATGTCTTTGAGCAAGGCGAGGAGGTGGTTGTCGTCCGTATGGAGGGAGCAGTGGCGGAGGTATTGAAGACATAGTATTTTCAAGATATAATCTGCTGTGGATGGGGGATGGGTTCAAGACAGGTGGTATGATCGCATAGAGCAACCCACAATTCTCTTCAGTTTGGGAAAAATGTTCCAGGATTCTGTATTCAGGTTACTGCACATGCTGTCGCAGCTGCGGAGACGAACTAAAATTCCCTGTTCTATATTAAAGGTGCAGTTTCCAGTCTCGTATAGAACTGAAGTGCAGTTTTCTGTTAGCGGCATGGAAAGTGTCCCCCGTTTTTCATAAAAAACTTTCAAAATGGAAGCCATCGTTGTTATTAGTGGAGTGCTCGTCACAGCCATCTTTGTGGTGTTTGGCATTGTGCGAGCCAACTTAAAAATCTGCCAGCCCAATGAGGTCCTGATCTTCAGCGGACGCAGGCGTCGTATGGAAGATGGAACCAAAGTAGGCTACCGGTTCATCAAGGGAGGGCGCGGGTTCAGGATTCCCATCATTGAGCAGGTGGAAAGGATTCGTCTGAACACCATTCCTCTGGATTTGACGGTTCAGAATGCTTACTCGAAAGGAGGCATCCCGCTTACGGTGCGGGCGATTGCCAATGTTAAAGTTGCCTCCAATGAAGCGGAGCTGGCGAACGCGGTTGAGCGGCTTCTGGGGAAAGATCCACACGAAATTCAGATGATTGCAAAAGAAACCCTGGAAGGGAATCTGCGGGGCGTACTGGCAACGCTCACACCGGAAGAAGTGAATGAGGATCGCCTGAAATTTGCCAAAGAACTCCTGGCCGAGGCCGATATTGACTTAAGTAATCTGGGTCTGCAGCTTGACACCATGAAAATTCAGAGTGTTGAGGATGATGCGGGCTATCTGGATGCAATCGGGCGGCAGCAGTCTGCGCACATTATTGCCGCAGCGCGTATTGCGGAAGCAGAGAAACGCGAACAGGCAAGACTCGCAGAAACGAATGCGGACAAAAGCATTGAACAGGCAGAGAATGATTTGCGTATCCTGAAGGCGCAGCTGTCGGCGAAAAGTGCCGCAGAGGAGGCACGGATTGATGTTGCCGCCGAAGTGTCGGCCGCACAGGCCCGGCAGCAGCTTGCAATGGAAGAGATTAAACTTGCCGAGAAGAAGCAGCGGGCAGAGGTGATTGTGGCTGCGGAGGCAGAGCGGCAGGCAAAAGAGGAAATTGCAAAAGGGAACGCCGCCCGGATCTTTGAAGACGGGCAGGCAGAAGTGGAGGTTCTGCGCCAGAAATTGAAACTCTGGCAAGAGGCGGGCCCCAATGCCGAGCGGTTATTTCTGATCCAGATGTTGCCGGATATCCTGAAACAGGTCGTTCAGACCGTGGATAATCTCTCAATTGACAAACTCACGGTCGTTGACAGTGGCAATGGGACCGGGGTTCCGTCGGTATTTAATCAGATTGCTGGATCAACGCCGGCTTTATTGGAAAGCCTTAAAGCCTCAACCGGTATTGATGTTGCCGCAATGCTGAGCGGCGCATCGGCTCCGTCTGGGGAAAGTGAGTAGGAGGCGGAGATAGGAGGGCGGTGAGTAATCGCCGCGGTCACCGCCGTGTGAGAAACACAGGCAGGATGGATATGATGGACTTGCGGAGCACCGGTGAATGATTGTCGGGCAATCCGGGCCGAGGGCTTTGGGCCCCCGGCCCGGATTGGAGGTCAGTTGTCGATAATGTTTCCTTCCGTATCCAGTCGGACTACCGGGCCGTAGCCCAATTCCCGAACGCTGGACTCAATGACCTTTAAATCGCCGACGATCAGCCAGATCAGGTCATTGGGTTGCAGCACTTCCTCGGCCGCGGATGCAATGGTGTTCACATTCAGCGCACGCACCTTGCCGGGATACGTTTCGTAGTAATTTTCCGGCAGATCATATTGGACAAGGTTCTGGATACTTCCTGCAACGGATCCGTTGGTTTCCCACAGTCCCGGGAGTGCCAGAGTCTGGCTTTCCTGTGCTTTCAGAACCTCCTCTTCCGTTGCAGGGTTGTCCCCAAGGATGCCTTCCAATTCGCCTTTGATCTCCATCATGGATTCCTTGGTCTTGTCCGTTTGTACGGGAGCATACACCAGGAAGGGGCGCTGACCGCGGGCTGTAAGAAGCAAGGAACTTGCTCCGTAGGACCAACCCTTATCTTCACGCAGATTCATATTGATACGTGAAACAAAGTTGCCCCCTAGGACGGTATTCATTGTCTCAATCCCGATATTGTTCGGGGTATTTCGGGGCGGTGCAAGGTGGCCGGCCAGAATAATGGACTGCTGCGATTCAGGTCGGTTCATCAGATAGACGCGTGAACCGCCTTCGTTCTGAACGGAAGCAATATTTTTTGCAGGGACCTCTGCCGGTTCCCAGTCGCCTAAGCGGGCCTCCAGAAGTGGCACAATGGTGTCCAGGTCAATATCTCCCACAACGATCAGAGTCGCATTATTTGGCTTGAACCAGGTGCTGTGATAGGTTAGAAGATCTTCACGAGTCATATTGGTAACCGATTCTTCGGTGCCGCTGCCGGTCAGCGGGTTACTGTAGGCATGATCGGTTCCGTAATAGAGTGCAGGCATGACCCGCAGGGCCATCTGCACCGGGTTGACTTTTTCCCTCTGAATGCCTGCAAGTCGTTCTCCTTTCAATCGGTCAAATTCCGAATCTGTAAAGGATGGGTTAAGAATCACATCTGCGAAGAGATCCAGGCTCGGTTCCAGATTGGCGATCAGGGAGACCAGACTTACAAATGAGCCATCTAGTCCAGTACCGGTGCTCAGGTTTGCGCCCAGATTTGCGATACGATCATTGATCTCCAGGGCGGTGAGGCTGGTGGTGCCCTCATCCAGCATCGACATCACCATACTGGCGGTTCCCGGAGCGATTCCCTGATCCGAGGCGTAGCCTGCATCAAGCATCAGGGTAAGATTTACCGAAGGGATTGTACTGCGTTCCGCGAGAATAATCTCTAGTCCGTTACTGAGTGCTGCCCGGTGCATTTCAGGGAATTTTACATCCGGTTCGGGGCCGGTTTCCGGCAGCGCTGACCGGTCCGCTGCTTCTGCGGTTGCCTCAAGTTCGGGGAAGGGATGGACTTCCATCACATAAACGCCGTCCGAGAGCCATCTTTCGGCGGCCTGCCGGACATCTTCAGGAGTCGCGGCATCTTTGTCCTTGAATGACTGGAGATATGCGTCAGGACTTCCTCCGTAAATCTCGGAGGAGGCCAGGATATCCGACTTTCCACCAAAGCCGCCAATCCGTTCCATCCCGTAAATAAAACTCGCTTTCTCCTGTGTAATGATCCGGCGGAGTTCTTCGGGGTTTGGCCCATCGGTGAGAAAGGTTGCCAATTCTTCATCAAGGGCTGCTTCAACCTCCGCAAGGGACACGTCAGGGCGGGCGGTTGCATTGATGATAAACTGACTGCCAATGCTGCCCGAATACAGGTAGGCGCTGGCATTGGTTGCAATCTGGTCGGTATAAACGAGGCGCTTGTAGAATCTTGAGTTCTTGCCACTAGACAGAACGCTTGAAGCAAGATCCAGCAGGTGAAAATCGTTGGTATAGCGCTCGGGGACATTCCAGACCTTGTAGATCCGTGCCTGCGGTACACGATCCTGCATGCTCTCACGCTGTTCACCGGTACGTTTTGCAACCCATGTATCAAACTGCGATACTGGAGGCCCAGGTGGAATATCTCCAAAATACTTTTCGGTCAAGGCTCGCGCTTCACTCACGGTGATATCTCCTGCAATGGAGATGACGGCATTATTCGGGCCGTAGTAGGCTTTGAACCATTCCTGTACATCCTCCAGTTCGGCAGCATTCAAATCATCCATGGATCCAATCACGGTGTGGGCATAGGGATGCCCTTCGGGGTAGGTCGCTTTCGTAATGTGATTGAAGACTTGGCCATACGGGGCATTTTCGCCCTGACGTTTTTCATTCTGTACGACTCCGCGCTGCTCGTCAAGTTTTGCCTGATCGATCGCACCGAGGAGATGTCCCATTCGATCCGATTCCATCCATAACACCAGATCCACAGCATTTTTGGGTACCGTCTGAAAATAGTTGGTGCGGTCTCTGTTGGTGGTGCCGTTCAGGTCGGTTGCCCCAAGCCGTTCCAGCACCTGGAAGTAGTCGTCGTTAAAATTCTCGGAACCGTTGAACATCAGATGCTCAAACAGATGCGCAAATCCGCTACGTCCTTCGGGTTCATTTTTTGATCCGACATGATACCAGAGATTTACGGCCACCAGAGGGGCCTTGTCATCTTCATGGACAATGACGGTCAGTCCATTGTCAAGATGGAATTTTTCGTATGTGATCGTGGGTATTTGCATCGTTGTTTCTTCTTGTGCCCAGACGCTTGGCGCGGTGAGCAGCAGGGCTGCAAGGGTGAATAGGATGTGTTTCATGGGTAAAACTAAGATTTATCAGTGGATACTCCGCAACAAACCCTTTACGAAGTATGCGTGATTCGGGTTTCATTCGCTATGATGGTGCAGCCTATCCGTTGATCAAGGCTTTCCCCAGGATTGAGGATGGCCCTTAACGAGTCAGATCTGGAACACATTCGTACGGTTTGCGTATATTGTACTAAGCGTGAGAATACTTCTATAAAATGGCACGGGAGACTCTGAATTCCTCATCCTCCCAGGTATCTAGGTCTCAGTCAGGGAATGAGATCTCTATGCATTCCGACACATCACTTCGTTCGAACGGGATCAACAACGGCATGATTCATGCCCCATATTTACCGGAGGGGCAGGTGGTGCTGTATATGCTGCATTCTGCGTTCAAGGATGATCGAAGAGCCTTAACCCCGCTTCAGATCAATAAGCTGGTCTATATTGCGCATGGCTGGATACTGGGAGTTTTTGGCAGACCTCTCATTGATAATCGCAATAACCAGATTCAGGCCTGGAAATACGGGCCTGTTGTCGTAGGGGTCTATCACATGCTAAAATCCTATGGCGATCAACCGATCAATGTGTTTGATTTTTTTGCAAAGATTGTCCGATCCAATGGTTACTACGATTCCAGTTTAATGCCGGTATCCGGGGATACTAGGTCTTCCGAATTGGTGGAATTCGAGAGACAGCATCCAGAGGTAGTCAAAGGGCTAAAATGGGTATACGAGAATTATACACGATACAGCGGAGGACAACTGATCACGCTGACGCATCAGGCGGGAACGCCCTGGGATCAATGCTATCGGGGACATCAGCCAGGGGTTCTGGAAAGATGGGGGCTTACTTCCAGTATGCCCAGCATACCTATTCCTGACCCGATCATTCAGGCCTACTACAGAGGTCGGCTAAAGAGGCATCAGCAGACATGAGTTCTGATTCCGTGGAGGTGCAAGACGCTGCTGATTGGCCAGATAAAGCAGACAGTCTTCCCGCTCCGGAAACCGTCAATCCAACGACCAACCATTCTCTCTGGAATTTAGTCAGTCAGGAGTACGGGAAATTTCATAAGAGTACACAGACGTTTATCCGCTGGGCGATTCTGATCGCAGGGGTTGCATTTGCATTGAGCTTTGCATCTTCAAAAATTACGAGTACAGTCTGCCATTGGACACCAGCCCGATGTATTTTTGCGAAAATTCAACGAGTGATTCCGGGGATCTGCCGGATAATTGATTATCCTGTGAGGACATTTCCAGGAATGTTGCCTTAGCGAACATCAAATCACAATGTTCTTTGATTGGTTCGGCGTAGTTACGCTCTAGCAGCATCTGCCCGTCGCCGCCAGAAGAAGTAGACTGCGGCAGGAAGCCCCGAAAGTACAAAGGATAAGTCAATCAGAGACTGCTGCCAGTCCAGCGTACCGCGAACAAGAATTAATGCCACCAGAAGGAGCAGGTAAAGGGCGGGAAGCACAGGGTACCCAGGCATCTTGAAAATCGTATGCTCACCCCCTACATTTTGGTGTCGGAGTACGAATAATGCCATCGTGGTGACGGCGTAGAAGATCAGAATGACAAAGACCATCCCCGTTACAATCGTTTCAAAAGATCCCCGGACCAGTAAAATGACCGCACCCCAGCCACACTGAAGCAGAATTGCGCGGGAAGGAGTGCGGTATTTTGGATGGATATAGTTAAGCCACTTAAAGAATATGCCGTCCTTTGCCATCGCATAGTAAACTCTGGGCGCAGCAATGATCGTCCCATTTACGCTCCCCGTAGCCGAAATCATCACCAGAATCGCAAAGGCACCTGCCCCAATGGGGCCTAACAGAATGGTTGCCATGTCAGCACCCACCCGGTTGGTTTCGCGAATGGCTTCCAGTCCCACAATGCCGTGATAGGCAATATTGACGGCAAGGTAAAGAACTAATACAATGAGAAACCCAATCAGCAGTGCACGGGGAAGGGATCGGTTCGGGTTTTTCATCTCGCCCGCCGCGTAACCAAGGCGCTCCCATCCAATCAAGGTGAAGAGAACCAAAAGTAGCGAGTCGGCAATACTCCCGGTGAATCCGAGTCTGCTTTGGCTGGCTGCCGTCTCTCCAAGTTTGTCTTCGCTGCCTGGAAGGGCGATCAGCGCAATGATCACCAAAAGCAGGAGACCGCCCGCTTTCACAACGGTTGAAAAATTCTGATAGATTTTGGCACGTTGGATTCCAGTGTAATTCAGGTAGCAGAGAGCGGCAATAATACTGAGTGCCATCACCGTTTCCTGCCAGGGAAGCAGGTCTACAAAAAACTCAAAGTAGGCAACGGTAACCAGCGAAAGGCCGGCCAGCGGGCTGGACCGGATGATAAAGATCTGGGCCCATCCAAAGATGAACCCGGCCAGCGGGCCGAAAGCGCGGCGGATATACACATATTCCCCGCCCGTGACAGGAAGGCGCGTGCCCAGTTCAGCATAAATGAGGTAGCCAACGAAAGCCAGTGCCCCACAGCCCACCCACAGCCAGATGATCTGGCTGAATGAACTCATGTTCAATGCGATCTGCTGTGGTACAGCAAAGATGCCTGCTCCAATGGTAATGCCAATCAGAACCGCAGAGGTGTCCACGGTCGTCAGGACACGTCGGAGTGTACGGGGCTTAGAATCCAATGGCTCGTCCGTCATAGCTGCGTGAATCGGCTGCGCCGTAAAGCGTGCCGCCTCGGATCATAATGCAATGCGCACGCCCCTGAGAGGTGCGATACCGTACCCGGTGCCCTTTGGCCTCGTACAGTACCTGGGTGTCAGGGGAGATTCCCCACGACTCAAAACTGGTGATGTCCGGCAGCCACTGGTGATGAATACGGGAGGCTTCCACCGCCTGTGCAATGTCCATCTCAAACACGGTCACATTGAGAATGATCTGAAGGACCGTGTTGATGATTGTACGGCCGCCGGGAGTTCCCACGACGATGAACGGTTTTCCGTCCTTCGCGACAATCGTGGGAGTCATGCTGCTCAGCATCCGTTTTTGGGGAGCAACAAGGTTCGCAGGCGTGCCGATGCGGCCGGATACATTCGTATTCCCCGGAACTGGATTGAAATCCCCCATCTCATTGTTCAACAGAAATCCAGTTCCATCTGCGACAATCTGCGAACCGTAGCTGTGCTCAAGGGTGTAGGTCAGCGAAACTGCATTTCCTGCTGCATCCACGACGGAGAGATGGGTCGTTTCTTCGCTTTCGGCCGGCGGCAGGTACAGGCTGCTGAACCGTTCGGGATCACTCTCGGAAGCCATTTCATTGTGAATGGTGCTCCGAAGTCGATTCGCATGCGCTTTGCTGATCAAATGCTCCACGGGCATGTCCGGATTGAAATTCGGATCCCCAAGATGTTCTGCACGATCTGAAAATGCCCGTCGCATCGCCTCCGTCAACAGATGCAGATACTGGGCGGAGTTATGGCCGAGTGATGCAAGGTCATATCCTTCCAGAATATTGAGCATGGTAAGGACTGCCACGCCTCCGCTGCTGGGAGGACGCATGGAGTAGATGTTGTAGTCACCGAAGCTTCCCTGCACCGGGGGTAACTCCTCCGCTTCATACAGGGCGAGATCCTCCATGGTGATCAGGCCGCCGTGGCGGGCCATGAATTCACTCAAAAGCCGCGCAGTCTCTCCCTGATAGAATCCATCATGTCCATGATCCCGGATGCGGGCGAGTGAACCGGCCAGATCCGGCTGCTTCCAGATCTCTCCTGGCTTGAAGACCTCGGTGCCACCCTTTAGAAAAGCCCGACGGGTTGCTGTGTAGAGAGGATTCGACCGTTGTGCAAGCTGCTCCAGAAACCACTGCATGGCACGCGTGGAGGGAAAGCCCTCCGCGGCCAGTTGAACTGCCGGCTCCACCAGAGTCGCCCAGTCGGCCGTTCCCAGACGCTGATGGGCAAGCCAGAGCCCGGCGACCGTGCCGGGGACACCGACGGAAAGCGGCCCCTCATGATTGGAGTTATCCTGCACTTCACCGTCAGGCCCAAGAAACATCGTTTCCGTGGCAGCTAAAGGTGCTTTTTCCCTGAAATTAAAGGTGGTCACCTCGCCGTCTGCACTGTGATAGACCAGAAATCCCCCACCTCCAATATTTCCGGCCGAAGGAAGTGTGACGGCGAGTGCAAACGCCGTTGCGATGGCAGCGTCTACTGCATTGCCCCCGCTTCGGAGGACCTCCATCCCCACTTCGGAAGCCAGATAGTGGCTGGAAACCACCATGCCGCTGTCGGAGGCCACCGGGATTCGGCCGGATTGTGCCTGCACAGTCCCCGAGACTGCAATCAGAACGGTAAACAGGATTGCACGATAATACCGCATCTTCGTAGAGAGTAAG